>JBNLGQ010000032.1:0-209489 GCA_050306135.1 Gammaproteobacteria bacterium
TAGGCAGGTCTGCACCGGGGATGGGGGGTACTGCCGGACGCGAGCCGGTAGCGATCAATACCTTGTCATAGCTCATGCTATCGCCATTGGCCAGTTCCAGCGTTTTGGTGGCATTGTTGAGTGAGATGACCATGGCATTAATGACATTGATCTTCTGATCGATAAAGTGCTCATCGTTATTGCGCAAATGACAGCCCTGTTCGTCGATATTGCCGATCAGGTAATACGGTATCGCCATCCGGGAATAGGGGGCTTCGGGTTCTGACGTGAGTAAATCTATCTGACCCAGAGGGTCATGTTTGCGCAGGGTTTCTGCTGCAGTGACGCCGGAAGGACCTGCGCCGATAATAACGTAATGCATGATGGATGCTCGGTCTGTGATCGTTGGCAAAAGCCCCATACTCACTCATGGTGAGTTTTGTATGGGGCTGATGGATTTAGCCTTAGTCTGTACCTATAAAGACAGTCGCTGACGGGTTTCCGGTGTCAGTTCACCGCCATCCGTCCAGCCTCTGATCTCATAGTACTTGGGCAGCATTTCACCCAGACGATTGACCTGACCTTCGGTGGGGCCGCTTTTTATGGCTTCTTCCAGCAAACGTTTGGGTAGCTTGTCATCATTGGAGGTAAAGCCTGCTGCATTGTTGAAGTCTCGCTCAAGGTTCCAGACGCGTTCACCCACTTCCAGACATTTCTCAACTGTCCATCCCCCTTCACAGGCACCATCGATCTGTGGTGCGATATTATCCATACCCCAGGCAAAGGTGGTGAATAGACACAGACCTGAAGAGTCAACCAGTGCGGTCGCATCCTGGAATGCTTTCACAAGTTCCGGTTTGCCATCGGTATCGGTTTGCTCAGTCTTCACAGGAATACCCAGTACCTCAGAGGCGATGGTATAGCCGCGTACATGGCAGGCACCGCGATTAGAGGTGGCATAGTTCAGACCTATGCCCTGGATACCGCGTGGATCATAGGCGGGGAATTCCTGGCCCTTCACCGACATGGAGAGTTCTGGACGTCCATACTTTTCACACAGACGTTTAGAGCCTAGTGCCAGGTCTTTACCAAAGTCAGTGCCATTAACCAGCGCTTCCGCTGCTGCAACAAAGGCTTCGGCTGAACCGAACTTGAGTTCCACACCATCAGTATGCGCGGTGGTTAACACGCCTTCTTCGAACATTTCCATCGCTGCTGCTACAGTGCAGCCGAAGGTGATGGGGTCAAAGCCATCTTCATTGGTCAGGAAGTTGACATAGGTGAGTGCGTTCAGGTCATCCACCCCGGTATCTGCACCCAGTGCCCAGGCGGCTTCGTATTCCAGTCCACCAGAGGCGCCCCAGTATTCGGGCTTGTTTTCTACTGAGAAGTGAGTTTTATCGATGGTAGAGATACGACCACAGGCGATGGTGCAACCAAAACAACCGGCATTAGTGGTGAGGTTGGCCTTGCCATCGCTGGCTCGTTTTTCATGCATGGCTTCACCGGAGATATTGCCAGCACCTTCAAAGCCTACATCGCGCATATTGCGTGCGGGTAGACCACCCACACCATTGATCACATTCATCAGCACCTGGGTGCCATAGGCGGGCATGCCCTGTCCGGTGACGGCATTTTCTGCCAGCACCTGTTTACCATCATTCACTGCCTGCATAAAGGCAGACATGTCCTTGATGTTATTACCGACACCTAAGGTGCCGCGCACGGCAACGGCTTTCAGGTTTTTGGAGGCCATCACGGTACCAACGCCGGAACGTCCGGCTGCACGGTGTTTGTCATTAATAACGCCAGCATACAGGCAACCGGTTTCTGCAGGTCGGCCTACGGTGGCGATGCGGATCTGCGGATCCTGATGGATCTGATGCAGCATATCATCGGTTTCCCAGGCGGATTTGCCCCACATAGCGGCAGCACTGCGCAGTTCGGCCTTGTCATTGTCTATCCACAGATACACGGGCTCTGGTGATTTGCCTTCGAAGATCAGCATATCCCAACCAGCGTTTTTGAATTCTGCACCCAGAAAACCACCGGAGTTAGAACAGGCTATAGCACCGGTGAGCGGGCCTTTGGTGATTACTGAATAACGACCTGCAGTAGAGGCCATGGTGCCGGTCAGCGGACCTGTAGCCATGATGAGTTTATTATCAGGGCCTAAGGGATCGCATTTGGGATCAACTTCTTCTGACAGGTATTTGGAGGCCAGGCCGCGTTGGCCGAGGTATTCATTGGCCCATTGCATATTCAGGTCTTCAGCGGTACAGGTACCTGCCGTGAGATTGACGCGTAATATTTTTTTAGTCCAGGACATGATTCATTCCTCCTCAGGATGCGTTAGCTTCGGCAGATGACAGACTTCTGGATGCTGAAGCCATCATACGGTCATAACCGGTCCAGTCCGCATCAATATAGGTGATGGCACCAGTGGGGCAGGCCTTGGCGCAGGCAGGATCACCGCCGCATAAGTCACATTTAACGACCTTGTGGGTGGCCTGTGAATAGTTGATGGTGCCGAAGGGGCAGGCTATGGTACATACCTTGCAGCCCACACAGCGCGCATCGGAAACCACTTTGGCACCGGTGACACTATCCAGACTGATTGCATCAACCGGACAGGCACGTTGACACCAGGCTTCATCGCACTGGGTACAGGTGTAGGGGGCAAAGCGCCCTTCGTGATGGAAATTAAAGACCTTGATGTAAGATCTTGACGGATTAAACATGCCGGTGTGTTCAAACGAACAGGCCATTTCGCATTGCACGCAACCCGTACATTTTAACGGGTCTATGTGTAGGGACTTTTGCATCAGACTTCTCCAGGAGGTGTTATTTTTTTTATGAAACTACGTTGAAATATTTAAATTTATAATATTTAAGCGGATACAAAATCAACATAACTTTAACAGGATGATATTTCAAACGTTTTGGTAATTGCAACCCTATAGTTTCTATGGTTCTTCGGGCGCTAATTAATAATTTTGATGATGATTTATATTCATTTATGCTTGATGCTATATTTAATATACACTTTTTCTAGAATTAAATTGATTTGTCTGGATTTTTAGGTATTTATTACTTCGAAACAAATAAATATTCGGCTGTAAGAAGGATTGATGTTGATGATTTTTTTATATCCCATATTCTACTAATTCACTGGTAATATATCTGCTTGACCATCAAATATAATAAAACCTGGAACACAATCTTTGTCTTTAAATTAGTGTTAACAGGCCCTGGATACTGTTGAACATAAAAACCTACGTGACTCAATGAATAAAATTAGTGCTAAAGATGTAACAGCTGTCATTCTGGCTGGCGGTATGGGACGCCGTATGGGTGGTAAGGACAAAGGGTTGGTGGCATATAAAAATGGCACATTGGTTGAGCATGTCATTGCAGGCATTTCACAGCAAACCGATAACATACTGATCAATGCAAATCGAAATACTGAAAGATATGCGGAATTTGGTTATCCCATTGTTGAGGATAGTCTAAGCGATTTTCAGGGGCCATTGGCTGGATTCTATTCAGCTATGGGCGTTGCTAAAACGAAATATATTCTCACCTTACCCTGTGATGGCCCATTTGTTGTTGCTGATTATCTCGCGACCATGGTAGATGCAATCAATACTAGTAATAGCGAGATAGCGATAGCTTCTGATGGAGAACGCATGCAACCAGTGTATGCATTACTACCTGTTAATTTAAGGTCCAGTCTTGAACAGTTTTTAATGGAAGGTGAGCGCAAGATAGATCGCTGGTATAAAAGACATCAATTTACTCTGGTTGAATTTGATGAGACATCGCGATTATTTACTAATATCAATACACCTGAAGATATCCAGGAGTTCAGCTGAACCATGCTACATAATAAACATCAGACTCCAGTGATTGGGTTTTCTGCATATAGTGGAACAGGTAAGACCACCTTGCTGACTAAAGTGATCCCGTTACTGCGACTTTGCAAGTTACGTCTGGCTGTAATCAAACACGCACATGAGGGGTTTGATATCGATCAACCGGGCAAAGATAGTTTTGAAATACGCAAGGCAGACACTTACCAGGTCCTGATATCATCGCAAAAACGCAAAGCGTTAATTACCGAGTATGGTGATCAGCCCGAGTCTACCCTGAGTGAATTAATCGATGACCTGGACCATAGCCGTCTGGATCTGATTTTAGTGGAAGGTTTTAAGCGTGAGCATTTTGATAAGATAGAATTACATAGAGCCGATCTGAATAAGCCATATATGTATGTGCAGGATGATGATATTGTCGCTCTGGCTACCGATCAACCGGTTATCATGTCGAAAGATCTACCGCTTCTGGACATCAATAAACCAGAGCAAATAGCAAAATTTATCTGTACTCACCTGAATCTGGCTACCGAAGAAGATTACTTACAAAAAATTAATCAGCTATGACATCTAACGATCAAACCAGCTGTATGGACCCCTTCGAGAAAGACTCCATTACAGTAGCCGAAGCAGTCGATAAGATTCTGCAAAATACTAAAGCTATAACGGATTTTAATCAGCTTAATCTACGTGATTGCCTGAACCGGGTTATTTACCAAGATATAAGTTCTCCCCTTAATGTGCCTGCACATGACAATTCAGCAATGGATGGTTATGCCGTTCGAAGTATAGATTTACCACAGGATTCAGAGAAATCCTTTCAGGTTATCGGTACAGCTTTTGCGGGTCGCCCTTATAGAGAGAGGTGCGGAGAGAATCAGTGTATACGGATTATGACTGGAGCTGTGATGCCTGAAGATACCGATAGTATCGTCATTCAGGAACAGGTGAAGGTGCTGGATGAGGAGCATGTAGAAATCGGCACAGGGCATCGCAAACAGCAGAATGTGCGTTATGCAGGTGAAGATATTAAACAGGGTAGTACCGTGTTATCTGCTGGCCACGTGATTGGAGCAGCTGAGCTGGGTGTACTGGCATCTCTGGGACTGGGCGAGTGTAAGGTGTACCGGAAACCGCGTGTCAGTTTTTTCTCCACCGGAGATGAATTGAAGTCGATTGGACAGACCTTAGAAAAAGGTGAGATCTATGACAGCAATCGCTACAGCCTGTATGGCCTGTTATCTCAATGCCATGTCGATATTATCGATATGGGTGTGATTGGGGATAAGCCGGAAAGTATTCGACAGGCATTGATGTCAGCTGCCAGCAGCTCTGATGTCATCATAACCTCTGGTGGTGTCTCGGTAGGTGAAGCAGATTACATCAAAGGGATATTAAAAGAAGTTGGCAATATAGATTTCTGGAAGATAGCCATGAAACCAGGACGACCGCTAACCTTTGGTAAAATAAACAATGCTTTATTTTTTGGTTTACCAGGCAACCCGGTTGCTGTAATGGTAACGTTTTATCAGTTTGTTTTGCCTTGCCTGATGAAATTATCGGGTAAAACCTATAGACCGCCTATTCGGTTTTCAGCCGTTAGTAAAAAAGCCATTCGAAAGAGTGCAGGGCGCAGAGAATTCCAGCGAGCCATAGCCAGTAGCGATAAAGAGGGTAACCTGAGTGTTGTACTCACTGGTAAGCAGGGGTCGGGTATATTATCTTCCATGCAAATGGCGAATTGTTTTATTGTATTACCTGAAGAAAGCGGAAGTGTTGAAGCGGGTGACCTGGTGCCGGTGGAGTTCTTTAAGGATTATTTTTAGTTATCTATTTTAAAAGAAGGTTTAACCACGAAGAGCACGAAGGGCACGAAGAATTTTTATTGTGTCGAAGTTACAGAGAGCGTTTTTTACTGAGCTGCTTTGGTTTTTTTAGATTTGAAAAAAGATTGGAACCACAGAGCACACAGAGGTCACAGAGTATAATGACACATACTGTTGCAACAATGACTGATCGTTATGAATGCTGCTAGCAATACTAATGAGAATCAAACCGAGCATGAATTGATGTTTCCGCTCGACAATAGCACAAACCAGATTATGGAAGAGCCCTGGTATCAAAATAATGACGTGGTCTTTCCGTTATTGCTAATATTAACCCGGCACCAATATAGGTAATGTTCAGCCACAGCACACTGGTTCACGACAAGGCAACAGCAGGCCGCTGTAGTCATTCTCCAGCAACTGCTGTTAACGTAGTCCGTGGGCCAGTGTGCTGCGGCCTATCTTTTATATTTACAGTAAGTTAGGAGTCTCAAGAAAACTCCAGCTCCGCGTTACAGCTCTTGCCAAGGGAATAACCATTACCTGCGAGCAGTGCCTTGATCTGAAGCTTTCTTGAGACTCTGAACAATACCTATATTGGTGCCGGGTTAATAGGTATTGGTCTATTTCAGTTTGTCCTTCGGAAATGGATTGCGCCTGTTTCTGAAGAGATTGCCTCTAGACTAGAAAAGCAACTACCGACTCAGGGTCTAATATACATGCCGGAACTCGGTGCGATTATTGCGTTGCTGGGTGTTATTTTGCTAGTGGTACTAAATATTCTACTGCCTTTGGCAGGCTATGAACCTCTATAAGGATTGAAGAAACAATAGGGGCATACTCGATCGTTCGGCACACCGATTTTACGGCCTGCTAAGCCGTTCCTTAGCATTCATTAAGAGTTGAATAATGAGGTAATAAAGATGTCTATCAATGGAGCAACACAAAAATTGTTTATGGAAAGGGTATATCGTGAAGGAAACGTCAATCTAAATGAAGCTTTAGACGTTTTTTATAAATCCAGGAATCAAAGAAACACTGAAAATATTTTGTCTACGCTTAGAGTGTATGGGAATAATAGTGAAATTATTTTCGTCGATAAGCAAAATGGTAATGAGTGCTTACTGTCAAAAGAGGTAATTGAGAATGCTGGTGACTATGAGGTTGTCTTCAATAAGTTAGGTCTCTCTGAGCAACAGCTATGTGAGATGCGATCCTTTTCCATTGATGACATTAAAATCGATCACATTGATGATTCATGTTTTATGGCGTTTATTGGGCAATCACATTTTTCAATTTATGGAGAAATTGAGAATTCCATGATTCAGTATGAAAGATTACGTGCTTTCACGAATATGGTAGCGCAGCACTTAGTAGGAAGACGTTTTGACAAGGTTTCTTCCAAATTTAGTGAGCATGTATCTAGCAAGTTTACGCCAGAGTTTATCGAAAATAAGTTTGTTGAAAAAGAAAAGACATATGGAAAGTTTGATTTCTTTGATCGGGTTGAAATACAAAGCATTTATTCGGGAAAAGACCGAGATAAGAAATATTTTGATGATGAGAAATTACCAAAGGGTATAAAGCGAAGCCAAAGAGTTGGAACGGCTTTTTTTCAATTGTTGAGCGACTATACTCCAAACGGTGTGTCACATTGGGATTATACAGTCTCTGTAAGTGTTATCGAAGAAGAAAAAGACTTGTTTAAATTGTACGATTTGAAATATTTGTCTACCTATTAGTCATTAGATGAATTATTCAGAGCTTCCTTAAAATAAGTGATGTAACCCTTTATTTTTAAATTGAGGCTAAAGAGTAGTTTCGTTAGAAAATGACGCCCGGTACAGAATCTGGAATATCTCGAGTGATGCAACTGTTGGGAAATCGTTATGTTCAATACATTAACAAAAAATACAGGAAAACAGGTACGCTTTGGGAAGGTCGCCATAAGGCTGGTTTGATTGATGCCGAGCAGTATTTACTAACTTGTTACAGACATATTGAAATGAATCCTGTTCGAGCGAATATGGTTGACCATCCTGGTGATTACCAATGGTCTAGCTATCATTGTCATGCGACAGGTAATCCTGCGAGCATTATCAATGATCACACTGTTCGACCCTGTGGACTTCTATCTTTTCAAATACCTCATCAGGACAGCCGCAGCCAAGGACATTCCTGACAAATTGTGTAATGTACTGGTTGCTGATCGATGGATACATATTAAACTGGCTTCTATTGAGTCTGTTTGTTGGGTGAATGATAAAACTGGTAGCCATAATACAGGCATTACGCTATTTGCCCAATCAATAAGGCCAGACAACAGTCTGGCCTCATTTCCTCAATTAGAATTGAGTCTACAGGTTGCTGCTGTTATTGTTTTCATTGCGTTCACTGATGTCGTTGCCCGTGTCGACCTCGATGCGGTAACCCGCGTTATCGTTCCAGCCTTCGTTGCGGCCTCCGCAATGATAACAGCCGCCACCCAGCCCGACGCGAGAGACACAGGTCTGCGAGGTCGGACGGCTGAAGCTGAAGGTCATCATCTGACCGGCGTTGAGTGAGTTTATGGTGTGGCTGTTGACCACATGAGAACCACGCTTCAACTGTATCGTGAATGACTCGGTCACATTTTGGTTAGAGTCATTCTTGACGCCCCACACGATATTGGGCACGGAGATCGTGCGACGATTGGCCGTCGGCATGTTATTCCTGGCCGTTCCACCCTGCGGGACACTCTGGCAAAACGTCGAGTTGTTAAAAGGGTCCAGGGCGGTGTACAGATTATTCTGGTTGTCCAGCGTGGTCGCGGTGCCTACTTTGTAAAGGCTGGTATTCACCTTGAATGGGATCAGGTCCGGGTTGTTGCTGCTTGCCGTGTTGCCGCCTCGCGACCCTGTCCTGGTCGATGGAATACGAGTGGAGGTGCTCTGGCTAGGAATTGGTCCCACTGTATAGTTGAAGCGCGGCCCACGCTGCCTTCCCGCCATGACATAAGCCGTTCCAGAGGTATTGACCGCTACCGAAGATGGGATCCGTATGGCCAGTTGAATACCGCAATTCCCGCCGGCGGTGATACGTGCTGTGGCCCCCCGGGGTAAACCCGAGATTGAGCTTGCCGCCATCAGGTTATCGCCTGTCAGGGTGACCACCAGGTCGCGATTGGTATTAGGTAAAGGCAGCGATGTGGTGGTGTACAGGGTACGTCCGGATGGGTGGAAGCACCGTTGCGCCACCAGCGAGTAGGGGTAGGTGCCATGGAATATATTACGGATTCTCATTGCACCGGCCACAACTTGGCCGGCAGAATCGCTGGCCTGACCAAACAGCTGGTTAAGAACCTGTTCGATCTGGGACAGGGCGTATCCGGCCGCGAGCAGGGCCTGCTTGATCTGTTCCCGGGTGTAACCCAGGTTGTTTTTCATGGTCTCGGCTATCTGTTGCAGGGTGTATCCGGCCCCTTTCAAGCCATGGGCTATTTTGTCCGCTGCGTTATTGAAAGCAGACTTAAGCGCGGAGGCGATCTGGTTGATGGAGTATCCCGCGGCTTTCAGGCCTTCGCCGACCTTGGCGGCCACGTTGCCGAAAGCAGATTTCAGAGCGGCGGCGATCTGGTTGATGGAATACCCCGCGGCTTTCAGGCCTTCACCGACCTTGGCGGCCACGTTGCCGAAAGCAGATTTCAGAGCGGAGGCGATCTGGTTGATGGAATATCCCGCGGCTTTCAGGCCTTCGCCGACTTTGGCGGCGACGTTGCCGAAAGCAGATTTTAGAGCGGAGGCAATCTGGTTGATGGAGTATCCTGCGGCTTTCAGGCCTTCGCCGACTTTGGCGGCGACGTTGCCGAACACAGATTTTAGAGCTGAAGCGATCTGGTTGATCGAGTAGCCGGCTGATTTCAATGCTTCACCCACCTGCGCAGAGGTGTTATTGAGGCTGACCTTCAGTGCCGAAGCGATCTGGTTGATGGGATATCCGGCAGATTTCAGCAGGCTGGCTATCTCGTTGTATCCCAGGTTGAAGGTATTCCTGAGCGCCAGTGCAATTGCACCGGCGGTAGCACTCGCCGCCTTCATGGTATTCACCATAATTTGCGGGGTTTGAGGCTGACTAGTCGATGAGTCGTTCAGGCATTTGGCCTTCACCAGTTTTACCACGTTGAGGTAATAAGAGACCGTTGGATTTACCTGGTTTTTATTCAGGGTGACATTGGCGGCGCCGTTCAGATAAAACTTGACCGGATTGTTTTTCAGGTTCTGTACATAATTCATCCGATTTCTGTTGATGTTTACCGTCTGTCCCTTGTTAATGTACTGGTATTTAGTATGGTCGGTGCGGTTCATACCCGAGCCGCTGTTGTATCCATACTTGATGCGGCACTCATTGGTGGCAAAACTGCTCAGGCTGATCGCGCTCAAGCCTAACAGCAAAAGTATCCGCGCTGTTGGTTTCAGATTCCTGTCTTGCATATCTTTATCCTCAAATGTTGTTAATTGAATGTCGGGAATGTCAGGTTGCCCGACAATGAGGAAAAGTATTGCTGTTGAAACTGTTTCCAGCAATCCCATGAATAAGGGATCAGGGGGGACCATTAGTGTGAACTGATTCAAGTAAATTCTCGATAAAGGGGGCTGAGCAGGAAGGAATGAAAAATAGTTAACAAACCGGCCAGGTGATCTGTAAACCAGACGGGTCAATAGTTAATGAAATCGAGATGGCCTAGTGTCTGATTCTGTCACTGCAGATGCCATCGACGATACGCATCTGGATATGCAACTGATACTCGATGGATCCGGTTGGTTCATGATACCACTCGACCTCGACAGGCTTACACTTCTGGCATCCTGCGTCTGGCTGGCGAATGATGCGGGCGTCACCGAAACGTTTCTTACCGGGCACCAGTTCTACGGCATGGAACAGTTCGCCTTTGTGCTGACAGACAGCGGGTGGAGTATCCATGATGAATCGATCCTTGCCCTTGCCACCAAACGGGTCTTTGTGTTCGCGCATGAAGCTGTTTTTGTTGTCAATCGAGGACAGGGGAATCGCTTTACGTTGCAATCGGCGGGGCTGCAGTTGTGGTTTGATGGTCAGTGGTTTGCTCGATGTTTCACCGTCTGCTGTTTTTACCCTTATATCGACCTTGAGCGAGCGGCCAATATCCTGTATGCGAAAAACGAGTTTCTGCGCCTGCCAGTGTTTGGGCTGGTAGGCGTAGGTCAGGCCCCTGTCATAATCAACAAGGATTCCACAGCGCTGGCAGGCCGCTCCGAAGTCGCCACTTAGTTCAACCTGGTTATTGCCTAACGCTCTAATCTGCTTTAGTTCAGCGGCCAGCGATGGGTGACATGTCAGTGCCGAAATCAGGTTCAATCCGAACAGGGTATAACGCCATCCTAGCCGGATACGGGGTAAGTGCGTTGCTTGTCGGTCTCTCGGCGGCACGTTTGTCTCTTGTCTATATATGGCCCTGATAGTCTGCCCTGCATTCAGTCTACTGGGTATCCCATAAATATGGGAAGGGATTGCTTGCTGAACAGTAAATAAGCGGATTTGAATATTAACTGCTGGCAGGATAGCGGTCCGGCAATGGAATCCATAGCCGGACGGCGACGCTCCCTTCCAGCACAGCGGCTACCTCGGCCTGGCCACCCAGTTGTTCATGCGCCTGGATTGTAAACCCCGCTGGTTTTGGGGACGTATCCCTAATTCATGGGATAGGAAATTTCTACACGTGATTTATGCTACTTGCAAAAGAATAAACGGGTCAAATCGACAATAGCGCTGACAGGTCGGCATGACAGTCCATGTATCGGGAAAATTTATGCTAAACAATTGCCACTCAGGAATAAAAAAACGGTTTATCGGACTGATGATGCTGGGTCTGTCGTCGGGTCTGCAGGCGCAGGTCGAGCTGACCGCGCTGGATTTTAATGCTAACGACTGGGTCGATCCAGGGCAGTCGATTTCGTTTCGCCTGTCGCACCTGCCTGAAATCGGCAGGGGTAAACTGGTATTTTTTATCGGTACAACCGATATAAGCGCGTTGGTCACCATGCGTTCTCCGGGCGAATTCAACTATCGGGCCAGTATCTTGCCGCTGCCTCAGGGTGAGCAGTTTTTACGTGTCTTCCTGGTGCACGACAGTAACCAGTGGATGGAACTGGCTACGGCCCCTATACGAGTATTGAGCCAGGCCGGCTTCGAACAATCTGAAGTAACGCCGCGTTTCGATGTCAATAGCCAGGCGACCCAGACGGAGCAGTCCTTCGATCCGAATCTCGATGCGCAAAAGGAGAGCGCCAAATCGCTCAGTCTGCAGGGCGGCGTCAGCACGCGCCATCAGCGTGGTGACCTGGAGATACGCAGCAACTGGAATATCGTTGGTTCATCGGAGCAACAGCAGGCCCTGCGGTTTTTTAGCAAGGCCAACGATGCACCCAAGGTCGATCTGAGCGATTATCTGGTCGAGGTTGACAAGGGCCAGACCAGCTTTCAGCTGGGTCATGTGACCTATGGAAACAATCCTCTTTTGATGAATGGCGTGGCGAATCGCGGCATCACCGGCACCTGGCGTCCTTCAGAAAATTTTGATATGTCGCTATCGCTTCAGAACGGGCAGTCAGTGGTGGGCTGGTCAAACCTGGTCGGGATGGCCGACACTGAGGATAATCGCATCGCCGGTTTCGGGCTGGGGTTTGATCTGTTTAGCGACAGTCCGGGCCAGTTGCGTATTGACCTGACCCTGATGGATGCAAAAATTACCTCAGAGGATAATTTTAACTTCGGAGAAGTGACTGATGCCCAGCTCAGTAGTGGCATTGGCCTGGTATTACAGGCGAGTAACGCCAGTGGTCGTTTACGCGCGAATCTAACCTATGCCCGCAGCCGTTTTGAAAACCCGGCTGATCCATTTTTGCAGCAGGACCTCGATATCGTCGAGTCGGAACAAAGTACCGACAGTGCGCGCAGCATCAGTATCGACTACGATATACTGCAGGCTGGCTACGATGAGGAGACGCTACCGCTGGCGCTATCGATACGCCTCAGTCATAATCAGACTGACCCCTTTTACAGTTCGGCCGGGGCTTTCCTGACACCGGATTTACGTGATAACGCTATCTCGTTCAACGGCCAGATAGGTCAGATGAACTGGCAGGCCCAGTACAATGAAACGCGCGATAACCTCGATGACCTGGATACCATTCTGACCACGCTGACCGATAACACAAACCTGTCCCTGTCGATGCCCATTCGCGGGTTGATGGATGACGCGCCGTCCTATGTACCGGAATCTATCAACCTGACTCATCAGAAAACCCACCAGTATGGTGATAACCTGCCGCCGAGTTTCGATGCGGATACGCATATCCCGGACCAGGTCAGCAAGCAGTTTTCCGCCAGCCTGGACTGGAGCTTCGGCAGCGCTTCGCTCAGTTATAGCCTGGCGAAATCAGACCAGGACAATCGTCAGACGGGACGAGAACAGGCTGATTTCAGCAATACGGATCATAGTATTTCGCTGAACACATCCTTGAGCGATAATCTAAACCTTAACCTGTCCATTGGCCGGACCCGGGCGGAGGATGTGGAACAGGACTTGATTCGATATACCAACAATAGCAGTATGGGACTGGACTGGGCGATCAACGAGTCACTGTCGTTTTCCACCAATGTCAGCCTGACCGATGAAGATGATTCGCTGGATCAGGCAACCAGCGACAACGAATCGCTGCAGGCGCAGTTGAGTTACCGCTTTTCGATGCCAGGAGCAGCGGGTAAGAGACTGCCAGGGCAGGCGTTTATCCGCTATTCCAGCAATGACAGCAACAGCGTGGACAATGTATTCCAGTTTGAGTCGGAAAACACCAGCAAGAGCTGGAACGCCGGTCTCAACTTGAGCTTTTTTTAGGTGAGGTATCCAGTCGTGGTCTATCCAGTATCAACAGCAACACGCAAGCTCATGGTAGCCAGTCTTGGTATTATGCTGCTTTGGCCCCTTAAATCAATCGCTATCAGCGGGGTTAATCCATCGGGCGTCAATGTCAGGCATAACGGCGTTAACACCGTGTTCCTGACCTTCCAGAACATGGCCGCCGACGAGCAGGCGGTGGAGGCATTCTGGTGCGGTGAAGTCACCGCGACCGGCGTCAGTAACGTCAATCCCTGTGTTCCCGGAACGTTGTTTGGAAGTCTGCCGGCGCGCCATAATCTGTCACAAACCAGCGGCACCGGCGGGCAGAGAAACCTGACCGATATCATGACCATCCCGGCATCGGTCACCCGCCGTGCATTCCAGGATGCGGCCAGGGGCAATAATTCAGATTTCTTTTATGTTCGTCATTTTAGCAATGGGATCAGCGATAGCTATGTGACCGTGACCTGCCGTATGGCTGGAGGCGGTGCGCGCACTCCACTTGCGCTGACCAATGTGCAGATGTATTTTCTCACCGGTGAAGGACCGCGTCCGGTGTATTTCCTGGCGCGTGATGAAGCCGTTGCCAAGTTCGGCGCCTATATTCAATACAATGGTACCGGTCGCCTGAAAGGTCGATGGGAAGTGGTATTGCCCGGGGATATCGAGCCCAGTGCCATCGATCTGTTAACCGAGGCGACCCTGCCGGTCGAACAGCGGGGTCTACAGAAACGCTATACCCTGATCGACCGCTTCGATCACTTTTTGCCACCCACCGGCAGCGTGTTTCTGCCCGGACCGGACCCGGAGCTGTTACCCCGCAATATTGAAGGCCCGCACAAGATCCTGCTGAGGATTGAGGCCAGCGCCGACAAGGAAGGGAACTCGAATACACTTGACGGCACTGCGATTTCCGGTGGCGTGGCGGGGTTTGCATTGCCGGTGCTGCGCTACTATATCGGTACTGCAGAAGCGACCGCTGCGGTTCGTGCGAACAACGTGTCAAGCAAGATTACCCTGTTAACGCCCGCTCCGGATGCCAGGATCAACGCAGCTGAAGCCTTCGTTTTTTCGTGGATCGATATCCCCTTTGCTGCGGTCTACCAGCTGGAGATCCGCGCAGAGGGAGAAAAAGTCATGAGTGCGTTGATCGAGGCGGGACAATCACGCTATGTGGCGCCGCCATGGCTTGCCGATCAGGCTGATCGAATATTGAGCTGGCGCGTACGCGCCCTGTCCAGCAGCGGGGATGAACTGTCGGCGACCGGCTGGTGGAATTTCAAGATTGCTTATCAATAATCTGACACTTTATTGAGTATTGAACGGAGGCTCGTCATGAAACGAATAACGCTTAGCTGCCTGCTAGTGGCTCTGATGTTTTCATATAACAGTTTAGCGGCGACGTTGAATTCGACTTCGACGCTGCAGCGATCCGCGGCCAAAAAGCCGACAGCCCTCCAGCAACAGAGTAGGGTATCCCTGAGCTCTGTCCAGCTGCAGGATAACTCATACAGCGGCAATAACAAGGTGGTCAGTTACAGTCGATCCGTGCAACTGACGCTGAATGCCAGCGGCAATGTCGCTCAATACCGGGCCGGGGAAAATCCTCAGTTGAACGGCGCCGCCTGGCGCAATTATCGAGCAAATCAACGCCTGTCTTACAGCTTTTCGTCGGATACGGAAGGGAATAAAACGGTTTATGTTCAGGTGCGCGGTATCTCGACCAGTCCTTCAACCTATAGTGATATTCGCAGTGATAGCATCCAGTACCTCAAGCTGCCGCAGATTGTCAATTTTCGGATCGACAATGGCGCCGCCAATGCGGCCAAGCGGGAGATAGGGTTAAGCTGGACAGTGAATGGAACAGCCACCCATTATCGCGTCAGCGAATCGTCTAATTTTGCCGGCGTGAACTGGCACAGCGGATCGACCCCGCCTGGCGGCCGCCTCAGCCTCGACCTGGCCGAGGGCGCAAGCGGTGTACGCACGGTTTTTGTGGAACTGAAACGCAATGACAGCCCTGCAGTACGCAGCAGCGATTCGATCAATATCTCCTTCGGTATCTGCCCGACCGGTCATCGCGGTCTGCAATGCAGCGGGGCCGGCAGCTGCAATGTCAAGGGCAGTTGCGATTGTAATCCGGATATCAGTGGCGAGGCCTGCACGACGATCTGTCAACGTTGTTACGGAGCGGCGGGGAATAACTGTGGTCCGGCCGATGGCATGAATTTTCCGACCAATATCGGCCTGTGCGCAAACACCCCTACAGGACCCAAATGCAAAATCAATGCAGGCAGTTGGGCACATGATGAATGTTGCGTGCGCTATAGAATTGGCGGCCCCAACAGTCAGCAGGGCTCATGCACCGCACCGGGTTTTGGTCCGCCCCCATTTTACTGTCAGGGCGACCTGGCCAAGGCCATCGCTCAGTTACCCAATCCTCTATTGACCTGGACCCGCACGGTCAACTTTTCAAAAGCAAGCTGCACAGACTCTACTAATATGCAGGTGAATCATGCCGATATGTGTAATCCGAAAGGAGGTAAATTACTTTGTAGTGACAGTCAATACTGTTGTTCGCGCAGCGCGCATGCATCGCCGTTACAGCCCAGCCTGGCCGTGGGTGGGACGCTGTGTATCTGTGATTAGAGCGTAGACAACCGACGTGATCACTGCTCGCGGCGGGGTGGAATTGCGCCTGTAAAATATTAATGAATTTGCGGCGGTGTTAGCGCGCGAATAAAATTCCCCTGTTAAAAAATATCCGGCTCTTAGCAATTCAGGGCGAAGAGTTAATCTTGCTTCGAATATATCTGGCCAAGCAGTCTGATACCATAAGCGCACCGTTTTTTCATCTTGCGCCCGGATGGGCGAGTATACCGTTGGTAATTCTGGCGACAGTGGCGACCATCATTGCATCGCAGGCGGTGATCAGCGGAACGTTTTCACTCACGCATCAGGCAATACAACTGGGTCAGTTACCGCTCATGCGTTTGATTTTTACTCAGACAGACGAATCCGGTCAGGTGTATCTGCCGCTGGTGAACTGGTTATTGATGGCAGCCTGTCTGGGCCTGGTGCTGGGTTTTCGTAGTTCCGGGGCCCTGGCATCGGCCTATGGTATGGCGGTCTCGCTGGATATGCTGATCATGACCTTACTGGCAATGGCGGTTGCCTGGCGCTTTAAATGGAACCCGATGCTGGCGCTGGGCGCGGGCGTACTGTTTGTCATTAACGACAGTGCTTTTCTTGGTGCTAACATGGCCAAGATTCGGACAGTGGCTGGTACGCCCTGCTGATTGCAGGCACGATTTTTACTGTGATGTGGACCTGGCGCTCGGGTCGTGCCTTGCTGTAATCCCGGCTGGCAGAACGTTCTATTACTCAGCAGGAATTTTTACAGCAGATCGATGCCATGTCATTCAACCGCGTTTCCGGCACTGCGGTGATCATGACCGGGGCGGACGAGACTATGGTTCCTGCTTCATTAATGCACCATATTGCGTGTACTCATGTGCTGCACGAACAGGTTGCTTTTCTCTCTGTGATTATTGCGGATCGTCCGCACGTACCCGCGGCAGAAAGCCTTGAAGTGGAAACCCTGGGGCAGGGTATTCAGCGCATACGCGTGCACTATGGCTTTTCATAGCCGCCTAATATTCCGGTGGCGTTGCGACAAGCTGAGCATATCGGCACCCCGATCGATACCGACGCGGTGATTTATATGCTCAGTCGCGAAACTCTGATCGCGCGGCGCGAGGTTCCAGGTCTGCCGTTCTGGCAGGAACTGATTTTTGTCTGGCTGGCAGGTAATGCTGGTCGTGCGACTGCGTTTTATCACTTGCCCGAAGAGCGGGTACTGGAAATTGGTTTGCAGGTGGCGCTGTAAACTTCAGTGTGCGGGTGCTGTGTAGGAGGAATGCTACAGGGAGGTAGCGATTACGGAACCAAGGGATGTAATGTAACGAAGGTAACAGCTTTAAATAACGCCGTCATTGCGAGCGGTAGCGCGGCAATCTTTGCACGGATTGCACCTGACCGGATTATTGTTTCACACGCCTTAGCTTTCCTTTCTTCGTAGTCTCTTCCTAAAAGGCGTACGACTAACTTTCTTTTACGAGAAAAGAAAGTCAGCAAAGAAAGCGCGCCCATCAATCCCTTCACCGTCAAAATGGTGCCCATATCGCGGTCGGCTGTGACGCGTTCCAGACGCGACCCTGCCTAAAACGACATAAGCTACATGGAAGTAAATGCAGAAATTGCAGGAGCAAATTTCTGCCCCTGGCGTTTTCCCCCGATCTGAACACCATTTTGCCGCGCGCTTGAAAGGGGTGAAAAGATAGCGAAAAAGCGAAATCACTCTAGGCGATTTTGAACAGCGCTGTTTTTGTGATTCTTCAGGTGTCAAATATGAGCTCCAGAAACTGCGCTTGAATTCATAGGAGAGATTGGTTGTTTTAACTGATTTGACAGGTATTGATCCAACCCGGTCATTCCCTACAGACTATAAGGACTGGCAAATCCGTTGATAAAGCGGTCATTGCATTTTGAGGTGCAATAGGAAAGTCGGAGCCAATTTTTGGTATCCCTGTAGTTCAATATACCCAACGAACCTGACAGAATTTTCTGTGAATTTGTTAAAATAACCCGAATTTGCATGTTGGTGAATCAACTTTGGTATATAAAAATAATGTTGAACTTGATGGCATACCTTAGTATGTTTTAAGACTGAGAATTGTTAATATCATTTCAAGTTAGTTTACGGGTAATATTTGTGGTATACGATCAAATAAATAAAAATATAAAAATGGGAAGATGTAAAAAATCACGAAAAAATATAACTGGATTTGAATTCATAATTATTTTAGTTATAGGTAGTTGGTTAACTGGATGTGGTGGTTCGGGAGGTAAAGAAACTCCAGCAGTATCTGATACTTTAGGAAAAGCAGAGTTCCTAACGAGTTATGAGCAAGAATTAGGATATACATGTCAAAGGGATGTGCCTTTTAATGGTTTAATATTAGATGCTTTATGCTTAACTCCTAAATCAGCATTAATTACTGAAAATGTAGATGGAACAAATCAGCTTAAATTTGGAGTTATATACGATGGAGTTTTGACAGCAGGACAACAAGCAAGTGTTGATGAAATTAATGCTTCAATGATGCCTGTTAATGCAAGTGCAATTTCTGAGATTTTTCAATATGATCCTATGACCCTAGCTGGAGTTGGAACAGCTGTTGCAAATATTCAAACAAGTGTTTTTCCCGCTGTTTTGACTTCTAGAATTAATGTAGGTGTGACTTATGACCCAAAGGGATTTGATGGTGGAACTGATTTTCAAATAACAGGAACCCCGTATACTGAAACTACTTATGAAGTTTCAACAGATGGTGGTTTATATGTATTTCCTGCAACATGTGATGTAATTGATAAATCAAATTCTGATGCAATAGTCACAGTTAATTTGACTTCTAATGGAAATGGTTCTGCAACATTCTCATCAATATTTGATTTTTATTCGCTGACCGATAATTTAAATGAGACCACAAGGACTGTTGATGTAGCAAATCCTATAATTTGTAATGGAATTGAAATAGGTAAGTCTGCTTTTAATAATGGTGCTTTTTAAAACTTAAGCATTATACATGTCCGGATGCGGATGGGGTCGCGTCTTGACTTTTGCCTAAATCTTTATCATTGGCCGCTTTGGGTTGTTAGCGAGCTTTCGCTGTGAAATGTTCAGATGGACCTTAACGTCTGGTTATTTGATACTGCAAGAAGTTGAGCTCGTCTTCACTGAAGGGCGAAAGTTTGTACCAAGCCGACTATTGTTATGCTTCATTTAATACCTACTTACATATCTTGATCAACTAGCTCATCTGGTGAGCTTCTTTATGATTTATAATTCAAAAACGTACATAAAATCCGTGCAAATCCATGAAATACGCTATTGTTAATGGTCAAAGGGCCGAAGCCACTAAGGGAGTAAGGGGCATGTGTCAGGGTTGTAATTCTGAATTGATTGCCCGGTGCGGGGAGAAGAAAACGCACCATTGGGCGCATAAAGGTAATCGAACCTGCGATCATTGGTGGGAAAATGAAACAGAATGGCATCGTTCATGGAAAAATCATTTTCCGTCTGATTGGCAAGAGATCGTCCATCATGCTGAAAATGGTGAGAAACATATTGCGGATCTTAAAACCCCGGAAAACTGGATTCTTGAGTTACAGCATTCCTACCTTAAGCCTGATGAGAGACGATCCAGAAATGATTTCTATAAAAGAATCATTTGGATTGTCAATGGACAAAGAAGAAAGCGGGATTGGCCTCAGTTCGATGCGGTCTTGAAAGAATCTCGATTAATAGCCAGGCAGCCGGTAGTGTATCGAGTTTTATTTCCGGATGAATCCAGATTATTGGAGGAATGGCGCGATCCGAATGCGTTGGTGTTTTTGGATTTCCAGGAAGCACTGCCACCGGATGACTCTCGTCTTTGGTTATTGTTTCCGATGACCTATCTGGGCGAAGTATACCTGATACCTTTCTCCAAGCGCCACTTGATCAATTTTCACCTTCAAGGTGAGTTTGATCAAGTGGCAAAAAATCTACTCTCTATTGCGCAAAATATTAAAAAGCATCAAAAGAGGGTACTGACAAGGTCCAATCGATTGCCAGGCATTCATCGAACGATGTCACGCAGAAGCAGGCGATTTTAAACTGATCAAATGTCGATCTCGGAAACTTGTGATCAATTCTGAAACACTTGTTTCGATGGAATCAGGGAAATGAATATGCTAAGTTTCTGAAATTGTGAGGAAATAATAATGAAAAATGGTCAAAAACATGCTCAAGAATCGCCTTAAATTTCCCGGGATAGGCCTCAAGTTGTGGTATTTAAATGCCGCAACTTGCGGCCCATTTAGAATGTTAGAACACTAAAAGAAATAGTAATACGTGACAGATAATATAGAACAAGCAATTGGTGAATATATTATCTATGCGACTGATCCCGCGAAAGAAAATTTGAAAAATGCACTTGTTCCAAATGCAATTAGTGAGGAAGATTTTTTTGTTCTCTTCCCATTAATAGAGAATTATTCAGATAGACACAAAGATAAGGGTGATGCAAATATCATAAGAAACATTACTGATTGTATTCATTATTATATTAACGAAGTTAATAAAAACTCAGATATTTTAATGGAATATTTCAAGTTATTTGTCTCACTGTAACAAGTATTGAAATAATGCGTTATAACTAAACAGGTGATAAATATGGAAGGAAAATTGAAATTAAAAAAAGGTGAAAAATTAATTCAAGATGTCCATAGATCAAAAGGGCCAATGGCAGAAACAGATATATGGACTTATTCAATAATTGATTCAAAGAATAACCAAGTAAGTACTGTTACACACAGGCCATACTGAAATGGTAAAAGAAAATTGACTGGAAAACCTTTTTAGCTCAAATCATTGATTCCCTTGCGTGGCCGGCAGTTGGCATTTTTATCGTATGGCAACTTAAAGATAAGATAGACGAATTACTTCCGCGCATTAAAAAGTTCAAAGACAAAGATACAGAACTTGAGTTTGCCGAATTAGTAACAGAACTGGTTAACGAATCTAAGGCAGATGGTAGAGAAAAGCCGAAAGTGCCTAAATCAGGTGATGATTTAGATTTTATGTTAAAACTAGCTAACATATCCCCACCTTGGCAATACTAGATTATGGCAATAAAGTAGATGAGTTTACCAAAAGAATACTAGACCAGGGTGATGCTTTGAATTTAGACGAAGGTAATGAGTGGGCTGCTAAGCTTAGGGATAAAAAAGAAGCGGTATATCAAAAGCTTCATGAGGCATATGAAAACTCAGCACCTAATAATTACATTAAATTCGCTCCCTGCGGTCACCAGGCCTCGCTATCGCTCGGCTGCTTATGTAGGTAATATCACAATCTAGGCTAAATAGAACTATGAAGTGTAAATTATATAATCCAAATGGCGATCTTGACGCGGTATGGGTCAGCTGGGGAAAAATCAGCAATTATTGGGAAAAAAATAACTTTCATCCCTTAACAACGGATATGCTGAAACCAGCACTACACAAATTATGGTTTCAAAATTTGGATTGGGGATTTCCTTTATTTAATATCGGCGCAATCCATTTTAATCAGAACAGTATAATGTTTTACAATGGCCGTCATAGGACGATATTGCTTACGCAATTCAGAGATGATCTTCCATTGGCAATATGCAATACGATTAAGGAGCATTCTGAAATCAAAGGTGCAATTATTAGAAAAATCGAAGAAGATGATTTTATTGAATTCCCAGATCTTCCGATTAAATCATGCGCGGAGTTAAGGGCGTGATCAAATTGATAAAAAATGCTATCGATACCCCCGGGTCTCGATTAGTTATCTGTTAGATGCCCGTGGAAAACTCAGACTATAAGAAATTACAAAAGCGCCGTCTTTCGGTGACAGCCATATTCATGGGGGTCTTGGTGTGCCCCTGTTTATTTCTGCTATATCGCTCTGGAGGCATCGGTAGTGTAGTTCCACTGGGAGTTACCTTTCTATATACGGTTGTGGGTCAGGTCTTTGATTTACGATCAAGTATTTTTCGAGTATTACAACTCATTAAATGTTTCCTAAATGGCCGCTTCGGGTTGTTAGCAGACTGTCGCACGCTGCACCGCAATAGGCCGATTTGTTGATAAAAAGCGGTCATTCGCTTGAGCAAAGTAGCAGTGTCGCTGAAGTACCAAAGCTGACATTACGCTTATTAATTGATTAACGTGGATCAATCTCTAATAATACAACCTAATCCAGCAGTCCAGTGGATTATAGGGGACTTCCGCTTTGCCCCGGCCTCTAATAGCGGCAGGCTTTTCATTATGTAAATAGGTTTGGCAATGACGAGTGATTTTGATAGGACAATGGCTGGTTTTCGCTCAGTAGAAATGATCAGTCATTTTATGCAAGCCAATCTGCAATATGCTTCTGAAGAGCAGAGAATCCATTTTCGTGAGAACGGCTTTTGGTGGAAAACACCAGAGGAAACTTTTAATGATAGTTTTGGTTTCTGCTACGATCTTGCTGCATTTGCATTATATGGTCTTCGATGTTCTGGTTTAACCGACGGTCAATTATTATTTGTTGCATGGGGGCATTGGGGAATTGATTCTAACGCAGGTCACTTTGTCTGTATTCATCGTAAAGGTGAGTCTTATTACAGTATTGACAATGGTGTTTTAAAAGGCCCATATTCGTTTGAGCAACTTTTGTTAAGTGCTTCACGTGACAGGGAGATTTTGTCATATAGGTATTTCACAGCCAAAGAAGTTCCTTATCATGTTAGATATAGTGATATGACAAGCTTCGTAGATACAGAGACTGAGGCTTTAAAGGTCTGAATGTGAATAACTCCTTCCAGGAAAAAACTGTTGTTCCCGCTTAATGTGTAGAGGTTGCTGGTGTGCCATGAGCCATCATTCAAGACTAGTCGTAGGTGTTTTCGGGTTATGGTCTTTGTCGATGTTCAAAAAATCAGGAAAAAGATATACTGTCCAAAAGTTTTCGACATTTAATTTTAAGACCGTAAGCTAGAATATGAAATTAAAGGAAAATTAAGGTCAATTAGAGGATAGATAAAATGACAATTGGACTTGAAAAAACGGATTACATAATTAGAACTTTCTCAAAGATTCAACACAAACAATGGGAACTATACATCGTTACAAGAATTATTAATTTGCTCAATGATTATACAATTGAATTTATATCACAACAGATAGTAAGGAAAAACGATGGTAAGAGATATTTAGTCGATCTATTTTTTCCGCAGTTTAATTTATATTTAGAAATTGATGAAGCACATCACTTTGATCCTTCTAATGCTCAGCACGACAGGCTTCGTCAGAGAGAGATTTGGGATGTTACATCTTTTGAGGAAAAAAGGATTGCTGTTTTCGAAACCAATGGATTTGCTACTGGAAATGAATCAAAAATCATGAGGGATTTAACGGATATCGACAATGATATTGATGAATTTGTTGAATACATAAAGACCTCTAAAGCGGATTATTTATCGAAGAAGACATTTATACCGTGGGATATGGGTGACAGATATAATCCTCAAGTTTATATTAACCAGGGGTTTATAGATGCTACTAAAAACGTAGCAGTTCAAAAACAAGTTGATGCATTAAAATTATTTGGAGCGAAATATAAGGGGTATCAACGAGGTTGGTGGGATGTGCCAAATACAAACCTAGGTGTTTGGTTTCCAAGACTATACAGATCAAGGAATTGGACGAATAGTTTGAGTGAAGATGGTACTCTAATAATTGAAGAAAAATCTGATAAATCTCCGATAGAATATAAGCCAAAATTCGATGTTGATCGAGTTGTATTTGGGCATTATAAAAATGTCCTGGGAAAAACTGTTTATAAGTTTGTCGGTGTTTTTAGGCAATCTAAAGAAAAATCAACTGAAAATATGCATGTCCATGAACTCATAAATAAAAAAATGTATCTCACGTGACAATCAATAGGTTCAGACTCTATGGAAGCTTTCAAATTGGCAGAAATAGATTTACCTTTTTGGAGATAGCCTTTTTTGGCCAATCCAGGGTCAGATCACAATTCACTCTAATATTAGACTATTCTGTGATCTGACCCAGATATTATAAATTGAGAGTAATTTGTAAGGAGAATTAAATGAAAAAATACCTCGTAAAAAGCCCTATTGACGGATTTGTTAGTAAAGTACCAGTAAATGATTACGAGCTAATTCTCGAGGCTTCAGAATCGTCAGCATTAAACTCATTTAATGATATCGGGAAGCATCTTGGCTTAGACAATATGGTAGATTCAAATATAAACATGGACTCGACCCCAATAGTTATTGTTGTTCCCGTTAATATGAAGCTATCACGAGCTATAGAACAAAAAAAAATAGAATCAGCCGAAGAAAGGCTTAAAATCGCTAACGATCGTTTATCAAAAGAACTTAAGCTTAATGATAAAACAAAACTTCATGCCCGTGGACGACGACTTCATCAAGAGTATATTGCAAAAAGCTCTAGCAATAATAATATTTCCCATGAGGGAGTAATGACTGCTCAAAGAGGAGAGGAACTATTTAACATTTGGAGAGATTTTAGCCTTAATAATTCTATGCCAAGTGAGGTGAGCGCTGCACAAACAGAGTTAGAGGCAAGCCAACTTAGCTTAGCTTTATTAGATGCCAATGCTAAATTAGGCGAAGTATGTATACCATTTCAAACTCGCATTTTGGATTGCTTCGTTTATAAGGGTCAATATGTGAACAAGGGTGATCTACTCATCGAGATTGAAAAAATAAATTGAAAAATCTAAGGTACTAAAATAAATGACTGACTCAGAACAGCATAAAGATGATTCAAGTATTGGAAAAGTGCCTCCAGATCATCGAGATATGGATGATCGGGGTAGAGAAAGAGGGGATACGTCAGGGGTGTCTAAAAATAGCCTGTCTTTAGCGCAGTATTCAGATTATTCAAAAAGCTGCCCACGCCTTCCAGATAGGGTAAGCCTCAGCATTGGGGCGGCCAATGACTTTTATAAAATAACATGTAAATCTGATGGTAGTATTAGCTCTACTGGAGGAGGCAGCAAATCAATAAGTGGCTTCTTCGGCACCGGTCTAAATGTAGGATTTAATCATAATACTTTTGATTGGGAAATCTCTGTATTTATAGGTGCTAGCGCATACATAGCTGAGTTAGGTTTATATTTTCAACTATATCCCGCTGAGTCTCGGGGCATTTCAACTGGCGGAAGGGTTCTAGGGGTTGGGCTTGCTTATGATATAATAACTTCATCTGATATTGACAAGGCATCAGCATATGCCTCAGATTTTTCGGACTGGGTTGAAACGCCTCAAGGCTTCTACGAATTCACAAATCTCTTTATTTACTAAATATAAATAAGATTGTTTTGTCCTCACAGGGGAGCAGTTTTTTTTGACTAGTTTATTCTATGACTTTAAGGATGACCCCCTGTGTCAGCTAGCACAAAATCGGGGTCAGATCGCAATTTACTCTAATATTAGAATATACTGTGATCTGCCCCCGGTTTCCCATGCTGAGAATGGTGACAAGTCACCAATTACCTATGAAAATTCTCTACAAAAAGTGTCCGGGTGGACTTGACCAGTACAATTCTAGTTGGCGGTGAGAATGAGTACATTCGACCCAAAGCGGAAACTGTAATCAACGGCTCTGCTACTCTCGCTACTGAAGGCGCTAAGGGCCCTAAGGGCGCTTAGGACAACTAATGCTGTGGTATTCTCGCCAATTGATAACGAAAAATAAGTATTAAATTCTTTACGGAAGAGATTCATGAAAGTTTGCCAATTACAGATTAAAAATTTTAGATCAATTCAATCCGCTTTACTTAAGTTTGATGGCCATACTCTTCTAGTTGGAGGAAACAATATTGGTAAATCTACAATATGTGAGGCTTTAGATTTAGCGTTAGGTCCCGATAGAATCAATCGATTTCCTCCAGTAGAAGAATTTGATTTTTATAATGGCAAATATATTGATGATGATGGAGAGGCAATAGAGATTGTCATTGAAGTTTTGTTAATAGAATTATCAGATGAGGTTTTAACAAAGTGTTCCAACCATCTTGAATATTGGAACACTGAAGAAAAAATCCTCGTCGAAAACCTTAAAGATATTGATAAAGCCGAGCGTTGTTTGAGATTAAAAGTCATTGCTTCATATGATTCCGAGGAAGATGAATTCGAAGCGGCAACATATTTCTCACATAGCCCTGATAATGATGAGGGTGAATACAAGAAGGTTTCTAAGGCTATAAAACGTCTATTCGGCTTTTTGTATTTAAGAACAATTCGTACAGGAACTAGAGCTTTAAGCCTTGAGAGAGGTTCATTGCTTGATATTATTCTAAGAGAAACGGATAAACGAGGAGGTCTTTGGGAGTCTACACTGCAAAGGTTATCATCTCTCGATCCTCCTATTGATGATGATCAAAATGATTTGAAAGAGATATTGAAAGATATCGAAAAAAGGCTGGGGAAATATGTTCCTTTGCAAGGAGAAGAAAGGAAAACGCGCCTCCATGTTTCGAATTTAACGCGCGAGCACTTGAGAAAGACTTTGGCCTTCTTCTTGGCGACCTCAAATAATCAAATCCCAGTGCCTTTTCAAAAAGTAGGTACAGGAACTTTAAACACATTAGTCCTTGCGCTTCTTTCCTATATTGCTGACTTGAAAAAAGATAATGTTATCTTCGCAATGGAGGAACCAGAAATCGCTCTTCCTCCACATACACAAAGACGTATAGTCAAGTATCTTTTAACAGAATCTACGCAGTGTTTTGTTACGTCGCACTCACCTTATGTAATAGAAAGTTTTAATCCTGATCAAATAAAAATTCTGCAAAAAAACGAAGAGAGTGAGCTAAGCGCTACGCAAGTTAGTTTATCTGCAGGACTTAAAGCAAAAAGTTACCATCAAAATTTAAGGAGAATCTATGCTGAAGCTATGCTTTCCAAACTAGTTATTGTGGGAGAAGGTATTACTGAGGTAGCTGTGCTTACGCATGTAGCCGAAAGAATGGAAGAGGAAGAGCCATCACGGCTTCCTTTGGATTTAGCTGGGGTAACTATTCTTTCAGCAGACACGGACAGTCAATTACTTGCACTTGGTCAGTTTTTCAAGTCATTAGGTATTCCTGCATATGCATTTTGTGACAAAAATCCCCGCAAGACAGCAGATGATTGGACCTTGATTTCTGCTGAGTATGAATTTGTTCAAGATATTAATTCTGCATCAATGGAAAAATTACTGATTGCAGAAGTCTCTATGGATGATAAGTGGAAGTTTCTAGAGAGTCTTATTGATGATGAAGAAGCTAATAGAGATAACAAATTCACTATACCTGTTAAACGACCTAATGATTACGTTATTGAGGAAAAGATTAAGCAAGTATTAAAGAAAATGAAAGGCGAAGGTGGCGCTGCACGGTTATTATCATTTTGCGAATTCCAAGATATTCCTAAAGTAATAACAAATTTCTTAGAGAAAATATATTCCCTGTATCGGGAAGAAGATAAAGACGGCATGGAAAATGTAGAAGCAGTTGATGCGGTTGAAGTTGAAGCGGTGGCTGCTGATGAAGTGAACGAAAGCGAAGAGTAATTAGCCAGTCGATGAATATAGAAATATGTGAAGATAGGCAGCTTATCCTTGATGAAACTGGTCATACTCTAGTAGTTGGTGGGCCTGGTTCAGGTAAAACAACGATTGCTCTAAAAAAGGCTCTTCTTAAGTTAGAAGGTGATTCCTCAGTTAAAAAAGTTCTGTTTTTGAGCTTCTCAAGAGCCGCCGTTGCTCGTATATTAGACTCTGCAAAAGAATGGATTCCCGATGAACTTCTTTCTCGCATCGACATGCAAACATTTCATTCTTTCTTTTGGAATATTATAAAAACACATTCGTATTTGTTAGGATATCCCCGAAAGCTATCAATCTTGCTACCTCATGATGAAGCTGCCCTTAATAAAGGTATCAAGGATAGTGATGAGAATGAGTGGAGTCAGTGGCTATTGGAGCGTGAAAGATTATTTGAAGAAGAAGGTAAAATTCCATTCGATTTCTTTTCCAGAACAGCAGTTAGGTTGTTGTCTGAAGCCGAAGATATTAAAAAGCTAGTCTCCCTTAAGTATCCATTAATAATTGTTGATGAAGCTCAAGACTCAGATGAACAACAATGGCAATGCGTGAAGCTTTTAGCGGAGTATTCGCAAATTTTATGCTTAGCGGATTTGGAACAACAGATTTATGACTTTAGGCCAGGAGTGAGCTCTGAGCGAGTAACTGATATTCAAGCTGAGCTAACCCCTTTATTTGTAGATTTGGGAACACAAAATAATAGGAGTCCGGACTCTGATATATTGGATTTTGGAAATGACCTACTTCGGGGAACTGCAAAAGATAAACCTTATAACGGCGTTAAGCGGACGTATTATCAGGAACGAGCTGATAAACGAGATAAGTCCATAAGGCAAAGTGTGGGAATGCTCAGGAATATGATCGTGAAGTCTACAGGAAGTGTTCCAGATAGCATGGCTATATTAGCTTCGAGTAACCGAGGTGTTTCAACTATCATAAAAGCTCTTAGAGGGAATGATGAGCAGTCACACATCCCCCATAAAGTGGCCTTTGATGAAACAAAAGCGTTGCTGTCGAGTCGGTTAGTTGCCTTTTTACTAGAGCCTAAAGATCATGAGAATATTCACCAAGAAAAAGCAGAGTTTCTTCGATTGCTTTCGGATATATGGTTGTCAAAGGGTGGGGTTGGCGCAAGGCATGATGCTACAAACTGGTTGGTATATAGAGATAACTTAATAGAAAGTGGGACTTGCCGAAATGTTCCATTGATTAGAGCTATATCAGGAATATTTGATCGTATTAACGAAGAGCCATTTGAAGGTATACCTTCAAAAGATTGGTTGAAAATTAGATATTTATTAAGAGAGAATGGAGATGCACGATTTAAAGAAGTTGATTATTCAGTTCAATATCTGATGGCTTTCAACCGAGGTCAAATTATTGCTTCTAGCTTAAGCGATTTGTGGCTAAGTCATGGTTCTTATGTAAATGCGCGAATAGCTATTGACACGGCTCTAACACAAGAGCAATTAATGTCAGATGACAACGACGTAAGCGGGCTTCATGTTATGACAATGCATAAGTCGAAAGGAAAGCAGTTTGATGGTGTTATTATTTTTCACGAAGAAAACATTTCGCCTTTAACAACTTACAGGGATGAAGAACCATATTTAAAGAGCAAGAAGCTTTTACGAGTATCTGTTACTAGAGCATCAAAACAAGTTTTATTTCTTACAGGCGTAGTATCGCCTCCAGCTATATTAAATGGTTATCAGTTTTAGAGTCAACGGCGGCATAGCCCTACACCTAAATACCTGTTTTTAGTCGTAGATAGAAGCCCTCTTAAGTCTGCTATTTGACGGATTCAGCCAGCTAGCTAATTCGCTTAAACTTCCGCTTTGGGTCGGTAGTGACTATTCACCATGATCTAACTTTCTGTTTTTGAATGACTGGTTATTTGACATAGCTGCAATTCACCAAGGATTGCCGCAACGGCTAGATAGATTTGGCTTTAATGCCCGTTAGAAGAGCAACACAGGATAAGTTGGTGAGCATAAAATCCATAAAGCATAAATAAAATATATTTACCTTCGTGAACTTCGTGTTCTTCATGGTTAATAAAAACATTATGCACCGGTTTAGAGTGGAATAGAGTATTCATGTGTCACAAATACATAGAAACGTTTTATCTCTGTGGCCTTTGTGTTCTCTATGGTTAATACAGATCTAAACCCCACCAGCTTCATTGATCAAGTGCATCTGTTGTTGAGACTGCTCCTGATCACTTTCAAATTCAGGTAGGTTGTTGAATACCGTAATTAATCCATCTGTCCAAAATTGTTCCAGAGCGGTTATATATTCTCCATGTGGCTCATGTTTTGTGTGAGTGTCCAGTTTGAAGTCACCTGCCTGATAGGTAGATAATTCAAAAGGCGCTCCAACAGTCAGGTTTGAATTGGCCGTTGAGGTGAGGGAAACCAGAGCCAGTTTAGCGGCATTTTTCAGGGGCAGGTGATAGTTCAATACGCGATCCAGTACCGGCTTGCCATATTTGGTTTCTCCAATTTGCAAGTAGGGTGTGGTTTCCGAAGTTTCTATGTAATTACCCTGCGGATAAATCATCATCAAACTATGCGGCTGGCCCTGTATTTGCCCTCCTAGAATAAAAGAAGACTCACCATTTACTCCGGCTTGCTGTAATGATGAGTTATGGCTTTGTTGAACATCAAGGCTGACCCTGCCAATATAATCTGCAGCTTCAAACATATATCGAGCACTTAGTAGACTTTCCCCGCTATCACTAAAGTCGAGATCACGTTTTATTCGATTGATGATCTCCTGGGTAGTAGCCAGATTACCTGCGGACAATATGACAAATAGTCGATCATTCGCTGGGGTAAAAATATGCATTTTAGAATAGGTAGTGACATAATCTGTACCGGCATTGGTCCTGGAATCTGAAGCAAACACCAGTCCATCTTTCAGGCACATTCCAACACAATAGGTCATGAATCTTGATCCGAGTAAAAATTAAGGTTTTTCATTTTACACAACAATGAATTCTAAAAATAAGCTTAATCAAATTATTTTGTAGTCGGAATAGAATAGTTATTGACACAAACCGACAATAATGACAGTTTACATACAATCCAGAATGGTGCGATTTTCTTTTTTTAAACAACAACTTAAGTTTTTTAATTGCACCAATCTAAGGAATTGACCGACTTAATGCACCAAAACTAAACATAATAAATCTATGGCCATAAGAATTGCTCTACAACACCGAACCGAATACCACTTTGATCGTCCGGTTAATTTATCACCTCATCTGATTCGGTTAAGACCAGCGCCTCATACCCGAACCCCAATTCATCAGTTTTCAATCAAGGTAGAGCCCGATGAATATTTTCTTAATTGGGTTCAGGATCCATTCGGAAATTTTATAGCGCGTTATGTATTTCCCGAGAAAACAAAAAAACTGATTGTTGATGTCAACCTTGTTGCCGATATGGTGACCATCAATCCTTTCGACTTTTTCGTTGAGAAGGAAGCTGAAAAGTATCCTTTCGAGTATGAAGAACAACTGAAAAAAGAACTGGCTCCTTATTTTGAAATAAAGGAGAAAGGGCCTTTATTGACTGAACTGCTGGAGGAATTAAATAAATCTGAACTGGGCATAGCAGCGACAAAAATAAACGATAATGATGAAGACGTTGAAAAAGCGCATATTGTTCATTTTCTGGTCGCACTCAACTCATTTATTCAACAGCACATTGATTATACCGTGCGTATGGAGCCTGGTGTACAAACCTGTGAAGTCACTCTGGAGAAAAAACTGGGTTCCTGCCGTGACACTGGCTGGTTAATGGTTCAGGTTTTACGAAATATGGGCCTCGCAGCACGATTTGTATCGGGCTATCTGGTGCAGCTTGCAGCAGACCAGAAGTCGCTGGATGGACCTTCAGGACCTGAACAAGATTTCACAGATCTACACGCCTGGGCTGAAGTATTTATTCCTGGAGCAGGCTGGATTGGTCTCGATCCTACCTCTGGTCTGTTTGCTGGTGAAGGACATATTCCATTAGCCTGTACGCCGGACCCTGTGAGCGCGGCACCTATTGTAGGCGCAACTGACAAATGTGAAGTTACCTTCAAGTTTAAGAATGAAGTATCACGTATTCACGAAGATCCTCGTGTCACCAAGCCTTATACAGAAGAGCAGTGGAAAGCCATAGAACAACTTGGGCACGAAGTCGATGCCAAGTTAAAAGCAGACGATGTAAGACTTACCATGGGTGGAGAGCCCACCTTCGTTTCTATTGATGATATGGATAGCCCACAGTGGAATACTGCTGCTCTGGGTGAGCATAAGCTAAAACTGGCGCAGGATTTATTCCTGCGCATTCGAGATAGTTATGCTCATCATCCTTCATTGCATTACGGCCAGGGAAAATGGTACCCGGGTGAACAGTTGCCGCGCTGGGCTTTGACCTGCGCCTGGCTGAAGGATGGAAAATCAATCTGGAAAAGACAGAAGTATTTTGACTCACCCACCTCGAATTCAAAATATACCACGCAACATGCTGCGCGACTGGTATTACGTATTGCTGCTCATCTGGAGCTGGGCAAGGAAAACATTAAGGTAGCTTTTGAAGATATTCCCTACTACCTGTGGAAGGAGGGCAGCTTACCGGATAATGTTAGCGTAAAGGACAACCGACTAAGCGATGAGATGGAACGTGCACGTATCCGTAGAGTTTTTGATCAGGGCCTGTCTACCATTGTTGGTTATAGTTTACCCCTGGCCTGGGATGAAGCCTCCGAGAAATGGGCTTCAAATCCCTGGACATTCCGCCGCAAGCGTATGTATCTATTACCTGGCGATTCCCCCATGGGCTATAGACTACCTCTCGACTCTCTGAAATGGGAACCCGAGAAGCAACGTCAGAAACTCATCGATAAAGATCCTTTTGACGAGTTTAAGCATTTGCCTGAGTTGCGTGATCGTTTACATGTCATTCTTGATGAAAATATGCAGCCCTGGAAGGAAGATAATCAAAAGCAGGAACAGGATACTTCAGTGAAAAAGGAGGGCGGTGAATTCATCCGTACTGCTTTGTGCGTCGAACAGCGTAATGGCCATTTGTATGTATTCCTGCCGCCGATGACCAGTCTGGAAAACTATCTGGATCTGGTGAATGCGGTTGAAGCTTCTGCCGTAGAACTTGGCGTTAAGATCATGCTGGAAGGATATGAACCACCCTTCGACCCTAGACTGCAGCGTATTCAGGTGACTCCTGATCCTGGTGTTATTGAGGTTAATATCCATCCTTCAGAAAGCTGGGATCAACTGGTTAAAAATACCACCGTATTATATGAAGAAGCCAGACAATCTCGTCTGAGTACCGAGAAGTTCATGCTCGATGGCCGCCATAGCGGTACGGGTGGTGGAAATCACATTACCATTGGCGCAGCTAAACCAGAGGATAGTCCGATCCTGCGTCGGCCTCATTTGTTAAAGAGCCTGGTCACGTACTGGCAAAACCATCCCGCATTGTCCTATCTGTTTTCCGGTTTATTTATCGGTCCTACTTCACAGTCTCCCCGAGTTGATGAAGCTCGCGATGATGCCCTGTATGAGCTGGGTATAGCGCTATCAGAGATGACTCGTGATGAAACTACTTCACCCTGGCTGGTTGATCGACTGATGCGCAATCTGCTGGTGGATATAACGGGGAATACACATAGAGCTGAGTTCTGTATAGACAAGCTGTATTCTCCTAATGGCTCTGCAGGACGACTGGGGCTAGTCGAGTTTCGTGGTTTCGAAATGCCTCCGCATGCACAGATGAGTCTGATGCAGGCATTATTGCTGCGCTCACTGATTTCTCGCTTCTGGGATAATCCCTATGAACAGAAACTGGTGCCCTGGGGTACAGAGTTACATGATCGGTTTATGCTGCCGCATTATGTAGAGCGCGATATGCAGGATGTGATAGATGACATGCGTAATGCTGGTTTTGATTTCGATTTTTCCTGGCTCGCTCCATTTATTGAATTCCGCTTCCCACGCTATGGTGTGATTAATATTGGTGACATTGAAATCGAGTTACGCTTTGCTATCGAACCCTGGAATGTGCTGGGAGAAGAAGTTACAGCTATGGGTACTGCTAGATATGTTGACTCCTCAGTAGAAAGATTACAGGTCAAGGTTAAGGGGATGACCGAGACACGTCATCTGATTACCTGTAATGGTCGTAAAATTCCGCTACAGAATACCGGTACACGAGGAGAATATGTTGGAGGTGTGCGTTATAAGGCATGGCATCCACCATCAGGTTTACATCCAACCATTGTGACTCAGGCACCATTAACATTCGATTTAGTCGATAGCTGGAACAAAAACTCATTAGGCGGCTGCACCTATCATGTAGCACATCCTGGTGGTCGCAGTTATGAAACCTTTCCGGTTAATGCTAATGAAGCAGAGTCAAGACGACTTGCTCGTTTTCTACAACAGGGCCACACCGGTGGTAAGATTGAAGTTCCAGAAGAACCCGTTAATCCTGATTTTCCACACACTCTGGATTTGCGTACCCGTACTGCAAAAGGAGGACGTCCATGACCATAAACTTTGATGCGTTTCAAGATCAACCTTTTTTTGATGAATTGATTACACCTAAAGGTAACGCTAGAGCCTATGCTCGTAAGTTGTATCGGTTTATTAATAAACTAGATGAATCCGAGCTGGATGATCGACAAAAAGGTGCCGAACTGGCAATAAAACAAATGGGTATCACGTTTCGTGTTTATTCCAAGGAAGAGGGTGCGATAGATCGGGCATGGCCATTCGATATCATCCCCAGGATTATTCCGTTAAGCGAATGGCGTAAAGTAGAGCAGGGCTTAAAGCAAAGAGTGACTGCTCTGAATATGTTCATCGACGACCTGTATCATGATCAAAAGATAGTTAAGGACAAGGTATTCCCTGCATCAGTACTGGCCAAATCGGTGAACTTCAGAGAGCAATGTATTGGTGTAAATCCACCAATGAATATCTGGGCTCATATCTGTGGCTCAGATCTGGTTCGTCATAGTGATGGAAAAATCTATGTACTTGAAGATAACCTGAGAGTGCCTTCTGGCGTTTCTTATATGCTTGAAAATCGACTGGTAACCAAACGTGTTTTCCCCGAGCTGTTTGAAACATACAGCCCATTACCAATCGATAATTATCCTGCTGAACTTTTCGATATGCTGACCTCTCTTTCCCCAAGACCAGGAGATAGTCCAGAGATAGTAGTCATGACACCTGGTATTTACAACTCAGCCTATTTTGAACACGCCTATTTAGCTCAACAGATGGGTTGCGAACTGGTAGAAGGGCGAGATCTGATTGTTCAGGACGACGACTGTGTCTATATGCGAAATATCGAAGGGCTGAGTCGTGTCGATGTTATCTACCGCAGGATTGATGACTTATTCATAGACCCTGAAGCTTTTGACCCTGACTCGATGCTTGGTGTTCCAGGCTTGATGAGGGCCTGGAAAGCTGGCAACGTAGCCCTGGCAAATGCACCGGGTGCTGGTGTGGCTGATGATAAAGTCGTCTACTCTTATGTTCCCGATATCATTAAATACTATCTGGATCAGGATGCGATTGTACCCAACGTACCAACCTGGCGCTGTATGGATGATGACTCTCTTAAATATGTGCTGGAACACCTGGAAGAACTGGTGGTAAAACCTGCAAATGAATCTGGTGGCTATGGCATGTTAATCGGTCCCGCTTCAACCAGAGCTGAAAGAGATGAATTTAAACGGCTTATCAAGGCAGATCCTCGAAATTATATTGCTCAACCAACTCTGGGCATATCGACTGTGCCATCGGTAGTTAAGGGTACCGTAGAACCACGTCACGTAGATTTACGCCCCTTTATCTTAAGTGGAAAAGATATTGAAGTGACAACGGGAGGGTTAACCCGTGTGGCACTGAAAAAAGGTTCACTAGTGGTCAATTCATCTCAGGGTGGCGGCAGTAAAGACACCTGGGTAGTGGCAGATTAACCGGAGAAATTAAAATGCTTGCAAGAGTAGCCGAAACCATTTACTGGATAGGTCGTTATCAGGAACGTGCGGAAAATACAGCGCGTCTTATTAAGGTAAACACCAATCTGACACTGGATTTACCGAAAGGAATTATTCCAGACTGGGAGCCTTTAATTACCATCCTGGGTTGTGATGAGTTGTACCATCAAGCTCATCCTGAGCTTACTGAAAGAAGAATAGTCAATTTTCTGATCAGTGACGAGAATAATCCGGTATCTATCTTATCCTCGCTTGGACTATTACGTGAAAATGCTCGAACCATTCGTGAGATTTTACCTAGAGAAGGCTGGGAGCATATTAACTCTATGTACCAGCGTGCTGTTGAAAATAAAAGTCTGAGCTATGCGAGAAAAGGTCGTCATGAGTTCCTTGATATGATCATGGTATCTCTGCAACAGTTAACAGGACTACTTGCAGGTAGTATGAATCATGACCTTGCTTACGATTTTCTGGATATGGGGCGTAAGTTAGAACGCGCGGATATGACCACTCGCATAATTGATGTTCGATCAGAAAACACTATTCCTGATGATGTACCAGAGCTTAAACCCTTCGAAGATATGCTCTGGATGAGTATGTTGAGATCTTTAACCGCCTATCAAATGTATCGTCAAAGCAAACAGGCAAGGATTCGGCGCAATGATGTGTTGAACTTTTTATTTTCCCATTCCTGTTTCCCTCGTTCGGTCAGTTTTTGTGTGGAAAACATGGATGCGAGTCTTGATGATTTACCTAATAGTGATAGCTGTAAAAAACATATCAAGGTTCTGCAAAAAATTCTGGACCCTTCAAAGCGTAAGGATATGGACAATAATGAATTACACAAATATATCGATAATATTCAACTGCATTTAGCTAATTTACATAACGAAATTAGCGTTACCTATTTTCCCCAGGTTAATTAAGGCAGCTCTGATTCCCTTAAACATTGTTTACTCTGGAGTGAGAATTACTAGCGGAAGCTCTGACCAGTTCAGAGCTGACAAGGTCATTGTTAGCGCTTATGTATATATTTATCCAGTCGTTCAGCTTCATTGAAAGCGCGATACAATACATGCCTTAAGACATATAACTACGTATTAACTCAGTTGATATTGTCGTCAGTGTATTGAGTGATTGTCTAAGGATTTAGCAGAATTGTGTATTAATCATCACTCCATCAATATCTACATAAAATATTTTCAATGGTCAGCTCAACGGTATAAACGGACTTGAATATCTTCTATATATAACTATATTAGCAGTAACTTATGTATATCAGGGTATTATCATGAAAAGAAATGTAGGCGGCACTGATCAACTGGTGCGAATCCTGTTGGCGATGGCTGTAATGGGAGTAGGTTTTTATAACCCCAGTTATTGGTGGACCTTCATTATTGGCGTTGCCATTCTTATGACGGCTATTGGCTCTTTATGCCTTCTGTATTCTCTACTGGGTATATCCACCTGTCAGTCTGAAAACTGTAAGGGTTAATACTGTATTAATACTTGAGATCAGACCAGGTATCAGAACTAGTGACTGGAAGAAGCGGCTGGCCTGTAAAACTTAAATTCCATGTAGCCTCTGGTATTTACTGGGAATTATGAAAAGATTTGAACTCATCATATTCGATATGGACGGGCTGCTGATCGATAGTGAACGTATAGCGCTTGAGCAATTTCTGCTCACTACTCAAGAGTTCAATGTTGAAATAGATTCAAAAGTCTACATGCAATGCATAGGAGCAAATGCAAAAAAGACTGATGAGATTTTATCTGACGCGCTATCTCATCAAACAGAATACCCGTCTTTCAAAGCTGCCTGGAGAAATAGATATAAATCAATCATGGAGAACCAGTCAATTCCACTTAAACCGGGTGTAATTGAAATGCTGAAAGATATCAAATCAAGACGGCAAAATATCGCTTTAGCTACCTCTACCGAAACACCACAGGCACAAATCAAACTTAAGAATGCAGGAATAAGCAAATATTTTGATACCGTAATAGGTGGCGATCAGGTATCTCGAAGTAAACCAGCACCTGATATTTTCCTGAGAGCTGCCGAAAAATTCAATGTAACTCCTCAAAATTGTTTAGTTCTTGAAGACTCAGAAAACGGGGTGAATGCTGCTATAAAAGCTGGTATGAAAGTTATTCAAATACCCGATCTGATTGAACCATCAGCAGCCTTTAGACAACAGGGGCACATAATTTTGAAAAGTCTCCTGAATGTTATTAATTACAGATTCTGAAGATTAAAAAATTGAGCCAGGTTATACAGTTTTTAGAGGCAAAAGAAATTTGGCTCATTATATGGGTTTTTCCAGGCCAACACTTGCGTATAATCCCTGTTTCCCTCACAAGCATATATAACGGTTGAGAATTCCATCGAATATGAATAATAAAGCACAAGCCAAGATCCTTTTCGTTTGCATGGGCAATATCTGTAGATCCCCGACCGCTGAAGGTGTGTTTCGAAAACTGGTTGTGGATGAGGGCCTGGATCATCTGATATCCATAGACTCTGCTGGTACCCATGCCTATCACGTGGGGTCCAAACCTGATAACCGCGCACAGGCGGCTGCTAAAAAACGTGATATCGATTTATCAAAATTACGTGGTCGACAGATTATTGTAAATGACTTAGATGTATTCGATTATGTGCTGGTGATGGATGATTCTAACCTAAGGGATGTACGGGCTTTACAGCAACCAGAGCAGGGTGCTCAGGTCAAACTATTTCTGGATTTTGCTGAAAATGCAAAAGTTAGCGAAGTACCTGATCCCTACTATGGGGGTGCCAATGGTTTTGAGTATGTGCTTGATTTAATCGAGGATGCTTCACGGGGGTTGCTGGATCATATCAAGGAGCATGATCTTAAAAACTGATGGATTATTTCTGGCAAATATTCGGTAAATCTATCCATATCAGCCTGACATTATTCAAGCTGATGATTCCAATTATTATCGTTATTAAGGTTCTGGAAGAGTTTGGACTGGTTGTTCTGTTATCCGATCTTCTGGCACCGGTTATGGAGTTATTGGGTCTACCAGGTGCCATGGGGCTGGTCTGGGCAACTGCGATGGTTACCAACCTTTACGGGGGTCTTGTGGTATATGCAAGTCTAGCGTCTGATATTCCGATGACGGTTGCTCAGGTGACATTGGTTAGCACCATGATGTTGATTGCTCATGGTTTGCCGATTGAAGCGCGTATTGCACAGAAGGCCGGTGTGAATATTACTCTGACCCTTTTGCTTAGGGTGTTAATGGCGATTATATTTGCTGCGCTATTTAATCAGATTTATTTAATCGGTAACTGGTTGCAGCAACCTGCTGAACTGTTATGGACTCCAGGACCCGTTGATTCCTCTCTATTGAGCTGGGTGAAGGATCAGCTGATCAGTTTGTTACTTATCCTTTTGATTGTGACTGCTCTGGTTACTTTTCTGGATGTGTTGAACAGAGTGGGCATTATTCAATGGATCAACGCTCGAATTCGTCCCTTGTTACATCTGCTTGGAATTGGCCGTGAAGCAGAGACTATTACACTGGTAGGTCTGACCCTGGGGTTGTCTTATGGCGGTGGCTTATTGATTCAGGAAGCTCAGGCAGGTCATATCAAACCTCGGGATGTACTATTTTCCATGTCTTTGCTAGGACTTTCACATAGCCTGATAGAAGATACTTTACTGATGATGCTAATCGGCGCTGATCTGAGTGGTATCCTGCTTGGCAGAGTCGTTTTTACTCTAGTGATCATTTACCTGCTGGTTCGATTTGTCAAAACCTGTTCTGACAGTACCATTCACCGCTATATGGTCAAATCTGTCGCATAAGAACACTTAACCAGAGCCAACAGTTAAAAAATTTAACCTACAGGCTAGTCAGGAATACAACATCATAAACTCCGTGTCCTCTGTGCTCTCTCATGAAAAAAATCTTAGCTCATTGTTTCTAAGAAGTAATTTACAGTGGTTCCCACGGGGTACAACACTACTGTCAGTGATAATTCCTGTGTTTTTCAAAAGTGTCATAACAACCACTATTACATCGTCATTACCCAGCTCGACTGGGTAATCCAGTGCGATGGCAGGGTATTCGAGACCGACTGGATTACCGGATCAAGTCCGGTAATGACGAGCATTTTTATTGTAGTCTCCGTTTAACCATCGCGTCTGAACAGCTAGTTACTATTGACCGATTCCAGTTCAACTAAACCATTCCTGAGAGTAGTGCGGAGAAAATAATGGGAACGAGAAAAAATAAGATAACCACGAAGGCTACGAAGAAGACATCAAGTAATATATTCTCTGTGCTCTCAGTGTCCTCTGTGGTTTAAAAATAATCCTTACGGCCCGCACAACCAAACCGCAGCACCAGCAAGCCACCATAGGAAACATCAAGAACAACCAAAAAACCTTCGTGATCTTCGTGTCCTTCGTGGTTAATTCTTTTACGGAATAAAGCTAAACCCTACGTTTAAACCTGATCAGCATCATGCCTGAAGCCACGATTAATGCAGTACCAATCCATGACCATAGATCCATCCATTCATCCCACAGCAGCCAGCCTGCCAGTGAAGCATACAGAATGGAGCTGTAACTGTAGTGACTGATCTGTGATGCAGGTGCCAGGGAATAAGCTTTGGTCATAATCATTTGAGCAACCACAGCGGAAAGACCTAGTAATAACAGCTGCAACAATTGTGTAAGGTTTGGGGTTTGCCAGTTGAGGAAAGCAGGCAGGCTGGTAATGATTAATCCGCAAAGTGCAAAGTAAAAGACGATGGTGACGGGCTTTTCAGTACTGGTTAAATTCTTTACCGTATTCTTGGCGATGGCAGCCAGAAAACCGCCTAATAAACCTATCAGGGCTACTGAGTTCATTAGAGCCATATCCGGTTTAATGATGAAAATAACGCCAATAAAACCAATCAGAATCACTGGCCCGATGAGTTTGCTCAGGCTTTCTTTTAACCATAGCCAGGCGATGATAGGTATGAACAGAGGGGCGGTCATTTTCAGGATCATTGCATTAGCCAAAGGGATATTGGCGATAGAGAAATAGAAGCAATACATGGCAGAGATGCCAGCGACACCTCGAAAAATATGTGCCATGGGTCTTGAGGTTTTTAGAGCCTGTGTTCCATGTTGATAAAGTAGAGGAATGATGACCTGAAGACCAAACACATTGCGGAAAAAAACAACCATTTCATTGTTTAATCCAGCTGAAACACTGCGGATCTGAGTGCCCATCAAAACGAAAAAGAACTCAGACAGCATGATTAGTGCTGCTCCTTTTAACAGATTAGGGTGCATGAATGAGTAGTCCAGGACTTGTTAACAGCTGTTAACAGGTCCTAGTTATTTAATCGAGTAAGAATCTGTCGTGCTTGCTGTACATATTTTTTACGCGAGAATAGTAGCTTCAAACGCGAACCCCCCAGTTGTCTCCAGAGTACTGCTGCACGTATACCGGCAAATAACAGTGTGCGAATTTTACTGGTGGTATCGGTATTACTCAGATGATGCTGATCACCCTGAACTAGAATTCTGGGTTTAATCTGACTGATAGTGTCCTGATACAGACCATCTATTTTATGTACGCGGGCCATAGGTGACATGTGAAAGTCATGTGTTTGCTTCTGAATGTCTTCCAGCCCCTTATGCACCATATCGACCATGGTTGAATTTTTTAACAGTCGGCCTTCTAGTTTGATCATTGAAAGAACATAGTATGCCATGGTCCGATCTGGATTCTGTTCTTCTCCCCCCAGATAGGCTATCAGAGCCTTTAGACCTTGCATCAATCCATCGCCCGGACCATAGATATCCTCGACAGAGGGTGCATTCAGGGTAAATAAACTATCGCTGCTACAATCGAATGCGGCCTGATTGATGGTTTCACCTCTGGCCATTTGATTAATCAGATTTGCTGACTGAAACATACTGGCCAGGGCCAGTGTCTGGTGATGTAGGTTGTTCATGATAGGTTGAAAGCTTGCTCGATAATTCCACCACCTAGACAGACTTCATCCTGATAAAAAACCAGTGACTGACCGGGGGTTATGGCACGTTGTGCATCGGTAAAGGCTATAGTAGCGGTATCCTGTTGAATTTGCGTGATTGTACAGCCCTGATCCTGTTGTCGATAGCGTATTTTCGCTGTCAGCGGGTAATTAGAGTCAAAGTTTTCAGGGTTTATCCAATGCAGCTTCTGTATCTGGCAATGGGTATGAAAAAGAGCAGGGTGGTTATGTCCCTGGGCGACCAGTAGCACATTATTTTCGAGGTCTTTATCGACCACAAACCAGGGCTCTTCTGAAGCGTTTTGCAGGCCTCCTATACCCAGGCCCTGACGTTGGCCTATAGTGTAAAACATCAAACCGCTGTGCTGGCCAATCGTTGTGCCTTCCAGGGTTTTAATATTACCGGGTTGTGCAGGAATGAACTTTTCGAGGAAATCCTTGAACTTGCGTTCGCCTATAAAGCAGATACCTGTTGAATCTTTTTTATCAAATACATCAAACCCGTTATCTGCAGCTAGCTGACGAACCACAGGTTTTTCCAGTTGGCCGACAGGAAATAGCGCTTTGGATATTTGATAGCTACTCAAACTGTGTAAAAAATAGGACTGGTCCTTATTGCTATCAAGCCCACGTAGTAACTCGGTACGACCTTCAACTGTACGGTTTTGTACATAATGGCCGGTGGCGATACGACTGGCTCCCAGGGATAAAGCGAAATCGAGGAAGGCCTTAAATTTGATTTCCTTGTTACACATTATATCAGGATTAGGTGTGCGCCCCGCCTTATATTCGGCCAGGAAGTATTCAAATACATTATCCCAGTATTCAGTAGCAAAATTAACCGAATGCAGGGGGATATCCAGTTTATCGCAAACCTGCTGCGCATCAGCCAGATCAATATGAGCTGAGCAATACTCTTCGGTATCGTCTTCTTCCCAGTTTTTCATGAACAGGGCTTCCACTTCGTAGCCTTGTTGTTTAAGTAATAAAGCAGCTACCGAGGAGTCGACGCCTCCAGACATGCCTATGATGATTTTTTCGCTCATGATGTTATGGATTCAATGCGACCGGAAAAGATTTTTTTACTTCCCAATCTTCAAGTTTCTGAATGTAAGGGGGCTCACCATTATCTCGATACCAGGAGTCTACAACGTACAGTTGATCCTCATTGATATCACGGATCAATGCGCTCCAGTGAGAGAAAAACCAGACGATTCGGCGTTTCTTGCCCGCAACCTCGTGCCATTTAAACAAACTGCGTTTCTGCAGGGCGGATAGATACTGAAAGGTGTTGGTGGATTCATCGATGCAATCCTGTTGATGAGGGAGCTCCTCACCTGAGTAGTTTTCACCTTTATCGAACTTTGTGCCGCTAATCTCTCCAGCATATTGTTCCATCAATGCGATGGCCTGTCGGATTTGCTGTTTTTCCTCAAACGCTGAGGCTGCCGCTGGTGAAAAAATCTGTTTGAGTTTTGACCATTGGGCCTGGTTAAAATCCATTTCAACTCTGGTTTTACAACCAAAATCTGAGCACTGCACAAACTCAGCCTGACTGGCCATCAGGGTGTTTATGGGTAACACTGTGAATAGAATAAAGATAATACGTAGCACTTTAGGGTTTAAGCAAATGTGGAGCTGAAAACCTGCAAAGGGTAGGATGGTTTTTCCAGATAGTCCAGTACGCATTGCAGCACCATGGGAGAGCGGTGTAAATGCTGGGATTGGCGTATCTCGTCCAATGTCATCCATTCGGCTGAGATAATGCCAGTATCTAATGGTTTATTAAGATTATCTCCCACTATTCCGCTGATAGAAAAACGTAGATAGGTCAGCTTACTCGAAGGATCAGGGATATAGCGATAGATTCCGCAAAGCTTTTGTGGCGTAAAAGGATAACTGGTTTCTTCCAGTGTTTCTCTGATCACAGCCTGTTCAATAGACTCGTTCGGCTCTATATGTCCAGCCGGTTGATTGAACATCTCTCGACCTTCAATCAACTCTCTCACCAGCAAGAACCGAGCATTACGTTCAACAATGGCTGCAACCGTGGCATGGGGTTTCCAGATCTCGCTGCTATCTTCCATGTTTCTGGTACCAGATGGCGAGTCCCTGACAGTTTAGTTTGACATCCATGGCAAGCTTTCCGGATAAGGTTTCTGAATCCAGCTCGTACTCCTCAGCATATAAATCACTAATTGCCTGCATAAGCAGTAACGTGCGTTCATCAGAATCTGGCTTGATAGCTGTAGTGATATCAACGTATTTGTCGATCATCCTATGGTAATGATCTACAAGTGAAGCAGGGTCTGGCAGCATATTGAAATGGGTAAGATACATGCGATCAGGCTGATAGGACATCATCAGGTCTATCGACTGGTGTAGTGGCCCAGGATCAAATTGCGAAGGTGTCGTGGTCGGTATGATGAATCTTTTGCCCCGTTTCAAAACATCAGGGTAAGACAGCCCAAAGGTATCACCGGTAAAGATGCCGGAACTGGCAGGGTCAACCACACAGAAATGATGATAGGCATGTCCAGGCGTATCAATGATGATGAATTCGCGCTCATCCAGCTTAAAGCGATAAAGATGCTCTGCAGAGATAACTCGCTCAGCTTCTATGGGTGGAATTTCACCATATTGTCTATCGAAAACCTCATCACCGTAAACTTCACGTGTGGCAGCTATCAGCTTTTCCGGATTAATCATATGCCGGGCGCCACGCGGATGGATGATGAGTTGTGCCTGAGGGAATTCACGCATCATGACGCCGGCACCACCTGCATGATCAAGATGTACATGCGTAGGAACAATATACTTTACCTGATCCGCCGATATGGACAGTTCATCCAGACATTGCTGCACATAGGGCAGGCTATGTGCAGTGCCGGTTTCAATAATGGCAACCTGTTGATTGTGAATTACACAATACAGGCTGGCGACCCCAGGTTTTATGTAATGAGCATCAAGATGGTAAACGCCATGACCGAGGTGCTGAAAAACTGCATCACTCATGTGCAGATTGATCTGCCATGAATAACCAGGTTTCAATCACTGTATCTGGGTTTAGAGAAACGCTATCGATACCTTTTTCCAGCAACCATTTGGCCAGATCTGGATGATCTGAAGGCCCCTGGCCGCAAATACCCACGTATTTACCGGCTTTCTTACAGGCGTTTATAGCCTGCTCAAGCAGTATCATTACCGCAGGATTTCTCTCATCGAATGAATGGGCAATTAATCCAGAGTCACGATCAAGTCCCAGTGTTAGCTGAGTTAAATCATTAGAGCCGATTGAGAAACCATCAAAATACTCAAGGAACTGTTCTGCCAGCAGGACGTTGGAGGGGAGTTCACACATCATGATGATCTTTAATCCATCCTTGCCGCGTTCCAGTCCATTCTTCTTAAGCAAGTCAATAACACCAGAAGCTTCAGCCAGGGTACGAACGAAAGGAATCATGATCTCGACATTGCTAATGCCCATCTCATTACGTACACGTTTAACCGCTTCACATTCAAGCGCAAAGCATTCATGAAAATCTTCTGAGATATAACGTGAGGCTCCACGATATCCGATCATTGGATTTTCTTCTTCGGGTTCAAAAATCTCGCCACCGATTAAATGAGCATACTCATTAGATTTAAAATCTGATAAGCGCACAATGACTCTTTCGGGAGCAAAGGCTGCACCCAGAGTAGCGATGCCTTCACTGAGTCGATCTACATAGTAATCAACTGGTGATGCGTACCCAGAAATTCGGTTTTTGATGGTAGCCTGTAAGTCGGCATCCATCTCATCGAATTTGAGTAATGCTTTTGGGTGGATACCAATCATTTTATTGATGATAAATTCCAGTCGTGCCAGACCAACGCCTTTATGCGGCAGACGGGCAAAGCCAAATGCTCGTTCCGGGTTACCCACATTCATCATCACCTTGACGGGAATATCAGGCATATTGGTTAATTCATGTTTCTGGTGTTCAAACTCAAGTAAACCTTCGTAAACATGCCCTGTATCACCATGCGCACAGGAAACGGTAATATCAACTCCACTTTTAATAATCTGGGTTGCATCGCCCGTACCCACAAGAGCAGGGATACCCAACTCGCGAGCAATGATTGCTGCATGGCAGGTTCTTCCACCACGGTTGGTGACGATAGCAGACGCTCTTTTCATGATCGGTTCCCAATCAGGGTCAGTCATGTCGGTTACCAGTACATCGCCTTCATTGATCTGATCCATTTGTGACAGATCGCTGATGACTTTGGCCTCACCACGCCCTATACGGTTGCCTACAGCACGACCTTCAACCAGGTATTTCTTGGGCTCCTGTTTAAGGACATAACGCTCTATAACTTTTCCTTCACGAGAAACTACCGTTTCAGGGCGTGCCTGTACGATAAAGAGCTTTCCGCTGATACCATCTTTAGCCCATTCTATATCCATCGGACGCTGGTAATGTTTCTCGATGGTCATAGCCATCTTCGCCAGCTCTGTTACATCTTCGTCTGTAATACAAAAAAGGCTACGTTCCTGTTTATCAACCTTAACGGTCTGTATTGCAGACTCCGGATCCTCTCCCTGAGCGTAAATCATTTTGATTAATTTACTGCCTCTGTTCTTTTGCAGAATAGATTTTCTGCCTTCACTGAGCGCCTTTTTATAAACATAAAATTCATCAGGGTTTACTGCGCCCTGCACAACCGTTTCGCCCAGGCCATAGCTGGCGGTAATAAAGACGACATCTTCAAACCCTGATTCAGTATCCACGCTAAACATAACGCCACTTGAAGCCAGGTCACTTCTTACCATCAGCTGTATACCTGCCGACAATGCAACTTCAGCATGCTCAAAGCCCTGATGAACACGATATGAGATAGCGCGGTCATTGAATAGCGAAGCAAACACAAGTTTCACTGCATGTAAAACCTGATCAATACCCTGGATATTTAGAAAGGTTTCCTGCTGCCCGGCAAAAGAGGCATCTGGTAAATCTTCAGCTGTGGCAGATGAACGCACAGCAACCGTGGCATCTTCACCCTTAACCGATAAATTTGCGTATGACTTTCTGATTTCTGCTTCCAGTTGTGAGGGGAGAGGAGCATCAACTACCCATTGACGTATTTGCTTACCTGCCTGAGCCAGTGCATTAACATCATCCACATCCAGTTCGATAAGCATGGTATCAATTTTTTGTTTTAAACCTGCATCGACGAGGAAGTCACGAAAAGCTTCAGCAGTGGTTGCAAAGCCACCCGGCACTGAAACCCCTAGATTGGCAAGGTTAGAAATCATTTCTCCAAGAGAAGCATTTTTTCCGCCCACAACAGGAACATCATTCATTCCCAGTTGATCGAGATCAATTACAAAATTAGTTGAAATCATAAATAAACAATGAGGTAGTATTAGTTAATAATAATAAGGCAATGTAACATAATCGAAATAACATCCAACGACTAAATGTATTTTCTTATATGAAGTATTTATAAGTTTATGAGAATTCCTATGGACACAAACTCAATACCTGTTTTTTTCCTTTCAAACCGAACGGCTATTACTGCCGAGACATTGGGTTACAGTCTACTAGCTCAGTTTCCAGGGGTTGATTTTTCTTCCATCACCATCCCTTTTGTTGATGATAAAACCAAAGCGCATAAGATCGTTGAACGAATTAATAATGAAGCTGAAGCCTCAGGTATGCGCCCGATTGTTATTTCAACAATGGCCGACGAAGAAATTAGCAAAATTATTTTATCCTCTAAAGCACTGGTGTTAGATCCGTTTGATCGCTTTTTACCAGACCTTGAAGCTACCTTGCATGCTCACTCTATACATGAATCTGGACAATCACATCGAATTTCCAACCAGACATTATATGAATCACGTATTGATGCCATCGACTTCTCCTTGATACACGATGATGGCGCAACAACCAAGCTATATGACAAAACCGATATCATCATTCTGGGCGTTTCACGTAGTGGTAAAACACCTACCTGTTTATATCTTGCACTTCAGTTTGGTATCAAAGCGGCTAATTATCCAATCACCGAAGAAGATATGGATTCAGAAGGTTTGCCCAAACATTTAAAGCCATTTAAAAATAAACTATTCGGTTTAACCACTGAGCCCAAACGCCTCGCACATATTCGTGAAGAAAGACGTCCCGGAAGCGGTTATGCATCTCTGGATCAGTGTCGCTATGAGGTCAGAGCTGCAGAACAAATGTTCGAACAGTTTAACGTTCCTTATTTAAATACCACGACTATGTCGATAGAAGAAATTTCAACCAAGATTGTTGAAGTGGCCGGATTAAAACGATTCAGTAAGCCATTAATCTCTCATGCATAAAAAAACGGCTATTAAATAGCCGTTTCAAAATGATATTGAAGTTGCAAGATCGTATTACATATTTGCAACAACTTCGTGACCAAAATCTGTCGTACTGAGTACAGTTGCATCAGGTTCATTACGAGCGAGATCATAGGTTACATGTCTGGAGCCAATCGCACCTTCCATACCCTTGATAATTAAATCAGCTGCTTCAACCCATCCCATATAGCGCAGCATCATTTCAGCTGAAAGAATCAGTGACCCGGGGTTTACCTTATTCTGTCCAGTGTACTTGGGTGCAGTGCCATGTGTGGCTTCAAAAACACCTACGGTATCGGCGATATTTGCACCTGGCGCAATTCCTATACCACCGACCTGTGCCGCCAGTGCATCTGAAATGTAATCACCATTAAGATTAAGAGTGGCGATAACATCATAATTGGCAGGGCGCAAAAGTATTTGCTGGAGGAAATTGTCAGCAATCACATCATTAACCGTGATGGTTTTACCCGTTTTAGGGTTAGTGAATTCACACCAGGGGCCTTCGCCAATCAGGGTCGCTGCAAACTCATCTCTAGCCAGCTCGTAACCGGCATTACGAAATGCACCTTCGGTATATTTCATAATATTGCCTTTATGCACCAGAGTTACAGAATCACGGTCATTATCGACTGCATACTGAATAGCAAGGCGTATCAGACGTTTTGAGCCTTCTGAAGAAACGGGTTTTATACCGATGCCGGATGTTTCTGGAAAACGTATGCTATCCACTCCCATTTCAGAAATAAGAAAGTCGATGATTTTTTTTACTTCATCTGATCCTTCTGGCCACTCGATACCGGCGTAAATATCTTCGGTGTTTTCACGAAAAATGATCATTTCCGTGTCTTCGGGACGCTTGAGTGGTGTCTCTATGCCTTTGAAGTATCGAACAGGGCGCACGCAAGCGTAAAGATCCAGTTTTTGTCGAATTGCCACATTCAAAGAACGCATTCCTCCACCAACAGGTGTGGTTAATGGGCCTTTGATTGAAACAATGAAGTCTTCCATGGCTTTCAGGCTTTCTTCTGGTAGCCATTCGTTTTCACCATAGGTTTGAGTTGCCTTTTCACCGGCAAAAATTTCCATCCAGTGGATTTTTCGCTGTCCCTGATAGGCTTTCTCAACAGCTGCATCTACAACTATATGCATAGCTGGAGTGATGTCAGAACCTATACCATCGCCTTCAATATAAGGAATAATAGGGTTATCAGGCACATTTAAGCTGTTATCAGGATTGGCAGTGATTGCCTCTCCCTGTGCAGGAATTGAGATATGTTGATAGTTCATGAATATCCTCAGAATTCGGGGTGGGGGGGAGAATTATACACAAGAAGACCCACATCGAAGAGCGAAAGCTTTTCGATGCGGTTTTATAGGTTTCAAAACTTTCAGGTTTTGAAATTAAGCTCTAATAATTGGTTAGTTATTATATTTTAGTTATTGGCCGATCGAATATTCAAAGCCTGAAGGCCTTTTGGTCCTTCATTGATATCAAATTCGATTTTTTGTCCTGAGGTCAGTTTTTTGTAACCTTCCATTTCTATGGCTGAAAAATGTGCAAAAATATCTTCAGCTTCATTTTCATCCGTGTTGACAAACCCATAACCTTTTACATTACTAAACCATTTTACTGTACCAGTGGCCATAACAGCTTCCTCTACGTTACGTTGTTAATACTTAAAGTCCTATTTGTATTTTTATAAAAGCCCTATCAATCATCTGATCGATGTGAACATTTTACCAAAAAAATATCCATTGTGGCGTTAAATTATTCGCTTAATTTGATCGAAAGCATATTGAAAAAGGTTCGTGGCGGCATTATCTTGTTTAAAACCAAATCAACTAGAGAGAATACATGAGTCATTTGCCTGATGACGACGATACTGTTCTGTTAGAACATGCAAAGCCAAAATTAAAAAAACCTCCGATGTATAAGGTTGTTTTAATCAATGATGATTACACACCCATGGAGTTTGTAGTCCACATTTTGGAGGCAATTTTTAATCATTCACGTGAAAAAGCCACACAGATTATGTTGAATGTACATAAGCAAGGTAAGGGAGTCTGTGGCATCTATACAAAGGATATCGCTGAAACCAAAGTGGTACAGGTGAATAACTATTCACGTGAAAATAAACACCCTTTATTATGCGATTTAGAAGAAATCTAGGAACTTAGACACCTAAGTACTAGACTCATAGAATATTAACTTAAATTTGTAGCCATAATCATGCTCAATAAAGAATTAGAACAGTCCCTGAATCAGGCCTTTCTCGAAGCCAGAGAAAAAAGGCATGAGTTCATTACGGTTGAGCATATTCTGCTTATGTTAACTGATAATGCCTCAGCAATTGCAGTGCTTAAGGCCTGCGGTGCAGATGTAAAAAAATTGCGCGAAGATCTTGAATTATTTGTCGATCAAAATACGCCATTACTGTTAGGTGATGAAGATAGAGAAACTCAACCAACCCTGGGATTTCAGAGGGTATTACAGCGCGCATTGTTTCACGTTCAATCTTCTGGGCAGGGTGAGGTATCAGGGGCTAATGTTCTGGTAGCTATCTTTTCTGAACAGGATTCTCATGCTGTCTTTCTGCTACATGCACAAAACATTGAACGTCTTGATGTTACGAATTATCTTTCCCATGGCATCAGCCGAATTGATGAACCCACTGAAGATGCATCATTTACATCCGAGTCAGGGGGGTACAATGAAGAACCTGCAAAAGAAAAACCGCTTGAGACATTTGCATCCAATCTTAACGAGCTGGCTATCGAAGGCAAGATTGACCCCTTGGTAGGGAGAGATGAGGAAGTTGAGCGTGTGGTACAAACACTGTGCCGTCGCAGAAAAAATAATCCTTTGCTAGTAGGTGAGGCAGGCGTAGGAAAAACAGCCATAGCTGAAGGTCTGGCGCGACGAATTGTTGAAGAGTCTGTGCCTGATCTATTGCTTGATGCCACTATATATTCACTCGATCTGGGTGCACTGGTAGCTGGTACCAAGTATCGAGGAGACTTTGAAAAACGTCTGAAAGCCGTTATCAAACAGCTTAAAGAAGAGCCTCATGCTGTTTTATTTATTGACGAAATTCATACCATCATTGGTGCAGGTTCAGCTTCTGGGGGCGTGATGGATGCATCAAACCTGATCAAGCCCGTACTTGCTAGCGGTGAAATGAAATGTATTGGTTCGACCACCTATCAGGAATACAGAGGTGTTTTTGAAAAAGACCGAGCCCTGGCAAGACGTTTCCAGAAAATCGATGTCCCCGAACCTTCAGTAGATGAAACTTATTTGATCTTAAAAGGGTTAAAGACACGCTTTGAAGAGCATCATGACGTCAAATATACCCAACAGGCCTTGAAGAAGGCTTCAGAGCTATCAGCCAGATATATCAATGACCGCCATTTACCGGATAAAGCCATAGATGTCATTGATGAAGCGGGTGCTCATCGTCGTTTATTGCCCGAAAAACAACGCAAGAAAACCATTGGTGTTGTTGATATCGAAAGAATTGTTTCTCGTATTGCCAGGATTCCAAGCACTACAGTCAGTTCGACAGACATGGATATGTTGAAAAATCTTGGCAAAAATCTGTCCAGGGTAGTTTTTGGTCAGGATCAGGCAATTCAGGCACTGGATGCTGCCATAAAAATGTCTCGCTCAGGTCTGGGTCGTGATGCAAAACCAGTCGGATCATTCCTTTTTGCTGGACCTACAGGTGTTGGTAAAACCGAAGTCTGTAAGCAGCTTGCTAATATTATGGGTGTTGAGCTAATTCGTTTCGATATGTCCGAATATATGGAACGTCATACAGTATCGCGTCTAATCGGTGCACCTCCAGGATACGTGGGCTTTGATCAGGGTGGGTTGTTAACTGAAGAAGTCCTTAAACATCCGTATTCAGTTGTATTACTGGATGAGATCGAAAAAGCGCATCCGGATGTGTTTAATCTGCTGCTACAGGTGATGGATAATGGCACGTTAACCGATAATAATGGCCGTAAGGCAGATTTTCGTAACGTTATTCTGGTGATGACTACCAATGCGGGTGCTGAATTAATCAGCCGCTCAACCATGGGATTTGCGCCACAGGATCATAGTAGTGATGCCGGAGAGGCGATTAAAAAGATCTTTACACCCGAATTCAGAAACCGTCTGGATGCCATCATTAACTTCCAGGCTCTGGATTCCCAGGTTATTCTCAATGTTGTTGATAAATTCCTGATTGAGCTTGAGTCTCAGCTTGAGGCTAGAAAGGTTAACTTGATTGTTTCAGACGCTGCTCGACGTTATCTCGCTGATAAGGGATATGATATTAAAATGGGTGCTCGTCCAATGGCTCGAGTGATACAGGATGAAATAAAACGCATTTTGGCTGATGAGCTACTGTTTGGAGAGCTATCAACTGGCGGGGAAGTCAGGGTCGATGTAGAAGATGGCGCGTTGATTTGTCATACGCGCTCTATCAAAAAGCTGGAAGCAGAAGAAGCCTGAGTATTTATTTAAAGTCGCTGAGCCGCTTGTCGCAGACTCGGTGACTTTAAATCATTAACGCTCACGGAATGTAATACGTCCTTTCGAAAGGTCATAAGGCGTTAACTCAACTGTCACCTTATCTCCCGTAAGAATACGGATATAATGCTTACGCATTTTCCCGGAGATATGAGCAGTTACCACATGGCCATTTTCAAGCTCAACTCTAAACATTGTATTTGGTAAGGTATCAATAACGGTACCTTGCATTTCAATATGATCGCCTTTTGGCATTAAATCTTTCCTGTGTAAGAAAACCGCGACATTATCCAGTTTTTACAAGGAATCACAACCGATATAACTGATAAGTTTTATGATAAAATCGCGTTTTTTACTACCAGAATAAAGAATGACTAATCTCGCTTTCGTATTTCCCGGTCAGGGCTCGCAATCTGTGGGCATGATGACCAACTGGAATGACCATCAGACAACGGTCGATAAAGTATTTGAAGAAGCATCAGAAACGCTCTCTTATGACTTAAAAAAACTTATCAGCGAAGGACCCGCAGAAAAACTTAACCAAACAGAAATAACTCAGCCCGCAATGCTTGCTTCCGGTGTAGCGGCTTTTAGGGTATGGCAAAGTCTGGATCAACCTGCAGCTGCAGTCTATGCCGGACATAGTTTAGGCGAATACACAGCTCTGGTATGTGCCAATAGTATTCAATTTAGTGATGCCATTCGTCTGGTAGCTGAAAGGGGGCGACTCATGCAATCAGCTGTGGCCGATGGTGAAGGCGCGATGGCAGCTATCATAGGCCTCGATGATGAAGATGTTGTTAAAGCATGTGCTCAGGTCGAGCAGGGTGTGGTATCGGCAGTAAATTTTAACTCACCGGGCCAGGTTGTCATTGCGGGCAATAAAAGTAGTGTCGAGCAGGCCATGAGTAATGCCAAAGAACTTGGTGCTAAACGGGCATTACCCCTGCCAGTTAGCGTTCCATCTCATTGTGCTCTTATGCAGTCAGCAGCCGAAAAACTGGCACAAACCCTTAAGGACGTTACCGTCACAATGCCAGATGTACCCGTACTGCATAATCAAAATGCCAAAGTGGCTAATACGCCAGATGAAATACGCGAGTTGTTGAAATTACAGCTATTCCAGCCAGTACTGTGGGTCGATTGTGTGAACGCCATGCATGAACTACAGGCAGATACCCTGGTTGAATTCGGGCCAGGCAAGGTTTTAACTGGACTGACTCGCCGCATTAATAAATCAATGAATGGTCTTGCCGTTTTTGATTTCGATAGTCTTGAAAAAACAATACAAACAATAGCGGAGTAAATACATGCTAGAAAATCAGATCGCACTGGTGACAGGAGCCAGTCGAGGCATTGGACAGGCAATAGCTAAAGGTCTTGGTGCAGCCGGCGCAACAGTAATAGGTACGGCCACCAGTGAGACTGGTGCTGAAAAAATCACAGCATATCTGCAGGAAGCGGGTATCAAAGGGCAGGGTATGGTTTTAGATGTTGCGAATTCTGATTCAGTTGCCAATTGCATAAAACAGATTGGTGCTGACTTCGGCGCGCCAGACATTCTGGTTAATAATGCCGGGATTACTAAAGATACCCTTTTAATGGCAATGAAAGATGAGCAGTGGGAAGACATCATTAACACCAATTTAACCTCAATATTTCGCATGTCCAAAGCAGTTGTCAGGGGCATGATGAAAAAGAGAAATGGTCGAATTATCAGTATTTCATCTGTTGTTGGTGCATCTGGAAATCCAGGGCAGACCAATTATGCAGCGGCAAAAGCTGGACTGGTGGGTTTCAGTAAATCACTGGCTAGGGAGATCGGTTCACGAAATATTACGGTAAATGCAGTTGCTCCAGGCTTTATTGACACAGATATGACGCGTGAACTTGATCAAAATCAAAAAGATTCTCTGTTAACTCAGATACCATTAGGCCGCCTTGGAAGTGCTGAAGAAATTGCTGCTACAGTTGTGTTCCTTGCGTCTCCGGCAGCAGCCTATATCACTGGAGAAACCATACATGTGAATGGTGGCATGTATATGTCATAACATATTTTACTTTAAGTTATATCAATAACTTATTGAAATTAATGTATAAATTAAATTTTTGAATAATGGTGGCATGCTGAGTTGGTTTTCAATACAATACGCCTCTCAAACATGCCGATCGATTTTATTTTTAGGAGAAACTCGAATAATGAGCTCTGTTGAAGAACGCGTTAAAAAAATAGTTGCTGAGCAACTGGGTGCCAAAGAAGAAGAAGTTACTAACAGTGCTTCATTTGTAGATGACCTGGGTGCAGACTCACTGGATACCGTTGAACTGGTTATGGCTCTTGAAGAGGAGTTCGAAACTGAAATTCCTGATGAAGAAGCTGAAAAAATCACAACTGTTCAACTGGCGATTGATTACATCAATAACCATTTATAAGAGTCCTGGTTTTTCTAAATGCCGCTCAACATTAAGCAATGTTTAGCGGCATTTTTTTAGTGCAATTAATAGCTTATCCAGATAGAGGTTATTTCCATTGTCTAAGCGTCGCATTGTAGTTACTGGTTTAGGTATGCTAACTCCTGTTGGCAATACTGTTGAAGAGTCATGGAAGAATATTGTCGCCGGAAAAAGCGGTATTGGGCCTATTACTACTTTTGATACTTCTAATTTTCCTGTCACCATTTCTGGGGCGGTTAAAGATTTCGATGCAACCCTGTATATACCAGCAAAAGACCTCAAAAAGATGGATCCTTTCATCCATTACGGTATTGCCGCAGGTATTCAGGCGTTAGAAGACTCAGGGCTGGAAGTAACGGAAGAAAACGCTGAACGTATTGGTGTTGCTATAGGCTCTGGAATAGGCGGACTACCCGGTATTGAACGTAATCGCGACCAGTTTGTTGCTGGTGGAGCTCGTAAGATCTCTCCATTCTTTGTTCCTAGTGCAATCATCAATATGGTCTCAGGCAATCTTTCCATAATGAAAGGATTGAAAGGGCCAAATATTTCTATCGTCAGTGCCTGTACTACAGGAGCACACAATATTGGTGATGCGGCCAGAATGATAGCCTATGGTGATGCCGATGTCATGATTGCTGGTGGTGCTGAAATGGCAACATCCCCATTAGGTATAGGTGGGTTTGCTGCGGCAAGGGCCTTATCAACTCGTAATGATGACCCAGAAGCTGCCAGTCGCCCATGGGATAAAGATCGTGATGGTTTTGTTCTTGGTGATGGCGCAGGTGTTGTCGTTGTTGAAGAATATGAACACGCCAAAAAACGTGGCGCTAAGATTTACTGTGAACTTGCCGGCTATGGCATGAGCGGAGATGCTCATCATATGACCCAACCTTCACCCAGTGGAGAAGGACCAGCTCGTTGTATGAATAATGCATTGAAAGATGCAGGCTTAAATAAAGAAGATGTCGGTTATATAAACGCTCACGGCACTTCAACGCCAGCAGGTGATAAGGCTGAGACTATGGCTGTAAAAGTGGCTATGGGTGATCACGCTAACAAAGTGGTGGTCAGTTCAACCAAATCCATGACTGGGCATCTACTTGGTGCTGCTGGAGGAATCGAAGCTATCTTTTCAATACTGGCTCTACGTGATCAGGTTATCCCTCCAACCATAAATCTGGACAACCAGGATCCTGAATGTGATCTGGATTATTGTGCAAATACCGCCAGAGACGCTAATTTGACAGTAACGCTGTCGAATTCTTTTGGTTTTGGTGGTACCAACGGCACTCTGCTTTTTAAGACCATCTAAATTTTCCAGTACAGTGAATATGCACCAGAAGAAGATACAGTGTTAGATAATCTTCTGGTGACTCAGAATTGAATACTCTATAACTACTCCTGTAAGCCAGTATGTATTAATGCTATCTCGAGTGTCACTACTTATAATGAACTCGATCAAATCATACTCTCTAAGCGGTCAGTTTATGTCAGGATCTCTTTTCGCATTACATTTTCATGATGTTATTATGAATCGGTAAATCAGCCAATCGACGCAACAGAAATTTAATGGTTCTTAAAACAATTAAACAGATAATTTACCTGGGCATTCTGCTTGTCGTAGTGGCTTCGCTGTATATGGGTTATCAGTTTAATGAATTCCGAAACTCAGCTATCAACATGCAGCAGGATTCAGCTGAGTTTCTAATCAAACCGGGAAACAGCATCCGTCAGGTTGCACAGAAGTTAGCTGACGCTGGTTATATTGAAGATCCTGTGATGTTTATCGCTCTGGCCAAAATCGAAGGGAAGGAAACATCAGCGAAAGCAGGTGAATACCTTATTAAACAGGACTACACACCACTACATTTGATTGATCTTTTTACCAGAGGTAACTCAATTTTATATAGCTTCACCATTATTGAAGGGTGGACATTTAATCAATTATTAGAGGCTATAAAAAAGGATGTCATTCTCGAACATACGCTGCCCAATAATGTTTCTGAGATCATGGCAAAAATCAGTCAGGCTGATGAGAGCCCTGAGGGACGCTTTTTACCCGATACATACCATTTCCCTCGTGGCACGACTGACCTTGATTTTCTAAAAAGGTCATACAAAACCATGCAGCAAAAATTATCAGAAGAATGGGCCAAACGCGATAACGATCTGCCGTTAAAATCCCCTTATGAAGCACTCATTCTTGCTTCCATTATTGAAAAGGAAACCGGTGCAGCTTTCGAAAGGCCTTTGATTGCGGCAGCATTTATTCAACGCCTTAAAAAAGGGATGCGCTTACAAACCGATCCAACTATTATTTACGGACTGGGTGAGGGCTTTGACGGCAACATTCGCTATCGTGACCTAAAAAAAGATACGCCCTACAACACTTATCTACATAAAGGTCTCACTCCTACACCTATAGCACTTCCTGGTATTGACGCTATTCGAGCAGCTTTACATCCTGCTGATTCAGATGCGATTTATTTCGTATCTAAAGGTGATGGAACGCATAAATTCTCGCGCACGCTTGAAGAGCACAACGAAGCCGTCAGTAAATACCAGTTGAAAGGCAGAAAACCCAAACGTACCCCTCAATCAGGATAGTGGTAGATGGTTCAAACGAATAATAAAATGGTTGTTATTGATGGTGTCGATGGCTCTGGTAAAGGAGAACAAACTCGGCGACTACATCAGGCAATATTAGATCAGGGACTCAACTGTATTCTCACGCGTGAACCAGGGGGCTCACCAGCAGCGGAAGATATCCGTAATTTACTGGTAAACGGAGATCCTGAAAAATGGGATAGCATGACTGAATTATTGCTCATGTATGCAGCCAGGCGTGCACATTTGCGAGACACTATTCTGCCAGCGCTAGAGCAGGGTAGCTGGATTATCAGTGACCGCTTTGCCGATTCTAGCCGAGCTTTTCAGGGAATAGCTGGTGAACTGGGTCTGGAGTGTGTTGAGACCTTGCATAAACTCACTATTGGTGACTTTCAACCCGATCTGGTCTTTATTCTGGATATAGATGAAAAAGTGGCTTTAGCACGCGCTGAAGCGCGTGGCACGGGTGAAGATCGTTTTGAAAAAAAGGGTAGTGCATACCACCAGAAAGTGCGCTCAGCCTTTCGCAGCATAGCCGCATCTGATCCACAGCAATATCAATTGATCGATGCCTCTGGCAGCATACAGCAGGTGAATGAGCAACTAATCACCATCATGAATCAAAAATTTGGATTACAGCTGGCAGTGAGCCAGTAGTTGCCCTATGGCTAAAGTAGAAACCCCAACCGCTGAACTGATAACCGCCTCTGTTTTGCCCTGGCAACAACCTCTGGTTGATCAGTTAGTCGAGCTAAAAAGAACAAACAAGTTACCACATGGTTTACTCATTGAATTACCTACACCGGTAAACAGCATCAGCTTCGCCTGGTATCTGGTCACAGCCTTACTATGTGAATCCACTGAAGCTAAACCTCCCTGCGGTGAGTGTAAATCCTGTAGCTTAATGAGGGCTAACAACTATCCTGACTTTACCTATACCACATTGCAGGAAAACGAGAAAACCCACAAACCGAACAAAGATATCAAGATCGAACAAATTCGCCGGCTTATTCATCAAATCACTTTGACCAATAACCTGAGTGCAGGCAAGTACGCATTGATTTATCCTGCGGAAAAAATGAATCAGTCTGCAGCCAACAGTTTGCTAAAAACACTGGAAGAACCCAGTGATAAATCCACACTGATTCTGATTAGCCATCACAGCAGCCGATTGCCCATTACGATCCGCAGTAGATGTCAGAAGTGGGTGGTAAACAGCCCTGATCATGAACAGGCTTTACAGTGGCTAAATACCCAGGGGCTTGATCAAAACCTGAGCGCTGAATATTTACGGCTTGCGGGCGATGATGCTCAACTGGCATTAGAGATGTCGCAGCAGAACTTTTATCAGGATTATCAGGAATTCAGTCAATTGCTTGAGCGATATTTTCAGAACCAGATGGATGCCAGCACTCTGGTAAATAGCCTGAAATCCCTCGAAGCAAACACAGTAAGGAATATCGTGAAGAATGAATTGATGCGATTTATTCATCAACAACTGGAACTGGGTTTAACCCAGAGCATCAAGAAAAAAATTATTGAACTGCTAGACTTAATACGCAAAGCAGATTGGGTTCTCCATGTTGAAGATAATAATCTGAATCTTCTACTACAATTGGAAGACGTGCTAATATCCATGAAACAGATCGTAAACCGAGGTTAAACAATGGCAGCTCCCAGCCAGGGCATCTTATCACTCAATATCAAAGATAAAAGTGCGCTTTATGCCGCGTATATGCCATATGTAAAGAATGGCGGTCTGTTTATTCCTACCAATAAAAAATACAATCTGGGCGATGAGGTTTTCATGCTTTTGACCCTGATGGAAGACAAAGAGCGTCTGCCTGTTGCAGGTAAGATTATCTGGGTAACGCCTCAGGGAGCTCAAAACAATAAAGCTGCCGGTATTGGCGTTCAATTCAGTAGTCAGGATAATGGCACTACGCGTAATAAAATCGAAGGCTATCTTGCCGGTGCACTACAGGCAGATAGACCTACCCACACCATGTAATTATTTACAGATAGCCTGATATACTAGGCCCTTATTTACTTCCACCTATCCACATGTTTTTTGACTCCCACTGTCATCTGGATCGTATTGATCTGGCTGAATTCGACAATAATCTTGATAATATCCTGACGGCAGCGAAGGATAGTCAGGTTGACGAGATGGTATGCATCAGCGTTAATCTGGAAGACTTTGAGGCGATGTATGCAAAGATTCAGCACAGGGATGGCATATACGCCACGGTGGGTGTTCACCCGGATCATGAAGATGCCAGCGAGCCGTCTGTAGCACAACTGGTACAGCTGGCCAAAAAAGACAAGATAGTAGCCATCGGAGAAACAGGCCTCGATTACTATCACACGGAAGGACCAGAATGGCAACGGGATCGATTTCGTGTGCATATAGATGCAGCTATCGAATGCAAAAAACCTCTGGTTATCCATACCCGTCTGGCAAAACAGGATACGCTTGATATCTTAAGAGAACATCATGCTGAACAGGTTGGTGGCGTATTACATTGTTTTACCGAAGACTGGGATATGGCGAGTCAGGCAATTGATATGGGATTTTATATCTCTATCTCCGGTATAGTCACCTTCAAGCAGGCTGAAAATGTTCGCGAAATGGCAGTCAAAATCCCTGATGATCGATTACTGATAGAAACCGATGCGCCCTGGCTGGCGCCAGTGCCTTATCGGGGCAAAACCAACCATCCGGCTCATGTCAGCCTGGTGGCGGCTAAACTGGCCGAAATCAGACACACAGATATTCAAACCATAGCAACGCTAACCAGACAAAACGCACACAGGCTTTTTTCCTTATGACACGTTCAGTAGAACTACTGGCCCCGGCAGGCAACTACAAAAATCTTCAATATGCGATTGCCTATGGCGCTGATGCTGTATACGCGGGACAACCACGTTATAGCCTAAGGGTAAGAAACAATGATTTTAATCTTGAAACGCTGGGCAAGGGCATAGAGTACGCTCATCAACACGATACGCGCTTTTTTATTGCCAGCAACATACTGCCGCATAACAGCAAGATAAACACCTATATGAAAGATATAGAGCCTGTCATCGCCATGAAGCCAGATGCTTTGATCATGGCTGACCCCGGTTTAATCATGATGGTGAAAGAGCGCTGGCCTGAAACAGAGATTCATCTTTCGGTGCAGGCAAATGCAGTGAATTATGCAGCAGTACGTTTCTGGCAATCTGCGGGGATTTCCCGAGTTATCCTGTCTCGTGAGCTATCGCTGGAAGAGGTTGAAGAAATTCGCCAGCAATGTCCTGACATAGAGCTAGAGGTATTTGTGCATGGAGCGCTCTGTATCGCCTACTCAGGGCGCTGTCTGTTATCAGGCTATGCAAACCACCGTGATCCCAATCAGGGTACCTGCACCAACTCATGCCGCTGGAAGTACGATGCACATGAGGCTACAGAAACCGCAGAGGGTGACTATAAGCCTGTAAACCCAGAAGTGAATATCTATAAGCCAACACTGGGTGAAGGAGACACCAACGACCAGGTGTATTTACTTCAGGAACAGAATCGCCCTGGAGAATATATGCCTGCATTCGAAGATGAACACGGCACCTATATCATGAACTCAAAAGACCTGCGAGCAGTACAGCATGTCCAGAAGCTTATTGATATCGGCGTGGACTCATTAAAAATCGAAGGTCGAACCAAATCTCATTATTATGTAGCGCGTACCACTCAGGTATATCGCCAGGCTATAGATAGCGCCTTAGCTGGCAAGGAATTTGATATGTCGCTGATGGATGATCTGGAAAAACTGTCCAACAGGGGTTACACCGAAGGCTTTTACCGTCGTCATGTTCACGATGAATACCAGAGCTATGAACAGGGCACATCGGTTGCTGAAAAGCAGCAGTTTGTAGGTGAGGTGATAGAGGTAGATCAACAGCAGGGCACCATTACGGTAGAAGCAAAGAATCGTTTTGCAGTTGGTGATGTCGTTGAAGTAATGAGTGCAGCTGGCAATAAACGTATTGTTATCGAATCAATGCAAAGTGAAAAAGGAGAACCAAGGGATGTTGCCCCGGGCTCAGGTCATGTGGTCAAGATTCCTATAGATACCAGTGGGCTGGATAACCGGACCTTACTTCTAAAGGAAATTCCAGCCCCTATTCATACCTGATCGCCTTTACAAACCTTATCGCTTAGATATATCAATCTTTAGCTGTGTAAGCGCTAAAACTGATTCCATCCTTCGTCAGGTTCAAAGCGATCACCAAATCGTTCCTGATACACCTTCAGCGTTTGCTGCAAATGGTTAATTCCGGTATCACTGGAATAATTGACCGGGCCTCCTGTAAAGGGGGCAAAACCAGTGCCGAAAATAATCCCTGCATCGAGTAGCTCCTTATCATCGACAATACCTTCGCGCAAACAGGCTGCAGCCTCATTCAGTAATCTAAAAATGAGCCTGTTTTGAATCTCTTTCTGATTGCCCAAATGCGTATCACGATCCTTTACTGGTTTCCCTTTTTTATAATGGTAAAAACCTGTACCAGACTTCTTGCCCAGATGGCCTTTTTCTATCTTGCCTTTCAACACAGCAGGCAATGCAAAACCATAAGACTCAGATAGATTTTCTGCAACCGACTGGCAGATATCCAGACCCACGGTATCAGCCAGTTCAACGGGGCCCATAGGCATACCAAAATCCAGCGCAGCATGGTCAATGGCCTCAGGTGTAATGCCTTCCTCAAATAACGTAACAGCTTCTATCAGGTAAGGTAGCAGTATTCGGTTAACCAGAAATCCGGGAGAGCTTTTAACGGGCAAAGGTAGTTTGCCAATATGACGAGCAAAGGAAGACGCCTGTTTGATAATTTCATCGGGGGTGTTATCGGTTTTCACGATCTCGACCAGAGGCATCATCGCAACAGGATTAAAGAAGTGCAGGCCAACAAGTCGATCAGGTTTATCCAGTACCGCTGCCAGTGTTTCAAGCGGAATACTTGATGTGTTTGTTGCCAGTAAAGCACCAGGCTTCATGCGAGGTTCAATATCTCTATAAATTGCATGCTTGGCCTCAGTATTCTCGAAGATAGCCTCGATCACAACGTCGGCATGCGCAACACCATGGCCATCGCAATCAGGAATCAGACGATCTACAGCTGCATTATATTGATGGCGCAGCTTTAACTTGCGGGAAAACAGTTTATGCGCCCGTGTAAAGGCATTACTCAGGTATTTAGGCTCACGTTCCTGTAGCGTCACTTTAAATCCTTTTAGCGCACACCAGGCGGCAATATCGCCACCCATAATCCCTGCACCGATGACATGAATGTGTTTAGGTGCAAATAAATTCTTATCACCCAGGCCTTTTAAGCGAGTTTGCATGAAAAACACCTTGATCAGGTTTTTCACGGTATTACCGCGTACCAGACGTGAGATAGACAATGCTTCCTGTTCCAGCATGTCGGGGCTGCCATAGTATTTATTCCACACATCCAGCAATGCATAGGGGGCAGGGTAGTGCTTGATAGAAGCCTTTTTAGCAACCTCTCGCTTCATCACCCAGGTGACAGCTGAACGAACCAGTGGCAAGGAAAGTATCTTCCCGGTTAATGGCATCCTACGTGTTTCTGGGGCAGACATCGCCATTTTAGTTGCCGCAGTTAATATCAGACGTTCTGGTTGAACCAGATCCACCAGCCCCATCTTTTTGGCTGCTCTGGGTGAAAGAGCACGACCACTGAGCATCATTTCCAGTGACTGTAATGGATTGACGATTTTAGTCAGACGAACAACACCTCCAAACCCTGGATGTATCCCCAGTTTTACCTCGGGTAAACCAATCTTTGTCGATGCATCATCCAGAGCAATTCGGTAATCACAGGCCAGAACCATTTCCGTACCACCACCCATGCAGAAACCTTCGATCACCGCTACCGTTGGACAGCTTAGCTTTTCAATTCGGTTAAAGGTATTTTGACCACGACGGATGATTGCCAGGGCTTCATCAACATTTTTTACCTGTACAAACTCTGTAACATCCGCACCCGCGATAAACCCACTGGATTTACCTGAGCGAAACACCACAGCAGTAGGCATATCCTGCTCGATTTCATTGATATGCTGATCAAGTTGATTAAGAACTTCGCTTGATAACACATTGTTTTTACTGTCTTTTTTATCCAGTGTTAGCCACAGAATACCTTTCTCATCACGACGTAAATCCCAGTGACTATTTTTTCCTGTCTGCTTAGTCGTAGGCATCAGATATTCCCCCGTTCCAGTAAAACCGCGCCACCTTGACCACCACCTATACACAGTGAGGCAATGCCACGTTTAGCATTATGTTTTTGCAGAATTTTCCCCAGATGCAGAATAATTCTCGCACCACTGGCACCAACGGGGTGTCCCATGCTAATGCCTCCACCATGGATATTTAACCGATCCATAGGAATCTCACCTATGGCGGAACCCAGGCCAATATGCTGTTTACAATAATCCTTATCTTTAAGCGCTTCGACAACGGCTAACACTTGCGCTGCGAAGGCTTCATTAATCTCCCAGTAATCAATCGAGTCGACCTTCAGACGACGAGATCGGAGCAGGGGGGCGATAGCGTGAGCAGGACCCAGGCCCATTTCCTCAGGAGCCAGACCAGCCCAATGTGTAGTCACCAGTTTAGCAAGTACTGGAAGATTATGTTTTTCGACTGCTTCTGCACTGGCCAGTACCAGACTGGCTGCGCCATCGGTGATTTGAGAGCTATTGCCTGGAGTAACCATGCCATAAGGCTTATCAAAAGCAGGTCGTAACTTTGCGAGCCGTTCGACGGATGAGTCAGGGCGAGCGCCCTCATCATGATCGTATAGATTACCCTTGTTATCGAACATTGGAATGATTTCGCCTAAATCGCCATTTTTATGAGCTTCCAGCAAACGCTGGTGACTCTGCACCGAATACTCATCCATCATTTTTCGTGTGATGCCAAATCGATACGCTATTTTCTCTGCAGTTTGCCCCATGGATAAACCAGCCACTGGATCTTTCAGTCCATTCAGCAGGGCGATAACCGGGGCAAAATAGGCGGGTCTAATCTGTGAAATAACTTTTACTTTCTTCTGAAAAGACCGAGCACCCCAGAAACTGGCTAACCAGGTTACCATCTCATCATTCAGTACCAGAGGCGCTCGACTCATGGCTTCAATACCGCCAGCAAGGATCAGATCAGAACGACCATCTGCTATTGAAAGCGCCGCATTATCCAGCGCTTGCATACCTGAGGCACAGTTACGGTGTACCGTATATGCAGGCACTCGATCACCACATCCTAATCGTAGGGCAACCACGCGGCTGATATTCGCTTCTTCAGAGCTAGGCATTGTCGAGCCAAAAATGACTTCATCGAATGCATCAGCCTCAAAAGGCATTTTTTCAATTAAAGCTCTTGAAGCATTAATAGCGAGATCAGCATGTTTAAATGGCCCTGGTTTTCCCTGAGCCTTGAGGAATGGTGTACGGCAACCATCCACGATATAAACGGGCCTTGCATAGTCAATCTTTTTTATGGCCATAGTGTAGTTGTGCCTTTTAGGGATTGGTTTATGGACACCCAGTTAGCAACTGGATGATATTGTTTTGCATAGACTATGAGATTACAGCGCAAATTCCAACAGTTGTAATTAAAAACTATTCTTATCGTCAGTTAATCCATACGTAAACTGGTGTAATTTATAATAATATTAATATCTTAAAGAACATTCTTAATGTAATTTAATTCTTTAAGCGCAGCAATAATAACTCGATCAATAAAGCCGTTACTGCGGTTACGAGAAAACCTATGACCAATGGAATCAATGTTAGATTGTATAACTGCCCAATCACAGTACCAATCAGAACGGAAATAGCAGTTGTTATTGCACCTATGACTGAAGATGCTACACCAGCTCTATGGGCCATAGGTTCCATAGCCATAGCATTTAAATTACCAAACAATAAACCCAGGCAAAAGAAACAGGCCATTGAAAACAGCAAAAAAGTCCAAAGAGGCGTATCAGAGGGATGATTAATGGTAAAAGGCAGGAAGATTCCGGACAGTACGACCATAACCATCAATGAAATAAGACTGATTTTATGCATACCAAATCGTCTAACAATGGCAGAATTTACTAAAGAAGAAACGCCAACAGAAAACGCAGAAAAAGAAAAATACATAACAAACAGATGACCCGTAGCATAATAGTTCTGATAAATCTGTGGTGCAGAATTAAGGTAACCGATAAGGCAGCCGAAAACGAATCCAGCACTGACGGTATGTCCGAGAGTCTGCCAATTTGTAATCACCCTGATAAGGCTGGCATAGACTTCAAAAAAACTAAATGGGTGGCGATGTTCTACTTTGAGAGTTTCAGGAAGTCGAAAATACATCCAGACAGTAATAATAAGAGCTATCAATAAAAAAACTACAAAGATCATTCTCCAATGACTAAAAACCTGAATAGCTTCTCCAAGCGCAGGAGCAACAACTGGTACAAAAATAAAGACCGCCATAATAAAGGATAATACGCGAGCCATTTCACGTCCGGTGAATAGATCTCGAACAATTGCAACGCTAGAGACTCTCGGAGCAGCCGCACCAAAACCCTGGAGGAATCGACCAATCAACATCCATTCAAAGCTGTTAGCGATATAACTTATAAAGCTACCAACGATAAAAATAACCAAACCAATATACACACTTTGTTTTCTACCGAAGCTATCGGCTACAGGACCATAGATCAATTGACCAAACGTTAAACCCAACAATAGAAAGCTAATGATGTACTGGCTTTGATTTAAATCTGTTAAACCCAAATCTTGACCAGCTTTTGAAAGTGCGGGTAAAACGGTATCAATAGATAGAGCGGTAAGAGAAATCATAAACGCCATAAGCGTAACGAATTCACGAAAAGAGATACTCAATTCTGATTGAGAAGTTTCAGAGTTATTCACGGCAATGATCAAGGCAGGTTATTAATTAGCTGTTGCAGATGCTTCAAATTAAGTAAGCGTCTAGCGACCGTTACAATACCATTTGATTCTGGTAATAGGTATTACAAATAATTTAAAAACACAGTTGAGGCTCAGAATACTGATTAAGTAATAATAAACTATATATGCGTATAATGTATATTATGTAAAGTAGCGTTTTAAATCGTTTATTACCTCGAGCCATATGTTGCTGCGTCACTTTCATGTTTGAACAATGGTTGTATTTAAATATCAAATCACAGGCCCGCCCTACTGGATAAAAAAGCATTGGCTGCCTGCATGGCGTATGTGGACCTGAACCCCATTCGTAACCGCATGGCAGAAACACCTGAAACATCGGATCACACCTCTGTTAAGAAGCGCATCAAACACAAATTCGAGATTCGACCTGTTAACCCAGAAGCAATACGTGCCCAACCCAGTGAGTTACTACCATTGGTAGGCTACCCGCGAAACAAGATGCCCAAAGGTCTACCCTTTCGCTACACCGATTACCTTGAGCTGGTGGAATGGACAGGACGTAATCTGCGAGATGATAAAAAAGTGTACATTCCTGACCATCTGCCAGACATACTGACCCGACTAAATATCGATCCCTGACACTGGGTTTACCTGTCAGAGGATTTCGAAAGCCCATTTAAATCACTGGTGGGTAGCGCTTTTAAAATCAGACAAAGCTGTGAGCAAATGGTGAAAAACTGGGTACGATGCATGCTTTATTCGTTGGGGAAGCATGGTACCTCAGGTTCCTTGCAGCGTAAGCTTAACACGACTAAAATCTTTATTTTTAAGCTCATTCTCTGTGATTCCAAAATAGATCATCATATTGCCTCCCCAACCTGCATCCTTGCCATTGCACTGAAAAAGTAGACGATAATTATTACCCCATTCATCTTCAACATAATCCTGCACCTGATCAGCTGCACCTAGAACTTTTCCCTTAGTAAAGCTCTGAGCTTCACCATCTTTATTGTTAAATAAACTAAGATCAAGCTGTGATTGTTTTGTTTTAAAATTTTCACAAACATTTTCCACGAGTTCAAGAACCTCATCATAGTTGGGAACACTCTTTACAATATCAACACTATAATTATCTGAAAAGAACAAAGGTTGCTCTTTAAATATTTCTTTTGAAGTTAGATTTGATGGAGTAGAAGTGTACTTACAGTTTTCTAATTCGCCCTCATGAAAAATTACTTTATATTCATTCCTATAAGGCTTATCCCAGTCTATTTTATGGTTTGCGGCAACAAAAAAGTACAATATTCCTTTTGGTGGTAGCACTTTTTCAAAATCGGATTTTACATCAGATAAATTAATCTGTGCTAAAAAACTAAGCGGTTCTTTATTATACTCAGGCCATTTTATGGTATCAGGCAATTGTGGAAGACCACCAATCTTAGACTGTCCTGTTTTTATTTTATCATTCGCATTAAATGTGGTTTGAATTAAACGAACCTCTCCGCGCAGACTGCTAATTAACCATTCTTTATCCTCTTCTTCCTCAATAAAATCATCCCATCCATCATACTGATGAAGAGCTTTTACAAGTGCATCAAAAGAATATTTTGGTTTGTTTGAAGGGATATCTCCCTGTGTATTTAGTGCACTTACGGCTTCTTCAGAATCTGGGAAATAACTTAATATTTGCCTTGCAGTTTTTTCCAATTCTTCATTACCACAACTCAATCGTTCTATAGCTTCATTAATGGTTTGTTCTTTTCGATTAATTAAATAGTGAATTACTAACTTATTTTGTTTAGATGCTTTAATCTTTAATAAGTCCCATATTTCCTGACTATGGTCTGACGTATCTAACTGATTTAATAGGTCGATTGTGTAGGCAAATTCTTCTTCCGCTACGTATGTGTTCATAAACCATAGGGAGTTGCATAGGATTTTTATTCCTTTTTTATCGGCTACCTTAATTATGGTTTCTGATAACCTGGGACTGTGAATGCTAAACATCGTAATAAAATCTTCCACCTTGGATAGCATCACCGTATTAAAAGCTTCAAGAATCCAAATTAAGAATTCAGATACACCTTCGGCCCATAAACCTTGATGAAATGAGACAAAAGGATCGGCATTTACATTGTTTTGCATCTTCTCGTTTGCGTGATCTAAGGCACGTTTTATCCACTCCAGGGTTAATTCGCGGTATTGGTCTGGTGCAAAATCAAAAAGAATCTTTATGTTCCTCATATCATTAATAAGGTAGTCCGGATCGTTAGTTATCGACTGAAGAACAAGTGGTGAATATTGCTCAAAATCATGCTCACATAGCGCCAATAGTTTGTTGTACCCATTATCTAATAGTTTTGGGATTTTCTTCTTAATATCTTCGTAACGGTGTTTTACCAGTAAATCAAAAACAGGATCGGACATTCTTTTTTGAGCCTTATAAATAAGGTTATTATCCTTATCGAACTTACGAAGGAAATAATCGCCAACCGATGTTTTTTCTGAATTGGGTAGTTTTGTATATCGTTTACTTCCAAAAATGGTAACACAAGTATAATTTGTCATTGCCAAATCATCGAGCCAATAAATAATTTGTTTAAATAACTTATTGTCATCAGGTATGCCTTGCGATTCTAATTCTTTAAGTACTACCCCGAATACCTCTTCGTCCTCTTTAATCTGGTCTTTAAACCAGGAAAAAAAATGTTCATTACTTTTTTTACTATAGTTCCAGGAATTGGATGTTAAGTATGCCAATATTCTTCTGTCGATAATACTCCACTCTTTTATTGGAGCGAATACATTAACTATTTCAGGAAAATCATTTTTATCATTACTTGCACAAACTGGAGTTTCTGAAGACTCGCCATATATGAAATTAATCAATTCATCTCTTTTTCCGGTATCTGAATATTTCGTTTCTTTAATAAAGAGATTTATTTTTTTTTTGTACCTGGCAATCAGTTTTTTCATGTCCTTGTCACTCAACATTTGGGTAGTATCCGTTTTATCGCTTTTTACAACTTCCTTATCTGCTGGAGGTAATACTGAATTTTCATCTTCTCGACACTTTATTTTTAAATACCCTTTTTTCTGTTTAGCGGCTATTAGTTTACCAGCATCCTTTAGTGCTTTTTCATCAGATTCGAATTCTTTAGTTTTTATGGTACCCTTACTGCCAAATTTACCAAACCGAATTGAGTGTGTCGTTCCATTAACTTCAATTTCCCAGAATTTTGCTGATTTATCATCTTTATACTCAAGGTATGTTTTCATACTTTTTCTATTTTTGCTTGCTCTATCATTTCTTCAATGAACTATCTCTTTTTTCACGAAGTATAAGAAGAATAACCGCTATAACCCCTGTATATCAAGGCAGAAAACTGGAGCTTGGATATGACTGAATCATCCGTCTATTCGGCCTCAATTTTTTCACCCCCCTGTGTTTCTAGCTGAATCCACCCTTTTCCACTACCTTCCTGCATAAATATCATAAATATGGACACCCATATATTGAAATTGGCAACTACTATCAAAAGTCGTAGTTTTTAAAGCCTCATCAAATCGCATGGAGCGTTGTATGCCTAAAGCAAGGAAAACTCAGGTCTCTATTGAAGCCACCCCTTACTACCATTGTATTTCCCGCTGTGTACCCAAAGCGCTTCGCGGGGCAGGCTCTACGCCGTGCTTTTTTATGTGGCAAAGACTCCCAATCCGGTCAGGATTATGACCAGTTTTTGCTCCTGCAAAACTGGCATACATTACATCCTTGTAAATAAACACAGAAGACAATGGATCGAAGATCGATTACTTTCATTATCTAAAATATTTGCTATTGATATCGCCACTTATGCGATCCTGAGCAATCACTATAATGTCGTTCTGCATATCGATCACTGGGTGTCCATAAAGATCTCTTGATCATAAATCAAAGACCTGACACTAAAACTGATATAGCGGAGTCTTAAGAAAGTCTTCAATATTCCCTGGTTCCATACTGATTCCAATATTCGTTTTTGATTCGTTTTCTTTGCCATTTAATTACTTCTTCAAACTATTCAGTTTATTAAGAACCATTCAACGGTGTAGCCGTTGATTACTTCTTTTCCATGGGCTGTACCAGCCCCTAAAATAAGCTCAACAGCCTCATCTTCAATGGGGTCAAAATCTGGTTCCACTACTACCACACTGGAAGACACATCGACATATTCGCCATTCTCGAATTCAGTATGCAGGTTATACGTGGCAAGTAATGTATCACCGCGCTTAACGAAAACTCTGTAATCTTTATCGATACTCATTATTTCTATTTTTCCATTAATCTCAAAGCTCTTTCATTTGACTGAGCTCATTTTGGTATAGCATTGAAGGTGCTTTCGCCTTTTTTCATGACACACAAATGAAGTGGATCGATTTTGTTGTGTTTGTTAGCTGCGGGACTATGCACAATCTAGTCCTTCTGGATCAATACGCTCAACTCTTTCAAAGCCCTTAGTTTTTTTGAACGACATATTGTGTTTAAAGTTACCCATAGAATCTGATGGATCAATAGCTTCTAAATTAAGACACCCTATTGTGCTACGTGACACTGCTACGGACAAAATTGGAGCTTCCTCTAAATGACCTGTCTGAGAATTAAGTAACTTGTCTACTGCGGTAACAATAACAAGATTGTCAGGAATAGCTGCAAAAAGCTCATTGCCGACACGCAATACACAGCTACATACGTAATCTTGATAAATTTCATTACATTTTCCCTTTGGCATATTTTTAACAGACAGCTTGCCACTTTTAAGTAAACTTTTAGATTCGGAAGGTACTATTTCAGTGCCATGAATATTTATTGTTGCCTCTAATACCCCATTGTCATGAACAGAGATTGACAAACTTGATCCGAGATTAGAGATTTCTGAGAATGGCTGGAGGTTTTTAATTGCTTCCAATTTGGCTTCTGCGTTGCCATTCAAAAGAGCTTTGGCTATAGCTACACTTTCCTTCCATTGCCCTGTGTCTTTCTCCCATTTTGAGATACTAGATTTATAGTTAACCTCATCCTTCTTAATAGCCTCTTCCATTTTTTGGGAAAGCAACGATCTTTTCTTTTTTTCTCTTTTGAATAGACGGTCTATAAGCCCAGGCTTATAGGATTCCGATAATTGACGCGCTTCTGATTCATTACCATTGCTTCTTTTGGGTTCGGTAGGTTGCTTAGTTGAAGCAATCTTATTCCAGTTTATTGGAGGGCTACACTCTTTGTGGATTGATTGAATGACATCAATATGGTTTTCATAGACGTCCACTTCATACGCAGCTTGTTCTCGCTCTTGCATTTTTTCATATTGCTTTTGCTGCCTTTCAAGCTCTCTTTGTCTTCTTTTGGCATCTCGCTCAGCTGCGCGAACTGCGGCACCAATTGAGCGAACTGTTCCCTTCCATCCCATCGTCGATTCCCTCCTTATTTATTAGCGCTAACAGTTATATCAACGAGACCCCATGTCTCGTTATACATTTTCGATGCCCCCCTTTATAACACTGCAAGCCTTGTAGAATCAATGAGATAACGAATCATTGTTCCGTTATACATTTCAAATATGTCGCGACACAGGAAAAATACTGATTTTTGGAGGAAAATTTTGGAGTATCCCCGGTAAATCAGGAATGGTCAATGTCCGGTATTGGCTCTAAACTGCCTATTGCACCGCACCATACCAATGTCCACTTTAACAAACTTTGATAATCGCCCCCCTCGTTCTCCCGATTGAGATCTGTGGACTAAATTTTCACAACTATAGGAATAATCTCCAACCAGAGTAAATCGAAAATATTTGATACTGCGTTGCCTAATGTTTAGTTTCTGAAATTACCAGCATTGTTCGGTAATATAGACGTAACGAGAAAAACTTTCAGACCTACTCTCCAGATACGAATGCCCAGACCCATAGACCTATATTTTGAGGATGATAAACAGTTTGATAAACACCCTCTTTTACTTGTGCACGGTCTGTTTTCCAGTAGAAATCATTGGTTGTTAAATGAAAAACTCAGTGTTCACTTTCGGTTAATCAAGATTGATTTACCGGCGCATGGCTTGTCGCCCTCACCGGAAGATATTGATAGCTACTATCCCGATGTCATCGTACAAAGCCTGGATGTATTGCGCCAGAAGCTTGGTATTCGCAGATGGTCAATATGCGGACAAAGTTTTGGTGCTGCGCTTACTTTACGTTACGCATTGAATCACCCTTCATCAATCCTGGCACATATATTTACCAACGCCAATGCCGCGTTTCGAGATAACTGGAGTAATGAATTTACCGAACAACATGAATCACGCATTGCAGTGATTCGACAATCAGGTCATGAGGGGATGAAAACCCTGCCCTACCACCCTGTTCATGCTCGTAGATTTCCCGAACATATTAAAAAAAGCATGATCGAGGCTGCAGATTCTACCTTTGTGTCCGGGATTCTGAATCTGTTCCAGCACACCTTACCCAGGCTTTCGATTCGCAAGCAGTTTGCATCAACAGTTGTACCGACCTTACTCGTTAACGGCGTCTGGGAAAAGGCGTTTCAAAGCACTCGTGAGTGGATTGAACAGGAACTTCCCTCTATACAGATCGTTGATCTGGATGGTGGACATTCTATTAATATCGAACAGTCCGAAGCATTCAATGATGCAGTTAGATCCTTCATCACTTCACGAGTTGAAAAGTCTAACCAGCGCTCACCTCTCAACCACACTGACCCCGGTATCCCCCATGCTGGTTAGGTTGTTAAAACTCGTGCTACTTTATCTGCTAGCTGCCTCAACGGGCTGGATATTCCGAAAGATAGGTATACCTCTGCCCTGGATGATAGGTCCGTTAGTATTCAGCGCCATTTTATATATCAGCGGCAAGGCGCAGGCCCCAGTACCGGTGCAGACACGCCCATTTGGTCAAATGGTAGTTGCTTCATCGGTAGGTATTTACTTCACACCAGTGGTGTTGCAAAAAGTTTTTGAGTTATCACCCTTACTGGTCGGCATGGCGCTTATCACAGCGTTTTCTGCCATTGTGGTAGCAATATTTTTATCCCGCATTACAGATGTAGGGTTGACTCAGGCGATACTGTCGACCTTTCCGACCAGTCCGGTTGAGGCAGCGGTTATGGCTGAAAAGTTTGGTTTCAATCCCAGCCCCGTGGTGTTATCACAAACACTGCGTATTGCTGCCATTGTGATTCTGATCCCAATCAGTATTTATTCCATTGATGGCTGGCCCGACAGACCTGTCAGTATTGCGAAATCTTCCGAAATCGGCAGCATGCTGGGGATACTAGTTCTTGCTGCAGCTGCTATTACGGGAGGCGCATTTTTCCGATTGATAAAAATGCCTAATCCATATTTCCTCGGACCACTGGCATTTACCTCCATTCTGTCGGCGCTGGAGTTTAAGCTTACACCCTACCCTGGAATTGTTCTGGCTCTGGCACAAATCGTCCTCGGTACCTGGCTGGGATCTACATTCAGGCGTGAGTTATTTCAAAAAACAGGACAACTGGTGACCGTATCTATGATGACTACTTTGCTACTGTTACTCATTTCCTCTTTCACTGCAGTCATCGTAGCTGAAATTTTTGGTTTGAGCTGGGAAACCCTGGTACTTGGAGCAGCACCTGGTGGGGTCACCGAAATGGCATTGACTGCGAAATATCTCGGTAAGGATGTGGCACTTATTACAGCGTTTCAGCTGACGCGAATATTTATATTTATGCCGAACATTCCCTGGCTGATTCGACTGGTTAACCGCTGGGAATCGAGACGATCACGTCGAATAGATTGATTACCCAATCTCAGCTGTTTTTTTAAAGTACAACATTAAATTCCACTATCTAAGTACTTGACCAAAAGCCATTTTCTACTAACAATGCGCTATGGCAAATTACTTACCCCCATTAAATCCATTAAAAGCATTTGAAGCTGCTGCAAGGCACTGTAACCTCACCCTGGCAGCTGAAGAAATGCATGTCTCCCAGGTCGCGATCAGTCGTCAGGTGAAAGTTCTGGAAGATTATCTTGAAGTGATGTTGTTTCGTCGCCTGCACCGTGGCATCGAACTGACAGAAGAAGGCAAGCAACTGTACGAAGGAATAACTAAAGCCTTTATGGATATTGCAAATGCCTCGCGTCGGGTTTCACGACGGGGAAGAAGAGACATTTTGGCGATTCAGTCCTATACCACCTTTTCTCAACGATGGCTTATCCCACGCTTGATCGATTTTCACGATGCAAATCCTAATATTGAAGTACGCCTGTCATCTTCGACTTCTCCAGTAAATTTTGAAACCCAGAACCTGGATGCTGCTATCCGCTCAGGAAATGGGGACTGGAGTGATATGAATTTTGAGAAACTGGCAGATATCGAGTTGATTCCTGTCTGTTCGAACAATTTACGTGAATCCCTTCCATTGGAATCACCTCAGGATCTCACAAAAGCGAGACTCCTGCACTCTATGGCTCGCCCCAATGACTGGGCTTGCTGGATAAAGGCCAACGGTGTAAATATTGACCCTGAGCCCGGTATCCGTTTTGAAAATTCAGCACTCGCTTATGAAGCGGCGAGTCTTGATATCGGTATTGCAATCGCTGTTAAGGTATTTGTTAACAGGCAATTAGAGCTTGGTAGTATGGTGGCACCATTTGACACGACCTGCCAAACCGGCGAGGGCTACTACATCACCTGGCCAAAGAATATTACACCCTCATCGTCGCTGGAGAAATTTATCAACTGGCTCAGAGAGCAGATTGCGAACTAGGGCCTGATAATAATGGCACCAACTTAAGCGTTGAAGGTCATCGCGAGCGACAGCGCGGCAGGAGTGGCACAAGGATGTGCCGTTTACGGACCTAACGATGGAATCTCAAGCCTCGCCATAGCCTCCCACTATCGAAGAGATTGCCACGTCGCAAGCTCCTCGCAAAGACAGCTTGGTCGCCTTAAGTAAGTGCCATTAACAATCAAAAAATATCAGGCCAGAACGATCAAACCATCACCTGAGCGCACACCCTGCCCTTCAGGTAGTACAAATATCGGGTTGATTTCAGCTTCTAATAATCGCTCATCCAATGCAGTTACCATTTCAGCAAAATTCAGTATAGCCTCAACCAGGGCATCAATATCCGCAAGCGGACGTCCACGGAATCCCTTGAGCAATGCTGAACATTTTAGACTGTTAATCATATCCAGTACCTGAGGACGATCCAGAGGCAGTAGACGGATGGCGACATCCTGGTAAAGCTCGGTGGTGACACCCCCGGCACCCAGCAAGATATAAGCACCCAGTTGCGGATCACGGTTAAAACCCAGAATCAGCTCCACCCCATCGCGCACCAGCTCCTGCACCAGGAATCCATCGATGTTGGCTGAGGTATGCTTTTTAATATTTTCCAGCATTTCATGGCAGGTTTTTGTTACTTCCTCCGGTTCGACACCCACAGCGACACCGCCAACTTCCGATTTGTGCAGGATTTCATTCGACAAAATCTTGATCACTACGGGAGCTCCGAACTCTGCGGCAACCTTCCCCGCCTCTTCAGCGCTGGAGACTGCGCTTTCTCTGGTGACGGTAACACCAAAGCGAGCCAGTAATTCCTTGGCGCGTGCTTCATTCAAAGCACCTGCGGCAAAATCGCTACAATCTACTACCCGACGGGCCTCAGGACTCATCACCTGCTGATGCGAGGATGGCTGCATCGCCAGTAGTGCAGCTGCACAGCTTTCTGGCGCCGCATACGCAGGTATTGCATTCTGGTTAAGATGCTTGACGATGCCTGGCGCTTCAGGGCTAACATAGGCCATCATGGGCTTATCGGTAATCGCCATAGACTCCAGCAAGGGTCGTGCGACCACATCAGGCTGGCCTATTGAGGATGAGCCTACAACGGTTACTATCGCGTCATAAGACGAACTCTGAGCAAGGATATTCAGGATAGAACGAAACAGATCTGGGCGCAGACCGGCTAACGTGACATCGATAGGGTTTCTATCCAGCACGGCCTCCTTTAGATCAAGTGCAAGTAACTTATCGGAGGTCTCTTGATCGGGTGCAGGCATTTCCAGACCACAGAGGCCGACATTATCCGCCACAATAGTTGCTGCCCCACCGGTTGAGGTCACGATAGCGACACGTTTACCCTGCATACTTCGACCACTGGCAAATGCTGCTGGAATATCCAGTAGATCGGCAAAGGTTTGCGCGCGCACTATGCCCAGTTGGGTAAACAGTGCATCATATACTTCATCAGCGCCAGCGAGGGCTCCAGTGTGCGATACCGCAGAGTTGGCCCCGGATTCAGAGCGACCTATCTTGTATGCAACAATACGCTTGCCTGCTGCAATCACCCGTTGCGCGGCCTGACGAAATTTGGACGCATTACGAATGGTTTCCAGATAAAGTGCAATAACCGTTGTGGAATCATCATCCACCAGCGCATCCAGAAAATCTGCAACCTCAAGGTCTGATTCATTCCCGGTTGCTACCAGTTTGGAAAAACCAATCCCACGTGCAACTGCGCGTGATAGCAGCGATCCAAGGATGCCACCGCTTTGCGAGATCAGCGCGATATTGCCGGATTGAAAATCTTCCATTTCCATGGCACCGCTGGCAGTCAACATAATGCCATCAGTCAGGTTGACCAGGCCGATGGTATTTGGGCCTAGAATTCGCATATCGCCTGCTGCTTCACGTAACTCTGCCTGGCGTCGACGACCTTCTTCGCCCGCTTCACCAAAACCACTTGCCAGCACCACAGCGGTTTTGGTTCCTGCTTCGGCAAGTTGGCGTACAGAATCTATGACGCGATTGGCCCCAACAAGCACAAGGCCCAGCTCCGGGGTTTCGGGCAGGCTTGAAACATCGGGGTAACATTTAAGATCGCCAACCGATTCATAACGTGGATTAACGGGATAGATCTGGCCAGCATAACCATGACGCAGCAGATAGCTAACCGGTCGCCCCGTTAACTTGGTCATGTCGGAAGAGGCTCCAATTATTGCAACACTGGAGGGATTAAATAAAGCTTTCATTGCACTCATATCGGTCACCTATTTACCAGTCTTATTCAAAAAGTCTTCAACCGACTGGCGATGTTCCGATGTGGTGTAGCAAATCGCCTGCGCTTCACGGCCCAGTGCAAAAATCTGTTCATCGGTACTCTCGAAGGTCTTGTCGAGAATCTGTTTGGTCAGTGCAACCGATGCTGCTGAACCTATGGTCAATTCTTCTGCCCAGGTCTGGGCTTCCTGCAGTAAGGATTCGGCAGGCGCTATGCGGTCGATCATGCCTATCTGCAGCGCTTCAGCTGGCTCTACAACACGGGCTGTTAGAATCAGTTCCTTTGCACGCGCAAGGCCCACTCGCCTGGGCAGGAAGTACATACCACCACCATCAGACACCAGACCACGTTTTAAAAAGCTCATCGACATTTTTGCGTATTCAGAAGCGATAATAAAATCGCAAGCTAACGCCATATCAAGACCCAAACCAAAAGCAGCGCCATTCATTGCTGCTATAACCGGTTTTGTCAGGCCATGGATGACTGCCACCCCTTTATGTGTACTCTGCTGACGTTTCCAGCCATTGAAAGCAACTTCTCCGGCGGGTGCTTCCAGACGTGCACGCATACCACCAATATCACCTCCTGAACAAAAGCCTTTACCCTCACCCGTCAGGATCACTGCGCGAATCGATGCATCGACCGCAACCTGTTCAAAAGCGCTAATCAATTCAGCGCGCATTTGATCATTAATGGCATTTCTAACTTCTGGACGGTTTAATTTAATGGTGGCAATGCCATTGTTTACTGACACGATGATAAATTCGGCGGATTCTGATATCGCATTCATATTCGTTCTCTTCCTCTTTATGGTGTTATCTACTTTTTCAAGCTTTTGTTTCAGGTCGATTCAACCGACGGTCGCCCTGGACGTGATTTCTCTAATAGGAGCAGTTTAAATGAAACACCCTACTGCTTTGCACCGAGTAAAAGCTGCCGGTAGGCCAATAAAAAGTAATGGATAGATAGCATGCAAAATGAGATGAAATGTTCTGATCAAAGCAACATACGCAGGCAATAGCAGACTATTGCGAATTCCGATTACCTGTGGCTGTTAAAAAGATTGGCTTAGTCAGTCAAACGGTTTTGTAAAAAACTCAATTCTTTTTGTAATATCGGTGTAAATGAATTCGAAAATCTACTGACGAAAAGTCACTAAGCCAGGCAATGTATTTCCCTGCAGAATTTGATGGCGTAGCTGCTGTATAGATGCATCATCCAGCACCGTAACTGCCAGCTCATCAAATTTATCGATCAGCTCCTGGTCAGTTAACGGGTCCTCGGGGTCGCCCTTGCGGCCTGGCTGGAAGTGTTTCAATTCACGACCATCGCACAGTGTGACAGTAAGTCGGGCCATTCTACGCTTCGGGTAGTCGGCAGCCAGGTCTTCGGCCAGTGATACGCTAATCTTGCTCATTAACTGGCGTATTTCTGTATTTTCCAGTGCCACTGGTTTGAACGCTTCCAGCCGTACACTACCGAGAATCATTTGCGCAGCCAGGCAATACTGAAGGCTAAAACGTGCGTCCTGTGCGGATGATGCATCAGGGCGATTACACATCTGCCAGGTTGCTGCATAACCTTCAACATGTATGTGAGCGATATCCGCTGATTCGAACAATCCCTGTTGCATCATAAGCTGCAATCCATCGAGCGCCGGAAAGATATGACCGCAACAGCCATGATTCTTCACCGTCATGCGCGTAATGGCTGACCATTCACCGATACCTTCAAGCGCTGCATTCCAGTCACCTCTGGAGTCACTGGTTGCTGCAGCAAATCCATTTTCCCCGTGCAAGGCATCGCCGGCCGCAGTTACACCTGCGGACGCTGCATAGGCAGCCAGTAATCCTGCATCAGCTGCATGCCCGGGGTGCATAGCTTTTGCCATCCCTTCACCCTGCAGGTTCTGTTGATGCCCCCCTGTAAAACTGCTTGCCAGGTTGATCGCATGCATTATCTGCTCCTGCGTACATTGCAACAGCATAGCAGCGGATACAGCAGCACCAATGCTACCAACGGTTGAAGTGGTATGCCAATATCGATAATGGCTGGGCTGGATAGCCAGCGAAATGCGACAGCCCACCTCGTATCCGGCGATCACTGCGCGCTGGAATAAAGACAGTGAGACATCAAGATCCTGTGCCAGAGCAAGCGCAGCCGATATGGTTGGACTGCCGGGATGGTAGCCTCCATCGCGGAAGATATCGTCGAACTCAACGGTATGACTGGCAGTGGCATTGAGCAGTGCCGCATGACGCGCAGAGGTGGTTTTTCCATCCACATAACAGATTGCTCGCCCTCCTCCTGATGCCGAAGAAAATGCATTAGCCAGCAAGGTAGCTGGAGGTAACACGCAACCAGGTAAGGTCGTCGCAAACCAGTCGAGAAGTACCCGGCGCGTTGCCCATTCTATATCGGCAGTTAACGGCTGATGTTGCCAGCTTGCCGCTACTGCGGCCAGTTCCATGGCTGGATTGCGCATGTGGTTTTCTCTCTGTTTCAAGATAATGAGCTCAGCAACTGGCCAACAACCCTGGTACTAATTGATGACTCCAGTCGCTCGTAACGCTTCGAGTTGCTCTGCAGTATAACCGATAGATTCGAGTATCTCTGCCGTCTGCGCACCCACCGGCTGAGGCGGGAAATCCAGCCCAGGCATACTTTCCGACATGCGTATGGCCGATACCGGGACCGTTAAGCCATCCAGTTCATTGCCTGGCAGATGGTGGGTATGAAACAGATTGCGCGTTGGTATTTGTTCATCCTCTAGCGTTTCCTGCAGTCGACGAATACGCGCGGCGGGAATCCGTCGGCTACGAAAAAAGTCTTCCCAGTAGTCTGCAGGTTTGCTTTTTATGATTTCAGCAAGCACTGCGCTTTCTTCTGCATGGGCATCCAGACGTTGGTTGTTATCGGTTTTTACCATGTCTTCACGACCGAGTGCCTGCCATAGATTTTTTTGCTGTTGCAGGTTTGACGCAGCAATCATTATAGGGGCATCGGCTGTCTCATAGCCGCCAATAGTAGCAAATGGAAAACGGTTACCTTTGGGCTCGGGGTGACTACCATTCCACAGATAGCCAGTGAGATGAGAGCTGCTCAGCATCAGTGCAACATCCAGCATGGAAACATCGATAAACTGACCTTTACCATCCGATCTTTCTCGCTGAAATAGCGCTGCAGAGATGGCAAATGCTGCCATTGTTCCAGTCGCATAATCCACCACTGGTGCCCCGCTTTTCAGCGCCTGACCCTGAGTGAAACCGGTCATAGCCATCATACCGGAAAAGGCTTGCACAATATTGTCATAGCCAGTCTGATCCCGCCTGGGACCCGTTGCTCCAAAGGCTGAAATCGAGCAATAGATTAATGCAGGATTTATTCTGGATAGCTCTTCATAGCCCAATCCCAGAGCTTCGAATGATCCGGGACGATAGTTTTCTACAAACACATCGGTGGTCTTGATCAACTCCTTAAGTGCCTGCTGCCCATCAGGCGTTTTCAAATCCAGCGCCAGGGCCTTCTTGTTTGAAGCTTGCGCCATAAACGCAGTCCCCATCTTGCTATCACTCAAGCCCCGGTCGGAGCCCTGCATGCGAGCCTGATCTGGATCCTGAGGTGCTTCAACCTTGATCACCTCAGCACCCAGAGTCGCCATCTGATAACTGGCAAAAGGACCCGCGAGTACGTGAGTCGTGTCTATGATTCGAATATTTGAAAAGGCTTTCTTATTCACCCATGCTCTCCGACTGTGTAAAGGTGTCTGTTTACTGGCATAACGTTGTTAATACCAGTAATCCAGACACAGCACTACTTTATCTGACTACTTAATCAGACCTGCTTTGGTTAATTGCATTTCTGCAGTGTTTTTAAGGTTGTGCATAAACTTTGTATATTGTTCAGGTGTCAAATCACCATCTTCTACACCGGCCTTGCGAGCATATTGCTGATAACTGTCACTAGCCATTGCTTTGTAAATGGCATCAGCAATTTTTTTCTGTGTTTCCACGGGGATACCTTTCGGACCAAAGACTCCACGAACCTGAGACCAGCCTTCATCAACATCATAGCCCTGTTCATCAAAGGTCTGTACGTTAGGTAAAGTACTTAAACGCTTAGGGCCAAGCACGCCTAATCCTTTTACACGGTTAGATTCAAAATACTGAACTATGGGTCCCAGACTGGCTATACCCACATCGACATGCCCACCCAGTAAACCTGTCATAATATCGGGAGTAGACTTGTGTGCTACCCAGTTAAACTTAACGCCTGCAACGTCTTCCAGCATGGCAGTACCGATACTTTGCATCGAGCCAATAGGGCCAAAACCACCAATATTGATTTGTCCTTTGTTCTTTTTAGCCGCTTCCACAAGATCTTTTAGCGAATTGAATTTGGAGTCACTACGCACAAAAAACACAATCGGATCAACCTGACTCAGGGCTATCCATGAAAAATCATCAAGTGAAAAAGTACCCTTTAAGTTGGTGAGCATACTGGTAACGTGGGTAACGGTATTCACTGCGAGGGTATGGCCATCTGGTCTGGCTCGACGCACCTTGTTCATCTGGGTGGCACCGCCGCCGCCAGGTGCATTGATAACGACCACTTTCTGACCAATGATAGGTTCTAGTTCTTTTGCCAGCGTACGGATAAAGACATCGGTACCACCGCCAGGCTTAGTATGCAGGATGACTTTGACATTATCTGTTGGCCAGTCGTCTGCGGCAGCTAAGCCTGCAAACATAACTGAAGTCGCTAGAATAAGCGAACTGAGCAACTTAGCAATAAATGTTTTGTAATTGTATATCATTAATATTCCACCTCTATTTAACTGATTGTAATTAATATTTGTTGCAGATTTTCTGACAGACCTATGGTATTCAAGCCGATTGTAGAGCGCCATTGAGTATAAGTTTGGCAAACAACTCTCATTTATTAGCCATAACAACAGTCATATATTACTCGTGGGGATGAGTCTTGCTGCGTTTAGCCTGCGTCACATCTACCCGGTGTTTGATGTTGGGCGCGAATCAGGATAGCCTCAGGCCGACCCGAGGGGTTGGGAGCCGAAAGGCCAGAACAATAGCAGAAGACAGGATGCCCGGAGTAAAAAAACCTTCTGCTGTTAGAACGCCCTGCGAGTTTCGAAAATCAAACCCTTTTTCAGGGCACAGCCACACTCGCATCCTGAACGAGTGTCCTTATCGAACACCCCGCCACTGTGCGGTTCACAATCGGAACTACAATTTCAATGACGGTGCCCTGCCATGAGGTGCCAGTTATTGGTTGAAACTAGTCGAACAGGAACTCGAGCCCGTATAACTACGTTCGCCGCATTATCGATTCTGCATAGATCATTAAATCAACAGGAATGTGAGCGCCGGGAACAGCACGATGATCGCGAGGCGCACGATGTCAGCGGTCCAGAAAGGGATCACGCCTTTAAAGATTGTCGACAGTGAAACGTCCGGCACAATCGACTTTATAGCGAAAACATTCATCCCTAGCGGTGGGGTGATCATTCCTGTTTCGACGACTATAACCAGCACGATCCCGAACCAAATGGGGTCGTATCCAAGGCCTGTAACAATCGGAAAAATCACGGGAACCGTCAGCAGAATCATGCCGATACTGTCCAGAAAGCACCCGAGAATGAGGTACATTAACAGTATGCCAAGCAAGATGACGAAGGCTGGCGCATTGAACGAAAGGATATAATCCGAGATAGCGATATTGGCACGTGTCAGAACGAAGAAGTTTATCAACATGAATGCGCCAAAGATGATAAGTGCGATCACACCAGTTGTGGCTATGGTCGATTGCAAGGCATTTATCATCTCACGCCAATGCAGCGATCTGCGCACTAATCCGATACTCAGGGCAAAGATCACGCCAAAACCTGCGGCCTCTGTCGGTGTGAAAATACCCAAATAAAGCCCGCCTATGATCAGCACAAACAACACAACCATGCTGAAAACCTTGGGAATGGCGCGGATCTTCTGCATAAAAGTCGTCGGCACGCCGGCCCCCGACGATTTCGGCCATATGCGAACAACGATCGCAATCGTCAGCGTATAGATGACCAATTGCATCAGACCTGGAATCACAGCTGCAACAAACAAATCCGTGATCGATGTTTCTGTCAGCACACCATAAATGACCAACATGATGGAGGGTGGGATCAGCACACCCACGGTACCGCCTGCGGCGACTGCCCCTGTAGCGAGCGCATCACTATAACGATACTTCTTCATTTCCGGCAGCGCCACCTGGCCCATGGAAGTGGCAGTCGCCAGGGACGAACCGGAGATCGCGGCAAAACATCCGCAGGCGGCGATAGTCGCCATTGCGAGTGATCCCTTCAGGCCGCCAAAAAGACTGGCGCACCCTTCATAAAGCTCACCAGACATGCCGGCTCGGGTCGCGAGATTCCCCATTAGAATGAAAAGCGGAATGATGCAGAGTTCATAATTGAACCCGATTTCGGTCACGACCTCACCCACCATGAAAAACGCGGTATCGACGCCGTAAAGCATAACGATGCCGGTGAATGCCGAGAGTGCCATCGCCGCGCCGATGGGAATACCAAGAACCATTTGTCCCAGTAGCAAGGAAACAACCAGAAACAAAGCTGTCATCTCATCCATTATCGTTACCGTCCGAGTTTTCTTGTGAGCCAGCAGGCCGGGCCAGTTCCAGGGCAGAAACAAGGCAGGCAACGCACAATACGCCGAGCGAAATGCCCGTCATTATGTATAGCGGCAAGTGAAGCACCGGTGTCAGGTCCCCGGATGCCTTAAGAGATATCGTTCGTTCGGTAAGCCCCCACGTGGCACCAAGCATAACCAACAGAACGGCAAGTTGACCCAGTTTCTCCAGCCGGACCTGCCATTTCCTGGGTGCCAGAGACGAGAGCAACTCCAACCTGATATGGTCCCGGTTATGGACGGCCTGCACGAATGCGCCGAACGTGACGATTGCCATCAGGCTTTCGATCAACTCGACGGTGCCGGGCAAAGGCGACGACAGCAGGTACCGGCCAATCACGTCGACGAATATCAATACGGCGAGTCCCGACAGGACCACTGCTGCGATCACAGCAATGGTCCGACGGGCATAATCTCCGTATAGGAAAAGTTTCCTCATCACGATTGGAACTATTTTGCGATTGCTTCAAGCACGGCATCGGCATCGACGCCTTTTGCTTTCGCCAGATCTTTCCAGTTCTGAACGATCGCCTTTGAACGCTGTTTGAGATCTGCAAATACTTCGTCGCTGACTTTATTGATCTCATGCGAACCGTCCGCCGCCACTTCTTTGCGCATGTCTTGCGCGGCTTTGTCCCAGGCGCGGCCGAGGAACGCTGCCGTTTCCGGCCCCGAGTTTTCGTCGATCACGGCCCGAAGGTCGGGCGGCAAGGAATTGTACGATTTCTTATTCATCGTAAAGAAGAACGCAATGGTGTAGAGACCATTTGGGACTTCCAGATGATATGGGACGAGCTTTTCCAGGCGATAGGATCTAACGGCGTCCCAGGGAAACAGAATGCCGTCCGCCACACCACGTGCCAGGGCCTCGTGCGCCTTGCTCGCCGGCATAACGACAGCCGATGCGCCCAGCGCTTCGGCCCATTTAACACCCGCACCTATGGTCCGAATTTTCTTACCCATGAGGTCATCGGGAGAAAGAACCTTTTCTTTCGAATGCAACACGCCCGGGGAATGAACGTGAATTGCCAGCAGTTTCGTATCTTGAAACTCCTTGTCGGCAAAATAGTCCTGCCAGATCTTAGTGATTCTCCGGCTTCCTTCTTCTGCGGTCGGCGACAGGAAAGGAAGTTCGATGACCTGGCTCAGTTCAAAACGTCCGGGAGTCCAGGGCAATGCGCCCCACCCGGCGTCAACCACGCCTTGTCGGATCAGATCATACTGGCCAGCAGGCTTGCCGATAATCGCCTTATCGACAGTCACATTGATACGCCCGCCGGAGTCCTTGCCGACCTTCTTGGCCCATTCGTTCAGCGCAAGTGCAATGGCGTGGTTGGGGTTCGGGTTCCAGTTGGCGATGCGCAGATTGAACTCCGCGGCCGATGCCGTCCACGGCGCCAAAATTGCCACGGCGAGTGCAAGTAAAATTTTTGATTTCAGATGTTTCATTGTGTACCTCCTCGATATCTTTGGTAAAAAACTTAGAATTATGTTCGGAGCACTTGTCCCCGCCGGCTCGTTAACGTCAGGTGCCGAGCTGGTTGGCACCGTGCCTTCCCCAGGTTGGCTAAATGAGTGAATTCAAAAATTCGACGGAATCGGAGACAGTGGAGAAAAGCGGCAGGATTTTCTCGCACTCAACACGATGCAGATCCATGTCGGGAGAAGCGCAGCAGTCTTCCAGAACTGTGACGAACAATCCGGAGTCGTCTCCATGTCGGGCCGTACTGTCGACGACCATGTGCGTATACACGCCGGCTAGAACGATGCGTTCGACCCTGTTTACCTGCAACCAATTCAGAAGGTTCGTATTGTGAAATGGATTTACTGCACGCTTCGTCACCACCAGGTCTTGTTCCTGCGGCGACAAACCGTCGGGAAAGCCGGTGCCGAATTCACCAATGATCAGTGCATTCAGCTCTTTCAAATGTGCGAGTCTCGATTGTCGACTGATTGCATCCTTGTAGCCCTTCTCAAACCCTACGTTGATGAAAACGACGGGCCAATCTTTTTCTCGGAATGCTTGGGCGACACGAGCGGTTTTCTCTACAAGTTGCCGGTCGCGGGCAATCTTCCAGAATCCCTTCGACCCTACCTTCCCCGCTTGATCGACGAGCTCGTTTTGAAGGTCTAGAATTAGAAGTGCGCTTTTCATTTCATTTCCCTGGTTTTCTGGCCGCAAGCTGCCGTAATCTGTAGCCGTTCTGGAGATACGTAACCCGCCAGTCCTCGACGAGCTCGGTGCCGGACATGGCTAAGCTTGTAAACATGACTGAAGTTGAGAGAAGAGGCGCACTGAGCAATAATTGTTTTGTAATTATAAATCATGAATATTCCACCTCTGTTTAACTGATTGTAATTAATATATTTTGCAGATTTTCTGACAGACCTATGGTAGACAAGCCGATTGTTGAGCACCATTGAGTATAAGTTTGGCAAACAACTCTCTTTTATTAGTCATAACAACAGACATTAAATTAAGCAGATATTGGCTTAAACAAAAAAAACCTCCTTTATAAGGAGGTTAAAACTCGAACAGAGGGGTTAACGTATCTGAGTCAGGATTTTTTATTAGCTGACTGTTTTCGCCATAGCTTGAACATTGGAACAATAAATGAAAGCGCAGAAATACTGAGTAAAATCATGGTGAGTGGATGTGTGTAAAATATATCCCAAGCACCATGCGATATCACCATTGCTCGTCGATAGTTACTTTCCAGCATATCTCCAAGAACCAATGCCAGAATAATTGGCGCCAGCGGAATGTCGGCTTTACGCAAAATGTATCCAATAATTCCAAATGCTGTCATCACAAAAACTGGGAACATCGTCGTATACGAAGAATAGGCACCGACAAGGCAGATCCCGGAGACAATAGTCGCAATCGCGGGACGCGGAATATTGGCAGCCTGTGACCAGAAGCGTGCTCCAGCAAGGCCAATAAACACCATGATGGGGACACCAATCCAGAGTGAAGCAAATATAGTGTAGGGAATCTCCGGGTTATTGGTAAACAGTAGAGGCCCGGGCTGAATACCCTGTACCATTAACGCACCGATCATGATTGCTGTGGTAGGTGAACCCGGAATGCCCAGAGCCAGTAAAGGTGCCAAAGCTCCGCACACCGCTCCGTTATTGGCCGATTCGGAAGCCGCTACGCCCGCTATCTCGCCGTGGCCAAACTTCTCAGGATTTTTTGAAAAGCGCTTGGTTACCGCATAGGATACAAAAGAAGCAATGGATGCACCGGCACCGGGAATTACCCCAATACCATAGCCCAGCACCGAGCCACGAAGAATGACAGTCTTGAGTTTGGCATAGCTGCTAAATGGTACTGCAAACACGCCACGCAGAGGCTCGGTTTTGATTTTTTTGGCTGCCCCTTCCTCGATCATAAAAAGCACCTCAGAAAGTGCATACAATCCCAATAGCACCGGAACCAGAGGTAAGCCATCAAAGAAATCTGGCGAGGGTGTGAATCGCGGTGCGCCTGTTTGCGCGTCCAGACCGATGGTTGCAAGCATTAGCCCTATACCCATAGAGACTGCTCCCTTGATCGGTGAACCCGACGAAAGGCCAGACACCAGACTCAGGCCGAGCACTGCCATAGCAAAATATTCGGTAGGCCCAAACTTTAACGCAAATTCAGACAAAGGGATGGCGGTTAAAGCGAGCAAAAATGCGCTAATGAAGATGGCAGTACCAGAAGATACAATTGATACACTCAGTGCAAGACCTGCCTTGCCCTGCTTTGTCAGCGGATAACCATCCCATGATGTTGCCACGGCAGCGGCGGTACCCGGTGAATTGATCAAAACCGCACTGATGGCTCCGCCGTATTCCGCCGCCGCATACAACGCAACCAGACCTACAATTGACACCACTGGATCCATCCCATAAGTGAAGGGTATAAGCAACGCTACACCCAGGCTGGGGCCAAGGCCAGGAATCGCACCGATCAGATAGCCGAGGAAAGCCCCAACCAGTACCGCTCCCCATGCCATTGGACTTGCAAATGCATCAAAACCGGATAATAAATGCTCAATCATTTGCTGGCCTCACTGAAAATAAACATCAAGTGCAACTGCGAAAACCAGATAGATTCCAGCAGTAACTCCCACGGAAACACCAATAATGTGAATCAGGCGTCGCTCACCTGCCACAAGCATTGTGATCACGCTAAATACCGCAATACATACAAAGGCGCCCATTGTTTCGAATAACATTGCCTGAGCAATCAGTATCATGGATGCAGCCAACACATAAGTCGGGCGACCGATAGTGATCATGATCATCTGTTGTTGACGCTTATAGCGCAAAATACTATCAAACAGATACAGCACTAACGCAAACAGTGTTCCTGCTGATAGTAGAAGCGGGAAGCCTCCGGGGCCGATATCTACCGGGTTATAGGGCTCCGGCAACTGCAGCGTCTGATAGGTATACCAGCCCACTACAGACAAGATCACCAGGCCTAGAATGATTTCAAAATAGAATAGTGGAAAATGTATTTCATGTTGATGGCTGGGAGGCGTACGATCTTCTGCCTCATATAGCTCTGGTATCTCTGGTATCATAATTTCCTCTCTTTTATATTGAGCCTTATAACTTATGCTGTTTTTGTCTGACTCTTATTGTTTTCGATACTTTGGTTGCCGACCGGGCTTGCATTAAGTCAACGGTCTTCATCTGGTATCGCTTACTTATTTAGGACATAGTTAAAGTCCGTTGTGAAATATCTTGCACGTTACCCCTCGGTAGTTCAACTGAGTAAATAGTTCGTTGTCCCTACCCTATTTGTTTTGGCAATAGCTGAATTCAGGGCGGGTATTTAACACCCAGATATCTGGGTCAGCATAAACATGGGCCCGCCACGATGACGAGGGAATCCATAACCCGTCACCATCACCACATCAATATCGTCTGCGCTCTCGGCGATTTTTTCATCCAGTACCGCCCAACCCTCCTGTTGCATGACAGATAAGATGCGATCGATAATATCCGCTTCAGAAAACTCAACCGGCTTGCGCCCTGCCTTAATCCTTTCTTCTTCAATAATCTGGATAACCTCAGGATCCTGCTGCGCTTTACCACTTTCGTAGTTGTACCAGCCCTTGCCTGTCTTGCGACCGAAACGCCCAGCTTCACACAGTCGGTCTGCGATATGCGCATATCTTTCAGATGCGGGACGAGTCGCGGCTCGCGCCTTACGTTGCGCCCATGCGATATCCAGCCCACTCATATCCTGAACTGCGTAGATTCCCATCGCAAAACCGAAGTTTTGCATTGCACTATCGATTTGTAAGGGTGTCGCCCCTTCTTCCAGCATGAACTCGCACTCACGCCGGTAAGCCGCCATAATGCGGTTGCCGATAAAACCGTCACAGACTCCCGCCACCACTGCTATCTTGCGTAGACGCCTGGCCAGTGCCGCTGCGGTTGCCAGAGCACGAGGCCCAGTGGCAGTAGCGCGTACTACCTCTAGCAACTTCATAATATGTGCCGGTGAAAAGAAATGCAGCCCGACAACACGAGATGGGTGCTTGCTGGCATCTGCTATTTCGTTAATATCCAGATAAGAGGTATTGGTCGCCAGAATGGCATCCTCTGGCATAATCGCATCGAGTTTGGCAAATACTTCATGCTTCACCTGCATATTTTCGAACACGGCCTCGATGACCAACTCACAGTCGGCCAGTTCGGCATAATCAGCGCCGGTGGTCAGGCGCGCCTGGGCCGACTCGAACTCGGACTGCGAAATGACCTGACGTTTGGCACTGGCTTGCAGTGTCTGGACCACCAGGTTATGGGCAGATTCTGCCGCTTTGGCATCACGTTCAACCAGTCGCAGCTGCGAGCCTGAGATCAGTAACGCCGCTGCTATACCGGCGCCCATGGTGCCGCCACCAATGATGCCTACCCGCGATAAATCTGCTGCCTGTTCGGAAACCTCGCGTAAACTGCTACCCGCATTGCGTTCAGCAAAAAAGATATGCCGTAAAGCTGCCGACTGGGTACCGCCCGCTAGGCGCAGAAAGCGTTCGCGTGCATCAGCCATAGCATCGGAGATTGACATAGTTTGTGCGTTTTTCAATGCGGCCAGGGCTTCAAGTGGCGCAACTGCGCCACGTACACGGCTGATTAACTGCTGTTTTTCGGCTTCCCAGTCAATCTCCGTGCTAGCAAGCAGTGGTTTTGCACTGCTTGCCGTCGGACGACCCGCCTGTGCAAGTTTAGCTGCCAGGGTTTCTGCTTCCCCGACAAGATCCTGATCCGCAAGTCCATCAAGTAATCCCAGTTCACCGGCTCTGGTTGCGCTTATCGGCTTACCGGTGGTAATCATTTTTATAACTTCAGGCATGGGAATCAGGCGTGGCAGGCGCACTGTCCCACCCGCACCTGGAATGACACCAATAGTCACTTCCGGCAAACCCAGCTTTGCACTGGTATCAGCGATTCGTGCATGACATGCCATCGCGATTTCAAGCCCACCACCGAGTGCGCTACCTGAGATCGCAGCCACCCAGGGTTTGGTTGAGTTTTCGATAGCATTTAGGACGTCAGGTAATTGTGGCTCTAGAGGCGGTTTTCCCAATTCACGGATATCGGCCCCGGAGACAAAGTGCTTGCCAGCACCCATGATCACTACTGCGTTAACCGTGTTATCGTTCTCCAGCTGTAAAACAGCATCGGCTAATCCAGCACGAACTGACTGGTTTAACGCATTAACGGGTGGATTGTCGATAATGACATGGGCCAATCCCGCTTTTATTTTAACTTTTACCGGTAGCATTCAACTCTCCGCATAGCGCTGTTGATGTATTATTCTCGACCTGTAGTTAGCCGATGCATTTAAAGAAGAAAATAATATCGATAAAAAATACAGCCGTAACATAACAATTCGTGTTTCCTGACCCAGCGAATTCTCTATACCAGTAACTCAAAAAAAGTCGTTTGGCATATCGACACCTCAGCACTTCAAACCTTAGGTGATTTCTTGCCTAACCTATGGTCAAGTGCAATCAGCTGCGTACTTAATTAGTATTCTGAACATAAATCAGCCGCTACAGCGTGATTTTACCGAACAGGTTAAATCTTTTCCTGCTTAGCCGTATAACATAACCTCATAAGGGATATCACATGAAAGAAGTCTTCATCTGCGATTATATTCGCACACCCATAGGCCGCTTTGGAGGAGCACTTGCCTCCGTCAGGGCAGATGATCTGGGCGCGATTCCACTGAAAGCCCTGCTTGATCGTAATCCTCAACTGGATCCGACAGCAATAGACGAAGTTATCTATGGTTGTGCCAATCAGGCTGGTGAAGATAATCGTAACGTCGCGCGCATGTCCCTTTTATTGGCGGGTCTTCCCGATAGCGTCCCAGGAACTACCATTAATCGTTTATGTGGCTCTGGTATGGATGCAGTCATTACCGGATCTCGTGCAATAAAGTCAGGCGAACTCGACCTGGTTATTGCTGGCGGGGTAGAATCCATGACTCGTGCACCTTTTGTTATGCCGAAGTCATCTAGTGCCTGGTCACGTAACAACGAAGTCCATGACACAACGATAGGATGGCGCTTCATCAATCCACTGATGAAGTCACAATATGGCGTAGACTCAATGCCGGAAACGGCCGAAAACGTAGCTGAGGATTTTAACATCTCTCGTCAGGATCAGGATAAGTTCGCGTTACGCTCTCAGCAATCGGCAGCCATTGCAATTAGTTCTGGTCGCCTGGCGCGCGAAATTGTTGCCGTTACTATTCCGCAGAGAAAAGGTGACCCCATTGTTATAGATACTGATGAACATCCCAGAGCAAATACGACACTCGAAGCACTAGCCAGCCTGCGCGCACCATTTCGTGAAGGCGGCTCAGTAACTGCTGGAAATGCCAGCGGTGTTAATGATGGTGCAGCAGCTCTAATCCTGGCTAGTGAAGCAGCGATCAAACAGTTCAATCTGACACCTGTTGCACGTATTCTGGGTGGCGCCAGTGCAGGTGTTCCACCGCGTATTATGGGATTTGGTCCTGCACCGGCTTCAAAAAAACTGATGCAAAGATTGAATCTTAAACAGACTGATTTCGATATTATTGAACTCAATGAAGCTTTTGCATCACAGGGTCTGGCTACTCTTCGAGATCTGGGAATCGACGATGACGATCCACGTGTAAACCCCAATGGTGGAGCAATAGCGCTTGGTCATCCACTTGGGATGTCAGGTGCACGTTTGACCGGAACAGCTGCTATTGAACTTTCAATACAGGGTAAACAACGAGCACTAGCTACTATGTGTATCGGTGTTGGTCAGGGCATTGCAATTGCACTTGATCGCTCTTTTTGATTTAAAGTTTCATGGTTGATCTATGATCTATCGAGGATTCCGGCTAGCTATGCCATTTACTTTCTAATGCCTGAAGTCTGACAGGGATGTCGGCAGTATAAAAGGAGCAATCGTCAGGTACATGTGATCAGGTCACGGTGAATGCTCGCTATCAACCCGAAACGGATAATTCGTGTAAAAGTTTTTCATTTCTGGTATTACTTACATACTTGAATTTAGATTGTACATTTCACTTTTTGCACTTGCCTCAAGAACTTCAACCACTCTTGTAGAACTAGAAGAAAATACTATATGACCTATAGGAACTATCCAACCAAAGTCCATATCTAGCCTGTAAAAAAATCTTTCATTTGGTTTTAAATCTACCTCCCATTCAATATCTTGTCTCCAAATTGTTAAAAATGATTCTGAACCTAGTTTTAGTTTGTGCTTTCCTGGAGGTAGGGAGTATTGAACAAATCCTCCATTTCTAAGTTTATTATGCATATTTATATTATTTATAAATACAGATGGTGCTGCAGCCATCCCATAGGACTTTGAAGGCCGGTAAATATAAACCAGTGCATCATTCTCTTTAAGAGATTCAAGTCCACTAAACTTGTCACCTGAGGCAGCGCACCCACAAAGGAGAAGGATTAAGGCAAATACAATGTATAATTTAAAACTCCCTGCTTCCATATTAATTTTCTCCAGTGTTTATTACTTGAGTAAAAGTAATTAAAGTGAAATTGCTATTACAAAGTAATAGATATCTAACAATTTAAATGCGTTACTTACAAAGTGTGATTATATAAGTTAATAACAAGTTGTTGAATTGCCAGAATATCAATTTCTCGTGTGATAACCAGTTAGTTCAACTCATCTAATGACCTTGTAACTCCATATGGCTACTCATGACACTTAGTTGCATCGAGTAGTGCAAAATATGAATGCCTTGAGTCAGAATAAATCTGAACAACTTTCTCAAACTACAAATGTTATTTTCTCTTTTACACCTATTATATATTACTCACCAAATAGATATTCTTCATGTGTATCTAACCATAACGGGTATTTGAACATAGCTTTTGAAAACAGCCTGCTTTGAATATGATGATTTAACCACACATTTAAATGGGTATACGGACCCTTTAAAAATACAGGCCGATTGACTCGGGAAAACTGTCGAATGAATGGCAGTAAGGCATAATCCAGTAAGCTGGGCCTGGGTCCCATGAGGTATTTATGTTGTGCCAGGCGGTTTTCCAGCTTTTGAATAAATGGTTCGCATAATAGTCGATAATGCTCTTCATCCTGATTGTGGAAACGTCTGGCGCGTTTGTATTGCTCCAGGTTTGGATTAAACAGTTCATCATTTTCTTGAATGATTTGAAGCATTTCAGGTAGTGCGTCAGCATTATCAGAATAAAGTAAATTATCTGGATCATTTAGATTAATAGCCCACAACATTATATCTAAACTTTCATCAATAATGTATTGTTCCCCATCAGCTTCTAGAACTAATACAGGCACTGTACCTTTAGGGGACAGAGCTAACATTTCTTCTGGTTTATTCTGCATCACTATCGCTCGTAGCCTAACAGTCTGTCGAGCTAATAATATGGCAAGTCTTGCACGCATTGCGTAAGGACAGTGTTGCAGTGAATACAGAACGGGCAAGGGTTTCATCTGTTAGATACCACTTTACAATCTCAGGATATTCAAGGGAAATTGATACTTCAGCTATATTCTTTATTTAAGTCATTATGGCAGTGATTAACGTGAATATAACCTCTTGATTTTCGTTGTGTATACTTGCTTGATTCTACTTCCAAACTGTGGCGCCATTTAAATAAACCATTCTTCCACCCTGTTCATTCTTTTTATTTTTCCATTCACTGATTAAGTTTTCTGAAATACCTGGATTTTTGGTTTGAACCTCAAGCCATGAGCTATAAGGTCCATTATTTAATAGATCAGATGCACGAGACTTGCCTATACCAGGTAGTTTCAATACAGCTTCAGTGCCAGTATGTGAACCGGATGAAGGGGTGCTAAGCGACAATCTAACCAATTTTTCAACATTTTTTGTTCCATCAAGATCAGGCTTTTTAGTTGGGATGATATTGTCAACTGGCGCATGTTTACTGCCAAATTCCTCACCTTTTTCAAAACTATCTTTTCCTTTTGGAAGTAATTGATGAGCTGTGAATTTAAATTTTGTACACAATTTTCGGTCAGCTTCCATTAAACTGAGTTGCTGATCTTCTAGCGGACTTCTGTTTTTACCTTTTAATTCTGTGTAATCACTGGAAGCCGGATGACCTCCATACACTGCTTCAACCTGATAGAAAACCACCTGCTTTTTGTCTAGAACTCTCGATTTTACTTCTTTTTCTATGCCTGTTTTATGATTTGCATTTGCAGTATAGGTTATAGGTGTCATATTAAAACGTTTACCCGGACCATGCACGTTGTGATTGAGTAAGTGTCCCTGAACATAAGCCCTTTTATTGTCATCGCTTTTTCTAATCTGCACTGCTTTCCAGATTGGGGGGTCATCTGCTGGTTCTGACCCCTTACTTCCTCCACTATTTTCACTTAAGATAGATGCTGTTGCTTTAGTGCCACCTTGTTCAGCCGTAAGCCCTCCGTATTTAATTACACTAGGAGGGTTGATACCACCCTGTTTCATTTCAACAATATAATTTGCCATCTGGTTTAAATCTGCCACTAACTGATCAGAATCTGTTTTTGACAGGTTACGTGATTTTATTTTTTTCTCTATCTTAGCGCCTAAAGCTTCCGCATTAGCATGGGCTTTTTTCTGAGCATCTGTCTTCATATCTGATTTAATATTCTTTAAGAATGTCGAATATCCCACTCCTGGTGAGCTTTTTATAATCAGTTTTGCAGATTTTTCGTTACCATTAAACTGAATAGTGTGCTTTTTACCATTGGCGACGACTTCTTTCTTTTTCTTCCACCAGTTAACTATTTTATTGACACCGGCTTTAACCTTTGCCTTTCCTTTTTTAAATAACTTTTTAGCTAACCCAACAACCTTATCGATCACCTTGTTGACGATTTTATCGATAGGTTTTCGTATTTTCTTGATGATACCGGCTACTGCTTTTCCTAAACCGGATAAACCCAGTAATCTAGCGAGAAAATTCAGGATGATCGGTATAGTCATGGCCATAGCAGACTCGACTTTGGCAGCCGCTGCTGAAATCTTTCCGGCGGCTATTTCAGTAATTGAACTAAATACCCCTGTTACGAAATCAACAATACGTTGCCAGTTTTCGACAAAGAACATAATTGTATTATAAATAGCCAGTATGGCCTGGACGATCGCTCCAGCGGGGTTTAGAAAACTTATTAATTTTATAACGGCCTGTTTGATTACCTGAGTAATTAGCCAGTTGCGGATACCATCCATCACCTGCTGTTTAATCTCGGCTGCCTTTTCCTTGATCATTTCCCACAAGGCTATCGGACCCTCAGTAATCAGTTTTTTAACAATAGTAACGCCAGTTTCCGCAGTTTTAACGACTTTTTCACCTACCCGTTTAACAAGCTTTACTCTTATTCTGTCCCAGGTCAGTCCGAGAACCTGCAGAACAACACTGAGAATACCTTTCAGGTTCCAGCTATTAGGTAGTGTAATTGGGACATCGGCCATGGCTCCGGTGAGCCAGCTAATTAAACCACCAATCAGGTGTTTTTTGATGTTGCTGACAAATTGACCGATACCTTTTTTGACGGCGCTGATAATATTGCCAATAAAAGCAATGGGGTCGGTGACAATTTTTTTAATAACCACCTTACCCTTGTTGATTATGCTCATTAGTTGTTCAGTCGCAAAACCTGCTTTTTTCAGAGCCCATTCAAAAAACTTGAGCATGGCATTGAGCAATAAATTACCTAATTTGGAGACTAGTCCTGACATCTCCTCTTTCATTTTTTCGATTTTTTGCTCAATAGCCTTAATCGCGGCTTCACGTTTTTGTTTGAGCTTTTTCTGTAATTCTTTTTCCTTTTCGTTGATCCTGTTATTCAGTGCATCCAGTTTGCCCTGCATTTCTTTCAACGCAGTCTGACCTGTTTTCTTTAATTCAGGGCCTAACTTACTTACAAAGGTTTCTATTTGTTTACGGGCATTAGCTACGAGTAATTTACACTGTTTAATAACTTTCTTATTTTCAGTTGTTATTGTGTTAAGCAGTCTATCAATAGTTGTGACAAAACGACTTTTTTCTGAGTCAAAAATGCGGGTAACTTCTGGAAAATCATCAATACCAAACAACTTATCCTTTGCCCACAACACACTACCGCCAATTCTATCGTAACGGCGACGTTTAAACGCATCCATACGGTTCTTAACATTGTCTTCGAATGTTTTTGTGGCGGCTTTTTCACCTTTATCAAAATTGGCTAGTGACTGTTTTTCGAGATTATCCAGTTTGTGTTTTACTGCTAGATTGGCTGTATTATAAATAGTATTAATATGATCGGTGACGGACTGACGTTTTAATTCAATCTTGCTTTTGGTTTTCTTTTGCTCCTTTTGTGCGCCCGTTAATTCCTGCTGGCGCGTAGCCTTCATTTTCTTTTTATCCTGTTGTTCTTCTGTGTTCAACTCCTTTGCTACTTGATGTTTTTGTTTCTGTTCCAGCTGTTTAGCTTCCTTAGGTCCTTGTTTTACATTCTCCTTAAGCTGTTTGCGCTCTTTATTGGCTTCTGCCAAATCACCTGAATCGACCATATCCAGTTGTTCGTCACTGATATGCTCCTCGTTAAGCATTTGATCTGATTCGTTTTCAAAACTACTCAAGTCAGTATGCTCTGGCTGAATCTCACCAACCATACCTTCGCCCAGATTCATGGCGGGGGTTTCTGGAGCTTTTTCTATAGAAGGTAGTTCTTCCGGTTCATGATCAGGTTTTGGTGCTGGCGGCGTATTCTCTATTTCCTGATAAGTTGTCTTTACCTGTTGGGTATCCGAACTGACGACGCCTTTAACCGCTTCTCCAACTTTACGGCCCTTCCCTTCATTCTTAAAGTTATCCATGTCTTCAAGACTGGTAGGTATAGCCTGTTCCAGTGTCTGGTTAAACTGCTTCCGGGCTTTGGCTTCATCTGGTTTTGGTTCCTTTGATTTTTCTACCGTTTCTACCTGACTGGCATTTGCACGTGATTGCCCTTCCTGGGCAGGAGGAACTACAGATTTTTCAGTTTTTTCCAGTTTGCTACTCGCATCTTCTGATTTCTTTTCATTGCTAGCCAGAGTTGAGACCGCTGCCTGTTTTGAACTGTAGGCAGCTTGTGTTGATTTACGTAAAAATGCACCAACCCCAGCACCTTTTCCTGATGCTTTTAGTTTGCTAGCACCAGTCCTGCGTTTACTCGAGTCTGCTTTATTTTTCCCGGTCGGTAGTTGGGTTGACTCTATAGATTGCTGTTGCTCATCCGAGTTTTGCTGACTAGTAGCTTCTACTTTACTTTGAGCTGCAGGATCTTGCGCCGAAACAGCTGCATTATCTGTATCTTGCAGATCAGTATTAAATGTTGTTTGTCCACGTGACTGCGGTTCACCAGACGGGTTTGTTTCAGTTTTCTCTGGATTAAAAGTAGCTTCTTTATTGGCTGGTTCAGTCAAAGGTTCATGCTGACCTGTATTACCCTGCGTAATGTTGACTTCTAATAACTGTTGTTTTGCGGCACCCTGCTGAACAACATGAGTCAGTTCGTGAGCTAATAGTACCTTACCGCGAATTGTGTCAGGTTCATATTTTCCAGAATTGAAGAAGATATCCTTACCATGCGTAAAAGCATGGGCTTTCAGGCTTCGATTCATCACTTCTGCATCAAAACCCTGATGAATACGTACTTCACTGAAGTCTGTGGAAAATCCACTTTCCATTAACTTCCTGGTTTTATCATCAAGTTTTTCACCCTTCCCTTTATTTCTGAAGAGTCTTTGTTCTACCTGATTCATTTCATCCATATATTGTTCATCTAGAACAGGCGGGCGAAACCTGGTTTTGGTTTGCAGGACTTTCGATTCATTTTCTTGCTTATGTTGAGGTTCTTCCTCCTCCCGGCGTTGTAGCTTAGTCTGCGCTTCTTCCTCTTCTTCCTGCCGCTGTAGCTTAGTCTGTGCCTCTTCCTCTTCTTCCTGCCGCTGTAGATTAGTTTGTGCTTCTTCCTCTTCTTCCTGTCGCTGTAGCTTAGTCTGTGCTTCCTCCTCTTCTTCCTTCCGCTGTAGTTTAGTCTGTGCTTTTTCCTCTTCTTCCTGCCGTTGCAGCTTAGTCTGTGCTTCCTCCTCTTCTTCCTGCCGCTGTAGTTTATGCTGTACTGATGTGTTAGCCAGACGTGAAATAACAGGAGTATGTTGATTAAAAGCTGTAGTCTGAGTTGATTTAGATTTAGTAGAAATCTGTGAAATATCGCTCCGATCACCTCTAACAACTTTGTCTGCTACCCGATCTGCTTCCTGTTCATAAGTATCATTGCTGCTACCAACTTTTAAACGTGTTTGTAGCAGACCGGATATGTTCCCATTCTGACGCCTATTTGATGATGCATCTCCCCCTTGCTGTCTTTGTAAATTTTTGTTGGTTGAAGCTTTTATGCTGTCATATTGAGTAGTTTTTGGTTTTGTCTGGACGGTATTAAGCATGATTATTCTCTTCATCATGTTTAGATTTGGATCTGGTTTCTTTCAATGCCATGAGCTGAGAAGGCATGCTCCGTCCAATTTTTCGATATTCTTCTTCAAGCCCCTGCCAAATAGCATAAGCAGATAAGGGTTTCTGATGTGGATGCCAGCAACAGGCATTGATGACGACATTGCGTACATGCCCAGGTGGTAATTCACAGTAACGGGCTATACGTTGACAAAGACTTCTGCCCGGATTGCGCGTCGCCAACATCGATTCCCAGAGCTTGATACGTTCTGCATAAGGTAAAGCCTGAAAATCTACCGAAATATCGATCCTACGTTGAAATGCTGAATCCATACGACTGCCAGCATTGGTTGTTAAAATAACAATACCCGGATGCGTTTCAATTCTGCTGAGTAAATAATTAGTCAGCATATTGGCGTATCGATCACCACCACTGGAACTGTCACTACGTTTGCCAAACAGAGCATCCGCTTCATCGAACAGTAAAATCACATCAGTCTTGGCAGCTTCATCCAGAGCAACAGCCAGATTTTTTTCGGTTTCCCCTACGTATTTATTCATGATCATCGCAAGATCAATTTTGAATAAAGGCGCCCCTAGCCTGCTCGCAATCCAGGATGAAGCCAGCGTCTTTCCTGTTCCACTGGCACCAGAGAAAAGTAACATCACTCCTGCATTGGCTGTTGCCCGGATAGAGTCGCCCATACCGAGATGCTGATAATCACGTTGTAAGGTACGTTCAAAGCATTGTTGTAATGCTAGCTGTGTATCATGAGGAAAAATGAGCATCGCTTGAGTTACCCAGGTATCAACCGGCATGGCCACTTTCCTTAAATGCGCGGTTCCTTCAACACTACGAATTTTTCGAATCTGTTGCAGAATGTCATCATCTTGCGGTCGCATTAATTGCAACCCGATACGACGTACGGCCGCCTGGCTTAGCATTGATGAAGCCAATATAGTAAGTGCCTGTGGGTCGGATATTAACTGTTCCCACCATTTTTTACGTTGTGAGGGCTCAGCTAATGGCAACTCGATTTTGATACAATTTTCGGGTAATTGCTGATCACTTCTGACCAGAAGAATACCGGGTGTAAATTCATTAAAAACCTTCAACAGGGACGAATCGGATTTCTCACAACTAATGAGCGGTAACCATTTTGCATAACGCATTAACGCTCGCAGTGAAGTTTGTACCCAGTCATCATAGTCAACCTGAACAGGAGTAAGACCGGTATACCGAGACACACCGTGAGTGATTGCTTCGGCTGTTTTTTGATCCGTATCTACAGCCAGCAAATTGTTTCGTCTTAACAATTCTGCAGAGAGTTGCAGGGTCTGGTCTTCTAGTATGATTCCATCATCACCAATCGCAACAAATTCTGATAACAATTTACCTTCGCTAATCGCTTTCCAGTAATCAACTGAGGTATAAATATTTCTGCCGAATAATGGCCCCTGCCCTTTGATTATCAATAACTCTTCTTTCACCAGTTGAAAAGCTGTTAAATCTGGCGCAACGGGAAGCTCAAACAGAAACTGAATTATTCCCTGTGCAAAACCCACCTGTAACCAGTCCACCTGATTGTTGTTTTGAATGCTAGCAATTCGAATTATGATATCGCGTTCCATTTCGATTGCACTGCATAGTATATACAGGAAAAATTCAGACAGGTCAGTATCACTCGGTTTAACCAGAACTGCGGCTCCACTGTGCGATATTTTAAAGCTGTCCAGCAGCAGTTGATTTATATCCTGCCAACGTAAATCGGTATGTCCATTCAATGCTTGAGCCAGGTGATCCTCGTATTGACTAATCTCGGCTGTTTTTTCAGTCAGGTTATTTTGCTCGAAACGCAACAGTCCTGCTCTCACCCAGTCAAACAGATGCTCGCTATTGATAGCTTCTAAAGACTGTTTAACAGATGTACTCATTGAACAACTTCCCGGTAATGAAAACATACCACAGTTCCCAACCAGTCTATCCATACCGGATCGATATCAAGCCCGGATTTCCGTAAATCAATATCTATATCCTGCATCGCGAAGATTATTGATAGTTCTGGTCTTGAGTAAACGATAGTTGCCTGTCGAAGTAACAAATCCGGCTTCCAGATCCCATACCCGCTATAACGTCGCTCGGCATAAGCCAGTATGTCTTGAGCAATTTCCAGGTCAGGTGTCGTTGTTAAAAATTCATTCTTATCGAGACCGGACAAAGTACTTAAACAACACAGCAGTTGGGCTTCAGGTTGAAGACCAAATGCTTCCCCCAAACGATAAAGCCATCCCCAGCCGGATGGGAAAGCTAATGCTTTTACATCGTTAAGCAATTGCTGACGAATGACTGGCTGGTTTAAAATATTCAACAGGTAAAAAATCCCGCCCTGTGTCACAAACCATTGTTTACCCGCTGCAGATTTATCTTGCGGATCAGGTAATTCATCAATATCGTTTAATTTATCCAGTTGTTCATCAACCTGTTCATCCTTATTAGAGTCAGAAGTGTTAAGGCCTGATGATTCATCAGTTAGATTGGAAACTCTGTCACTTTTAACGGGAGGCTGATTAATTTCTAATTGCTGGTTTTCTGTTTTATTTAATTGTGTGAGTTTTGATTCATTAATTTCATACTGTTCAAATCCAGCAGCTTCTGTTTTATGCATCCGTGATAATGATTTCGAGTCGTCTTTTATAGTCCAACTGATATTTGTTATCTGTTGAATAAATTGGCTAATCAGTGGTACTGAAGATGCCGATTGTAACCAGTGTGGTTTATCCAGTTGTAAATATAGAATAATCGCCAGCTGTTGTCTGGCAGTCGGGCTGTTTAAAAGCTGAGTATTGGAGGACAGTAGGATTGACAGTAACGGAGGGCATTCATTGGTTATTTTAATATGACCAGTCTGTTCATGCTCTGAAAAAACATTGCGTATGCTTTCATTAACGGTTTCAGCGACTGATAAATCAATCAGTGTTGCTGCCATCGAATCAGATATTACATTCCACACACGAGACAATACTCCTTGTTCGTACATGCGATGTATGAGGTTGGAAAGATTTTTCGATTGTTGCTGAAATAGATTGCTTAAACCATCAGCCACTGAACTGACCGTGAACCGGGAATAACTTTTCCAGAACCAGCGACTGCCCGCTCTACCCAGTGCGATATCGTTGCTCAGACAGGCAAGCATATCAATTTCAGAAGCAAACCAGACACAGTCTGCATCAACAGCTGCATCTGTCCAGCCATAAACCCTGCCCGATATGATTTGTTCAGATTGCAGAAAATAGTTTTTGCCTAGCTGAGGAAGCTCGGCAGTCACATCCAGCCTCCTCAGAATGACATACTCTGTATCACTAACAGAAGGAAAATGTGATTGCTCAAGCGCCTGGCGAGCTTTCGCTATGCCTAACTCACTTCCTCGGAAATAGCACTGATCAATCGAAACCAGCATTTAAAATGGCCTTGTGTCCCACCACAGTCCAGGAAGAAAAAGCTGCCGGAGTAGCAGTATAAGTAGAGATAACTTCAATATTCGCTTCAGTTTGATGACTATCTATCACCCTGGCTTCAGCAATTAACTGTTGTGAGCCATCATAAACTTTTAGCCTGTCGCTCAAAGCCGGGATTCGATTCAGGCTGGCTGTCATCAATACACCGGGTTTGATAAAACCTGGAAACTGGATCACTTTTCCATGCAATAAATCCTGCGGGTCATCATTCACTGCCTGCAACAAACAGGCTCGTATACAGGTACGCAGAGCTGACCTGGATTCTGTTTTGGCATTTTTATCCAGCTGCAGGTAAAGCCATTCGATGATTTCACGCAAATACAGGCCTGCCATTTGGCCTGAATAGACGTGAAAATTTGGCCATGACAGTGGGGTTTCGGTATTCAGCGCATCATTTTCCGCCAGCCGTGACCAGTTGTAACGGTCGGCTGCTGGTATTTCCTGTAGTTGCTGTAATAGGCAACTGAGCGCACTGGTCAGATCATCCTGTAAACGGCGTGCTCGCTGCCTGAGTCCTGCATGCCTGGATTTAGTAAGCTGTTCGAGTGTCACTTCATCTGCACTTAGCTTGCTACTGGCAGCCAGCGAAAGCCCGGATTTAATTGCCGTTGAGTAATTCTGTATAGCCGGCAAAGACAACATGAGCGAATGAAAAGGCAGTGGCATCAGGCTGATATTCTGATGGATTTGTGGAATAACCCGTGGCGGAGGTTGTTGTGACCAGGCTTTAGGTAACCAGCGCCAATAGGGTTGAAGCTGTTTCCAGCTACTCATTGGTTGATCATCCAGCAGCTCTAGAAAAGGCTGTAGTCGCTCCGGTAACTCAGTAGCCTGTTGACAGATAGAAGGTAATTGCCCTGATGCGGGTTGTGCTATCAGTGGAGTTTGGTGAAAACTGATTTGTATCGGCAAATCACTGATACGTACAAAACAGAGTCCTGTTGGACTGGATAGAATTCGGTGACGCTCTGCAAATGCATCATCCACTGCCTGAAGTTGCTGTTCTAGTAGTCCTCGCACCAGAGAATAATTTTCTTCCGCTTTATCGACAGTTTTTTCAATATTTTCAAATTCTTCACGTGCATCATCTATCTCATTATTGAGCTGACTACGTACCTTTAAACTATTTCTTAGCTGCAGCGTTTTGCTACGCTTGAGACGTATGACGTCACGGCGTAAAGTTGACATACGATGAAAATCATCCATCGCAAAACGACTCAGTTTGAATAACGCGGATGAATCATTGTCCCTTTCTAAATCAGTGTCATCGACTGGCACTTTTTTAATCGCACTTTCTTTAAGGATAGAGGAATCTCGAGTTATGCTGACGTTATTTGCACTGTCTTTATTAAAATATTGTCCTAATATTTTTTGAATATCTGGATCATCGAGCCACTTTTGGATAAATGCTTTAAGACGCGCATGTAGTGCAGTATCTTCACTATCACTGTTAATTTTTTCCCGGATACTGTTAAACAGGGAGAGGTGTCTCTTAAGCAGTGTCTGGGGGGCATCAACATGTACAATTTCAGTATCAACAACCAGCTGCGACGTATCGTAAGTTTTCGCTAATTCAACACTATTGATATCAAGCTGGTACAGCTCCTGATTTGCCAGGGCCTGCGCTAACAGGTTAGGAGTCAGGTTATTATTTGAATCCATCACCTTCGCTACTTCAACCGTTGCAGTATTTGTATTTACTTTATTATTGGTGAGAATCAGGCTCTCGGTATTTCTACTGTCCAGGTTGAAACTGAATGTTTTAGTTGCCATTTCATCCCCCTATGGTTTCTTTGCTTGCATATCAAGCTCTCTGGCAGCACTGGCAATTTTGATACCAGAACCATCACCAGGCACGCCACCGGCGATCCTGGCCAGATCGATAGTTAACACATCGACCAGCCCTCGTTGCTGTTTCTTTTCCTGCTCCAGCATTTCCAGTAGGTCATCGATATCTTCCAGCATTTCACTGAGTTTTTCCTGGACTTCAATTTCTTCAGTCAATTTTGCCAGTAAACCATCTGGTGTATTGGCTGGAACTGATACTGGCTGTTCCAGATCCTCTGGCGGTGCGGGCCAATTGCTGCTATATGGTGCGTTCAATGATGCATTTGCAGACTTTGCCTGCCACTCCTTACTGCCTAACAGGCTGAGTATCTGTTGTGCTGACTGCGGAGTCTGAGGACGTTCGGGTACAGAAGCTATTTCAGGATGAAGTTCCGGAACAAACCCTGCAGCCAGTTTATCCCAGAGAATTTGCGACTGGGCTGTTGCATTCTCACTTTCCCGACCTTTACGATGTAACAGTTCAATAATCTCAGTTTCAAGCTGCGGTAACTGCAATAAATCCGGACGATATAAGTCATCACTGACCACCAGTCCAATCCGATAACTATCACCTGCTACGGCATCAAAGCCGGTTGCAGCCCGTTGCAGATTTGACTGCAGTATCACCGGTAGGCTGGATTCAGAAATTACCTGTAACTGTTCATCAGCTCCCACTGGAAACCATTTTAAATCCGGCAAAGGTGAAACCCCCGCCGGGTTTTCCAGCAGAAAAGCTGGTAATTCAGCCGCCGCTGGTAGCCAGGCGAAACGTAAGCTGTTCATTGCTTCCAGAGCTGTTTGTCCGGCTTCAATTCCGCTTAAGATTCGCATTTCTATGCTGCTGTGAAAATGTTCACGTAACTGTCGATGTAATGGTTTCTCATCAGCCTCGAATGCCGCAGCGGTATCGTTTAACCACAGTAACTGATTCTGTTTTACTCCGATCAGCGCGACACTGACTCCATCAAAATCTGGAAATAGCTGTGGATTTTTGATCAGCTGACCAAGCATTCGATTGGCTGCCAGAATTGCATCATTTTCAACTTCCGGAAGATTCCACAGGGAGGAATCCACTGTAGACAAACTCAACACCAGGCCACGCTGTATACGCGCATCTCTTAACCTGTCCAGTTCATCACGCTGACAGGGTTTCTGGTTGGGCGTGACATCCATATGGAAAAAATCAGCCGCCAGCACTATAAAATAGAGTCCATTCAGCGGTGTATTAGGAGTTTCCGGATCGGAAAGATATTCGTCTCTTAAGGTTTCCCAGTTTTGTTCTAATGCCTGCTGCAATACAAATAGTTGATGGTTTCTACCTAGCCCACTACCCGGTTGCAGGTGAATCACCTGCATATCATCCTGTTGGTGAAGCCGACAAGCAAGACCATCCAGTATACCGGGTTGTTGTAGACTTCCTTCCAGTGCGGCTATACGAGCATCACTCCAGGCTTGCATTCTGTCAAATTCGTCATCACCCAGTGGGCGGTCGGGGAAAAAATTGAGTCGCTGCGCACGTAAGCGGGAAAGGTCATCAGGAGAAATGCCCTGACCAATGTCAATTTCATGTAATTGTATGGTTTGCTGTGTCATACCGCTTCTCCAACGGCCCTCGCCACAGTTGTCCAACGCTTAATTTCAGCTTTGGTAAGACCAAAATCAAGTCCTATTTTATCGATTAATTCCCAGGGCCTGGTGCCATTGACCATCTCCGTAGTAAATTGCTCCAGAAATTTATCCGCTGGCTGTGCTGCTACCATAGCCCGCCAGAATAAGCGGTCATAACTGTTATCCATGACCGGAAATAGACGACTAAAAACTTTTTGCTGCTTTTTGATAATTGGCTGAAGTTTTTCTATCGCAGTTTTACTTTCTTCATTAATGCTGCCTCTGGCAGTAATTATGTCCTCTATGGTTGGTTCAGGAACCGGTGTAGGTGTAGGTGTAGGAGATGGAGTCGGATTATTATCCGTTGGTATTTCTGGTTGAACAGCTTGCGGAAAGCCAGCAGATATCGTCAACACCTGCGGAGCCTGTATAGAGGCGAGTTGAAATTCACGCATGTAATACAGCCCTGTAGGACTGGAGATAGAATCAAAAGCTTTCTGCCAGGCTGAGCGTGAAGGTAAAAGATTTGTGAGTAAAAGACGCCGGTTGATTCGACTACTCAACATGCGCTCAAACGGTTGTGCCAGATTTAGTCTTGCATTACTGGCGAATGAAATATTACTGATCTCTCTGATTGAACTACTCGATATATTATCTGACATAGTCAACGCAGTATTTGACTCTGGCTCCGATTCCAGAGCCGCCACCAGAGCTTCATAATCCGTTTCATTTAATGGTACTAAAATCTGGATATTTTCACTTTTCCGGCTGCGTAGATCGATTGGCGGTAGATGCGCAGTTTGTGCCATCAGGAATGAAATATCATCGGCTCTCACCGGAACCAGATCTATCTGATAATGGTCTGGAAACCCATTAAACGATTGTGCATCTGCATCAACAAAACTTCTGGGTAAACGCCCCATAGCGGGAATCTTATTAAAATAGCGATTAAGTTCAAACGAGTGGTTTAAATGGCGTCTGCGTACCAGATCCTGCAACAGATCCTGGTATTGCTCTCTATGTCGCAGTCTCTTTGCATAGACTTCACGTTCAACTCGGTAGTCGCGCCTGACCAGACTGTTATCGAGCCACAAAGGACGATTGTTTCGTACTGCGATCAGCGCTACAGCCAGACTGTTAGCGGGCATTCCCGGGAACTCGGCACCATACTGTAAAAACTCATCTGCCAGTTGAGCTCTGGCCAGTAATTCGTCATTGACTGCAACATCTTTTTGTAACGGCATCAGCTCCAGTTTTACACCCTGCTGATATGAATCAGGCTGTGCCTGTGGTTGTACACTGGCCTTTCGAGGATACACTTCGGCTATTTCATTACTGGTTTGTTCATGCCAGGACAGCAACACCAGATAAAGCCCGGAGTTCAGATAAGCATACTTGCCTTTATTGATCGCCTGTCTAAGCGCGGCATCATTCACCGGAGCGCGCAGGGTATGTCCTTTTAGTTCTAAAACTAATCCAGATGGCGTGATTCCGCTTCCCGGTTTTACACTTAGCCAGCCATCCTGCAAACTGGCTTCAAGGCCTTCGATAATGCCTGCACCAAATGCCCGCCCTGCCTGTCTGAGTCTGGCATCCAGATAGTTTTGATCGCGCAGCAGGTCCTGTGCCTTGAGTAACTTGCCATCAAAGTAATGACTGCGTTCTCGCTCCTTGTCGAGTACCAGATCTCTCAACTGATTGGCTTCAGGAGCAATCTGGCCATTGGTTTGCAGCTTACCAGTAACTAGCGGATTCAGTTGATTACTGATTGCAACATTAGCCATTTTTACAAATCTGGGGGTATAGAATTTTTTAGTGCTCATAATCGATTTTCTCCATCAACTCTCAGAGTGATGTTTATGTAACACCCATCCAACCATATCAGGGTTGGTCACAAACGGACGGATCAGGTTATTGATAGCTACTCGTGAAGGGTGACTCACAAGTTTTGTGTCATCCAGTGTTGTTAGCCGGATACGAGCCAGTTGCACACTGGCTAACTGTTCAAGATCTGATGTCAGGAAATCAGGATCCAGCTCTGAATGTTGTAAACGGAACAGCCGCTCGGCATGAAGTCTGGCGAACTGTTCAGGTACTCCAGATAGATTATTGAGGTAGTCGGTTTCTGTTGTAGTGAGTAATTCCTCCAGGTTTGGAGTTGCACCAGGATGAATCGCACCGGGTAATGGTGCCTCAGGTTCGACTGCTAATGTCAATGCATCGGCCGCAGTGTCTGCTGGCGTAATCGGTTTAATATCAAGCCAGACACCCTGTTCAATGTTCGCCGTTGCCACCGGATCAATAGTTGAGTTCACTTCATGCGCAATGACAGGCTGCAGGCCTGAGTCACAGTCCTTCTGGCGAATACTGATATCTAGCCATAGACCACCATTGACTGGCACGTGAGTCGATTCCATGTTCCACTCGCGTGTTTCCTGATCACGATTACTCTCTATCCAGGCCTGTAGATCCAGACAGTAGGGTTCATGTAGCACCACTTCCCTTCCAAAACCATCTAGCGCTATGCCCGGACTAACGATCAACTTGATCAACTGATCCTGGGTATCATCCGGGTCTGCTGTTTGGGAAGACAGCGTGACTGCTAGTCCTACCACAGTTCCAGACCCGTGTAACCAGTATTGATGACGGTTAAGCCTACGCCGGTTATAGGCCTGTTCATTACGCACAGCTTCAACCCCAAGCATCATTCCTGGCTGGTGAGCAGGACGTGATAAGGGTTCGAACATATGGCTATCCTGTTGCATGGTGGAGGAATCATCCTGGCTCATGTATTTTCTCCGTTAAAAAGTGATTCGGCAGCACGGCCTGGCTTTAAAACTGGACGATTCATCAACACCGATGAACCACCAATTTTGTCACGGTTTAGTATCAACCTTTGCCATTCAGGAAACTCCTGCAGATAGCTGTGAATTCCCAGCAAGGGTGCAAGCCCCGGGACAAAACTACGGTTGCTCTCGATAATATTTGCTTCAAGGTGGACCGGTAACTCAGCAGCGAGTAACTCCTCGATTAATGCACGATAGTCTGCGGCTGATCCATGTAAGATGAGGCTTAAGCGATAGGAATAACTATCGGCATAGGCTTCGAGTAATTCATTCACTGTACTTGATTCACTGGCATCCGGTAATAAATCCAGCAACAGAGTCCTGGCATCATCAGGCCCTAAAATTAAGGTGTCACCGACAATACTGTTGCCACTTTGTACGCTATCTAGCGTCAATGGATGAAAAGCCGAGGAAAAATCGATTCCCAATGCAGAAAATAACGGTCTGCGTAATCGGTAATCTTCTGCTGGAACAACCTGCCCACGCGTCACTGCACCATCAGTGGCTATATCCAGTGCCAGACATAAGCCCTTGAAAGTTCCACGCCAACGTTGAATCGCACCGCTTTGAGCTAACCAGTGACGCCTGCGCTGTATTGGCCAGTGAGCGGGCGGATGCTCACCCACCATCAACTCGAGTTGCTGCAATAAAGTTTCGGGGGCGGTCAATGGATCAATCAGTGTTTCAGCGGTATCGATTCTTTGTTCTACGGTGTAGGACATCGCCGCTAGAGCCGTCAGCATTCGTTCACGAACATCAGCGCCATTGGCCAGTTCAGTTGAATCTTCAACGGGTTGTTCAACCTGATGCATAAACTCGGGTAAATACTGTTGCTGCCAGGATATTCGTGGATACCAGAACTGCATTGAAAATATTTGCGGCGTCGACAAACCGTTACTTTCAAGATGTAGCTTAATCTCCAGATAACGTCCTCTGATTTCACGCACCTGACCGCTATTTTTCTGTTTACGGATGACCAGCTCCCAAACGCTGGCATTGCTAGTTGCAGCACGGCTGCTGAGAGTAGATAAAACCACCTGTCCCTGATCATGCCAGTCACGCTGGGTTCTTTCGCTCTTATCATCGTAGGCTCTAAGCTGTACGAAAATTTTGGTGCCTGCTGGAATACAGGCATCGATGCTGATTCGGTCCCAGAGCGTATCGGTTAATCGACTATCGAGCTTTTTCTGCAGTATCGATATTCCACTTCGGTGATACCTGACCTGAGGCAACCCCGTTAACTCCAGCACATGATCAGCCGACAGATATCGTGCCGAAGCATCCGGATTCGCCAGAAAAGCACTATGTGCCAGTCGACGCCGGGGATAACGTTCCAGGACCAGTCTGGCAGTGTCGGTTTCAGTATCGAGTTCAACCAGCGGACAATCCTGAGCAGCTCTTAGCTGATCCAGTTCAGCCGGGACCCATAATGCGATTCTGCCGGCTTCGACGCTCCTGCAATCTGTCACATAGGGAATTTCAGAATCCAGAGTAAAAATTCTGGCTGCCTGTACTGGGTTATCCAGCCTTATTTGCAACAACTCACCTTCTCTGAGCAAATACAGAAATTCATCATCACTACACAGGGATAGCACCGGTTCACCCTCCGGTAACTGGATGGTTTTCTCGACGCTAAAGGGATGCGGATTATCATGTAACGGCCTAAAAATAGTTGCTGCTGGATTCCATTGCTGAGGTAAAGGTTGTCCAGTACATAACAGCAATTGATTGTGGCTATCGACAACCCAGACTCGCTGTTGACGATCAATCCAGATGTTTACTGGTGAATATTCCAGCGTATCCAGCAGGTAATGTCGTTTTGTACCAAGTTCGATGATATCCACGCCATGTCGATCTGCAGCCTCGTCACTCCAGCACAATGCAATGGACCGTTGCCACATCGCCAGATCGGTAAACACAGCATCACCAGTGGTTTCTACCGGGTGCAATTCCAGCATTTCGGTAGAATTAGCAGTGTCTTCAGCGGCACTGACTCGTACCGGTTCGCCGGAATCATCGTTGATGACTGAACCTGTCAACAGGCTTTTACCATCAGAGGAAATCCACGCCAGTTGCAGGTCAGCATCACATAACGCAGCTGTTTGATTTTCCAATAACGATTCAGCCTGCTGCTTACTACAACTCGGCAACCTTAAATTGTCATTACGGGTTAAGCGGATTGATTGTTGTTTTTTATCGTACGTCAGGCGCGTCGAGCGGCAGTGAAAATCCTGCTCTCCGGTTAACGTGAAAAAATCAGGTGATAATTGTTTCATCGTCGTCTCAACAGTACTCCGGCATCACCGGTACTGGGATTGCATTCACATCCTGTTCAGGCGGCGTTGATCCAAATTCCGGTAGCACTGCATTTTCTCCATCCGCACTGACCGACATAGTCATTAGTTCAGGTAATGCATAATCGGGAATTGACACTCGGTTATCACTTGCCTGTTGCCATTCCCCATCGACTTCTGTGTAAAGTTGAATCTGGTAAATAGCACGCACTCCGGGCACACGGGCAATTGCGGTATACAGCTCACTTGCTTCCACCGAGCGTCCCAGTTGCCAACCTGTTCCCTGTAGCCCTCCTGGTGCCAATGGCCATAGATAATTATGTAAAGACTGTTCAACCTGCTGAGAAACAGCAATTGACTGAGCGGGATCAACGGCATCAAAACTGGCAGCTATTGCCACGGGTATAAACTGCGGGCTTAACACGAAAAGCTCGGTGCCCAGTAGCATACGTTCTGACAGATAGTGGTGAACATCGCTCAATAGACCCGCATTGGGTTTTGGAAAACGACCATCATCCCTGACGGGTGGTAAAACCAGTATCGAAACAATGCCTGGCACGTTGCTACGCACATCTGCAAACTCCCGTCCCGGATGAAAACCTGTCAGCAGTTCGGCACGCGCCACGGGGTTTAATGGATTAGAAAGGGTTAGTTCGATAAAATCCTGTTCGGTTACCGCTCGATTGCGATGACGTAAAAAAGCAGCAATACGCTGTTCAGCTGCTGGCACTGTTTCAGCTTCAATGCCGCCCCAGGTTGGGTATTCCTGTCTGATTTTTACACCGGAAATCGCGGAATCCAGTTTGCTGATAGAACCTGATGCAAGATTACCGGATTTACCACCGCCATAGCGCATTACTGCAGCACGAATTCTCGCGCCTTCGGGTGGCCTGAGACCGTTGATACCATCTCCAAATATGATACTGCCATTGGCCGCGTCAATTCTGTACACCGGGTCTTCTGCGCCGCTGGCAGCAAAATGCGGAACCGCATACCAGGCGCGGAATTGCTGTTTGTGTTCAACCTCAAGCTTCAGACTTTGTGTATCCACATCATTCTGAGGAAGCTGTAAGCGCTGGTTGGACTCGCCATTACCTATACCCAGCAGGATATCTTTTTTAATTCCCTGACCAGATACCATCGTCGCATTGATGGCTATATAGGAAAAATCGAGATCATGCTTTGGCGCACGTAATCGAATCCAGCAGATGAGTGATTCTGGCTTTATATCGACTGGTAATGCCGGTGGGAAATTACCCAGCCCCTGGTCTGATGGATCAGTTGGAAATTCCGGTGCCAGCAGGGATTCAGCTTCCGGTATTCTTAATCTGACTACACCTGTCTGACGCCCCCCTTTCGAGCTGTCTTCCAGCAACTGGAGTGGCAGATAATCACACTTGAGCTGTGACTCTTCATCTTCACGCCGGCACCAGGCAATACTCCATTCCAGTTGGCGAGGTTGTGGAGTGGTGGCAACTTCAGCTGTTAAATCGCGTTGTGGAATCAACCCGATATTGAGGATTTTTCCTGACAGTTCCTGCCGTATACGTTGCAAAGATTCGGGTTTAGCAAACGTGTTGGAGACATGTAATGCCAGATACAACGAATCATCAATACTCCCTACTGTATTGATCACATCCTGTCCCGCTTTTAACTCAAGGGGTCTAAAGGTTTGCATCTGTGCAGGATTAATATTGGGATATAGCTCAAGCAGTTCATTGACATCTGCCTGCATACTGCTTTTCACCATCAGGCGCATTTGTAATGGTGTAGCGAGAACTTCCTGCTCTGTGGTAAATGGAATATTTTTGGCACTGACGGCGGTTTCTTTTTTAATCAGTTTGGGTACCAGGGCTGTTTTCCCCTGTAAATCGAGACTGATCAAGCCCTTTCCAGGCTGCACAGGGCGTCGAGGAATCGCCATCAAATTCAGGTAGACCTGTCGCTGCCGCTCTGGAATTAAGTTGGCTCGATAGATTAACTGGTCAGTCAGATGCGCAAACAGATCGACCAGATAATATAATGGATCACCCGGTGAAAGTCCTGCTAACTCAGGTAACGCCTGTTGCAGACGTTGTTTTGCTTCTGCGACAAGGTCATCATATTGTCGGTCGTCGAGATTAATGACGGGTAGACTCATGCCATTGCCCTCAAGGTTTAAGGTTCAGACTGAAATCAAGAACATCGGCAGTGTCCAGATTCAGTAATTGATAATGGATACGAATGTTAATCTGTTCAGGTCGCTCACGGTCAGCCTCAACGATCAGCTCTCTCATCTGAATGCGTGGTTCGTATGCCCGTATATTCAATTCAATATTTTCCCGAATCAGGCTGCGCGTTGTTTCTGTATTGGGAAAGTGCAGATAAGCATGTAGCCCGACACCAAAACTGGGCGCATGCAAACGTTCGCCCGGTCGTGTAGCCAACAAACCCCAGATCACCTCACGCACGCTCTGATTATCCGCAGAAAAGTTTAACTGACCGTCCTGATCTATTCCGCCCAGTGGAAAACTCGTCATTTGTTGTAGTAGTTCCTGCATCTGTATCCCTGACTATTTTGGAAATGGAATCCGCAGGATCGCATAAGGAATCCAGCGGAAAACAAAATTAAGTATATTGATGATCAACATCAGTAAAATCATTGCGCAAATGGTTACAATTGGGATACTGAACATATAAATCCAGCGTCCTTCCCCACCACTACCTGACTCTTCGACTTCACCATCGGGAAATTTTAACTTGTTGACCTTTTTTGCCAGATCCGACGGCATGATCATAGCCGGTCCACTTACTGCCTTTTTCAAATCTTTAAGCGTGGGCATCTTGATTGGATAGCTGGGCATCAACCTTGTTTCATAAAAAGAGGCAATGTAAAAGGGATCTCCCAACTGGCTTTGCACCAGGTATTCACAGCCATTATCAGCAGTAACCTTGGCATAAACTCTCACCTGATACAGTTGGTCATCTTCTTTGCTTAATGCTTTAGTTTGACCCGTTTTTTGCCACTCACTGGTAAACGAATTTACCAGCATAATCCAGCGTTTTGATATTAATTCTGGACCCTGTCTTATCCAGTCGGCTGACACGATCAGTTTTTGATTGACTGGCAATTGTTCACTCAAGGCATTGTCTTCATTTTCACGACCGCTGATTAACCATTGCAGAAAACTTTGCCTACGATATTTATGCTGTGGTTGAAACTGCCTGTTCAAAGCCTGCGCAGCAGCCAAAGTCAGTTCCAGCTTGTTTTTAAAACTTTCAATAGACAACCTCAAATCAGACAGCCCGGCTAGCATATTCTGCGGCTTGAAAACTTCAGTCCGTAGCGCTTCCAGCAAGGTCGACAGCGTAGATAAATACTGGATCCAGGGTGAGGTAACGGTTGAAATTCGTTGTTCTGTAAAATCGTAGCGACTGTTAAAACTGAGCACCTCATAGGTCAACGTTGGCATCGTGACACTTAGTAATGTCTGGCGAAAAGCGTTATACGCATTACGATAAGCCTGCGTTACCTGCATAGGTGGATCATCCTGCAGCTTGGCAACTAACTGATTCCACCTGACCTTGAATTGAAGCTGCATGGAATATAGATGTTGTCTGTTGGTCTGAGGTGGAATGTCATAGAAATACGACTGCTGTAACCAGCTTTGCCATTGCTGGATAGATACTGTTGAGTCTACTGATGATGTGGCAGTATCTACAGTTACCACCGCCGTATAGGCCAGTTTGTCATCTACCACGCCGATGGCGAGATTTTCGTCCAGTAACTGCATCAGGTTTTTAAGACGAACATTAAGCGTTTTATCAGTTGCTCCACTCCATAGCACCTGGTCGACCTGTGAAGTGAATTCTGAATTCGCAAAACTCTCCGCCATTTCACTGGCAGTGGCGCTTACCTGATCTGCATCTATCAATGGTTCATTGTTATTGCTGTCGTTATTCACAACATCCGACAACGGCAGAAAACCGGATAACACTGTATGTTTGATACCCTTGTTATCATGAGTGACAACTGGTCTTAGCGGGTATGCATTGCCCTGTTGCTTAGCCTGTAACAAAACTGCCTGAAACATCTGCTTTGTTCTGGTAGACGGTAGCTTGTTGATATCTACTTTCTGATCAAAATTCGTTACGGTCATCCAGGCTTCGGATATCCGTTTTGGATCGACAGGAGCCCTGTTTTTGTTATCACAGCTGAGTTCACAACTCACCAGGTAAAAGCCTTTATGAACTGGCAGCCTGAGCACAGGCCAGGATTTTCCATCGAGCTTATTAGTTTCATACCAGTCCTGCTGTTTGCTGGCAGTCAGTCTGTTTTGTTGCAGATCTTCGCTAAACTGAGTCATGTAATCTGCATTGCGGTATTCATGAATCTGAGGAGACTGTTCATCTTTGTTATGACGCGCATAGAATGGCGTCAACAGCATCGGTCTATGATGATTTTTGACAGGTTTAGCTGCCATATTTAATGGGGACACGGTACTCACCATATATTCCCCGCGCCTGGTGTATAACTACTTGAGATCACACTGTTAGATATCAGGGTATCGCATTGAACGACACCAGATGCTTTGGTCATGCCTGACTGAATATCCACCATACCGGCAGAAAATTTGATAGTCGAAGCTTCAATATTTACCGAGCTGGATGATTTGATATCGATTGAAGAGGCAGTCAGCGTGATGGTTTGGTCATCTCTTTCAATCTTTATTTCACCAGCTGACTCATCAATCAGCATGCGATAGCCCGCCTGGGTCTTTATTTCCAGAGATGGCGATTCATCATTCATGCGTAACTCGCTGCCACCCGGTGTTTTAATCAGGTAATTCTGTTCTACCGGTTGTGCATGTTCAGGATGTTCCTCTGTGGCTTTCCAGAGTGCGCCCATGACCACGGGTTGCTCTCTATCAAGGAAAGCAACTACCACCAGTTCTCCCTCCTTTGGTAAGCAACTGACACCATAATCACTACCGGCACCAGCAACCATTACCATACTCCAGAGCTCCAGATTATTGGTAGTCAGTCTTATTTGAATACGTCCCCTGGATTGAGGATCCACCGTATCAATGACTTCAGCCAGTTGCATACCGGCAATGATATGTGTATTTGCATTCATATTGTTTGATTCCAGTTAGGGCGCGCAACGCGAATATGACTGACGAAACCTGCCGTCGTATCAAATCGATGAGATAGATGAACAATTCGGTAACGGCCTGAAATTCTATCGGAAACTTCATCCAGCTTTATTTCCTTGCCTGCTTTAAGTTTCGGCGTTCCCTGTAGTGTTATTTCTCCGTGTAAAAACTCACGTGCCTGTCTTTGAAAGGCCGCAGCAGACCAGGCGCGTGCTTCATCCTGAGTTCTAGGGTGCGGAGAACTTAGCCATTCTTCTTCACTCCAGTTTAAATGTTGCAGGTTCAGGGCGGCGGTCGTATCGGATGGTGATGGTTGCAGGCTACTGGATTCATCTTCTATTGCCTCACCACTGTCAAAATTCCAGCCACGGATCCCGGACAGCTGCACCTGGTGATTAAGATCAGCGATGATTCTAATTTCCATCGCATTTGATTGCGGTGATACGGTTAAAGGATCCGCATCAGCTTCTTCTGGCTTAATCTGTAGCATGTCGCCATTGACAATTCTTGCCGATAAATCCCAGCGACTGACGATACGTTGAATAAAATTGTAGTCAGTTTCATTCAACTGATTCCAGTCTCCTATGTTACTGGAAACACTCACATCAGCCTGTATACCATGCTCACTGGCAATTGTAGCTATCATGTCATCCGGGCTGGTTTCTTCAAACACACGACTCTGGCGCTTTTTTGCCAGACGATGCATTTTGTCTTCAACCAGTAAAACCAGCATCGGGGTCCCTGTTCCATAGCGTTCCTCTATAGCGGTTATTTCACCACTGAATACAACATCTTCCTGTTCAAAAAATGAAATCGTCATAGCATCGCCAAGTGCCAGATGTTGCCACTGCACATCGGTTTGATTATCTCTACTGCCCCAGTTCACCAGGGTAATCTCAGCATTGCCGCGTCCGCTCATAGGTAGCTGAACATGCAACTGATGCAAAGCAGCCATCATATCTTCCTGCACCCTGCTCTGGTGCAAGAGTATGGGGCGAGCATTTAACACTGAAACTGCATTCATCTGATTTAATCATCCTCCAGTCGAGCCTGGCGTTCCTTCAGCAGGCTGACCATTTTTAACCATTCAGCAGAGATATCAGATGTACTCGTATGATCATTCGGTAAATTACGTTCTGATTCTGCTTCAATCACTTCTGTATGAACTTCATTTATCAGGATAGGCATAACACTCTCTAATTAACACTTTCGGTGGCAAAGGGGTCTGGCAAATCCGACTGCCGACTCCCAGCAGTATTCGTTGGACTATTCAGATCGGATATCATTGATTGCGGTGTCGGTCCTTTCTGCTGTGCTGTTGCCGTATCCGGGTTATTTGGATCCGCATTGTTTTTCTGTTTAACTTTTTGTAGTGCCGAACCCACTTTTCTGGACTGCGCTGCAATGTCATAGGTCTGGAACTGATAACGATCCTCCTTCAGGGTTAAAGACACTGATGAACGCAATGGGATACCTTCAGCAGAAAAATAATCAATATTCTCGCTGATACTCGAAATCATGCCGGTAAAACCAAAACTACCCCAGCGAAAATGACAACGACCTGGTGCCCTCATGGTGCTTTCTCTGCTTGAGTCGGTAGTGTCTAAATCAGGAGATTTCAGGAAAAATTCAGACAACTGTCGGGTGATAAGACGAACATCTTTATGTATTAAACGGTTGGCTCCCTGGCCATCCTGCGCCTGATGCACATCTGGAGCGACTACGGAGGTATCAAACACCAGATCCAGAGACAGGCTGGATTCGCTTTTTTCGATATACTGTCCCTGTGTCTGTTGATTACCTTGATCTTCATTTTTCAGGTTGGTGGTAATGGTCGTTCTGAGTGTTTCGGGATTAAAATGTACCCGCAACCAGTTTTTACCATCACTTTCTTCCTTACTGTCCCGATACGACTGAATGGTTGCCGCTTCGGGTAATTCCTTACCATCTTCCAGGCGGATTAGCATGGCTTTTTCAAGCTGCATTACTGTCCCCTGCTGTATTTGCTTTTGCGGGTTGTTCGACCCATTCCAGTTCTAGCCCTTCGTGAGCCAGATGTAATTCTTCGATGGCTACACTGTTTGCAGTGGCACTCAGGTCAGAGCCTTTAAACTTGACTGGTACACAGTTACGGGCAACCCAACGCATTCTGACGATTTCTCGATCATGCGGTTCCTTAACTTCAATAATGCAGTCAGCTCGGTAGGCATAGACTCCGGTTCGATAGATAAACTGATACCATCGCCATAGTTCGGTATCACGAGTGATGCCACGCTTTAAGACCAGATTCGAGAAGGTCACCGGCGCAGTTAGCTGTACCTGGCCCCAATTGCGACCACCTTCTTTTAATGTTTTTGGAGTGGTATTGAATTCCAGTCCAGTGACTTCACTAAATTCACCTTTACAGGCAATCAGATCAAACTTGTTTTTTGCATTTTTCTGACCAACCGCACCCGGTGCATATTGGTGACTAAAACTGATGCGAAATCGAAAAGGTACAAATAGACCTGGGTCCTGAATCATTCCATTTTTCTCAGGCATTGGCAGCAACCTCCCACACCAGGTTTGGACTATTGGCTTTACTGTCATGCATAAAGGACACGATAAAGCGGTCAACAGGAAAACTGGGGGCTATTTCAATTTGATAGTGGATTAAATTCGCTTGTGTACTCAGGTTAGTCAATCGATAAGCATCCTCCGATTGCACGCCACGCAGTGCCCCCTTTTGATGTAGCTCACGGAAAAAGGCATCCAGAATATTGCCTACCACAGGATCTCGACCATCCAGGTTGAAAATTAAATCTTCACCCAGATCACGTAATGTTCTGTGTAGCCATCCAATAAAACGCACCAGTTCTGCAGAACGACAGGCTGTTCCTGCATGATCACAAAATCCCTTAACAACCAGTCTTTCATCATCCAGCTGTAAATTATTTCCTGCAGCATACAACACGCCAAGTCCCAGCTGCTCGCGTAGAATTGAGCGATGTTTTTTACCAATATCAGGCCACAGGGATAGTTCAGAAGACAGCGGCATACCGGCAATAGAGCGCCATACACCTTCGCTGCGAGTTTTATTTACAATATGGCCGGCCAGTAAACCTGAAGCAGATGAAAGGGGACGGTTTTGCGCATACACGAGCGGAAAAACAAATTGCACGCCTGCCAACTCCTGATGCTCTTTAGCCGTAGTTTTCAGCCACTGGTTAATGCGTGAAACGGGTTCCGGCCGAGCAATTCCATTTTCAACTTGCGGTGCGAGGGAAAATATCCACTGCATATCTGGACGCCATGCATGTAAACGCTGGGCAACCCGTTGAATTCGACTCACAGCCTTTTCATCAGCACTGTAATCGGGCATCTCAGTACTGTAACGTCGCTCACGGTGAGTATCATCATACACTTCGCTACAGGCATGAAACGCAGGAGAAGGATTCGGTAGACGCTTGCGTGAAATATCCTTTTCAGTACGGGGTATCAGTAATCTTTCCAGATCTGGGGTTAATAGAATTCCGGCCGAGTCAATCGAACAGGCAAGTTCCAGTGCATTCCAGCTTTCTGGCAAATGCCGGACAGCTGCGCTGTTTGCATCAAACCCATCTGCGGCTAAGGTTTCATCAATTCGTATAACCCAGCAGATTCTGTCATCACTCTGCCCACTGCCGACATTAAAATAATCCTTAATCGCCCAGGGTAGCCAGTGTTCAGATGGAGCGTCCGCATTAAGTTCAAGCCCGTTTGACAAGGTATTATCCTGCAATTGAGCTGCAGGAAACAGTCGTTGAAACTGTGCCAGTGATCGTATCGGTAGCGGTAACATATACAGTTGTTCTACCGTATCATCGCTTTCCAGGAAACTGTCAAGCCGTTCACTATATCCCATCTGCTGCAGGCGATTTTTCAGGAATGCATCTTCTAAAACCGCTGCAGCATTTGCCTTGCCAGGACAATGTCCAATAAACACAGGCTGCATATCCGGACCAATGGTCGGTCCGGATAAAACCTGTGTAATAATTCGGTCATCACCTATATACATGATTTGCCCCTGACGCTGGCTTATACCTGACTCACATTCTCAACAGAGAGTACAAGCTCTTCCATGGCAACATCACCACCGCCTTTGGCATTCAGTGATGGTCCTGTCCACTTCATGGGCATTGCTCCAATCAATTCCCAGGTAACTACAACTTCTGGTTCTCCTTGGGAACGATCTTCTGACAACAACTTTACGCGCACGGTTTTCTTTGCGCTTAACTGTCCAGTCCTGGCTTCTTCAAGCCATTTAAATACCTTCTCAGAGTCACCGGTAATTCCCCGTTTCAGTGTCACGTCTCCGGCCTTGGTCGTACCTGGTACCTTAATAATGTAATTGGTTTTAGCATTTCCATTGCGGTATTCGGCAACGGTTAATTCCGTACTCAAACCAGATACTTCGGCAAAACCAGCCTGAACTTCTGTTCCGCCGCCTCCACCGACTTCGACAAGAAAATTAAATGCTGAATAAGGGGTTTCTCTCAATACAGACATGATTTATCTCCTAGGCATCTGCCGTTTTCTGACCAATACGGAATACTACGAACTCGGCTGGTGTTAATGCTGCTACACCGATAAGGCAGACTAGTCGGCCATTGTCGATATCATTTTGAGTCATCGTTGTGCGATCGCAGCGAACAAAATATGCCTGTTTTGGATCTCCACCCAGTAGTCGACCATTGATCCATTCGTTATATAGAAAATCTTCGATTGACTCGCGAACACTATCCCACAGCAAGGTGCCATTGGGTTCGAAAACTGCCCACTGAGTACTGAGTTCTATGGAACGTTCCAGATAAAGGAAGTAACGTCGAATATTCACATATTTCCAGTTAGGATCGCCTCCCAGCGTACGTGCACCCCAAACTCTGTGACCACGAGTAGTGAACGAGCGCAGGCAGTTGATACCCTTTGGATTCAGTAACTCCTGCTGAAAAGCATTAACACTACGGCTGAAGCGTAATGCTCCAAATGGGACAGTGTTTGCCGGGGCTTTATGCACACCACGCTCAACATCATTTCTGGCGTAGACACCGGCCATAAAACCGGAAGGAGGTAGATTAACCGTACCACCCTCTGGAGCTGATCCAACAATCCAGGGGTAATACATGACTAACCTGTCATCACTGAAATTTGCCCTGAAAGTTTGAATCTGGGTTAAGTCATCACTTTCCTTACCATCAACCAGTGCTAATCGATAACGCATCTTATGACAATGCGCTAGCATATGATTCACGATAGCCACATGTGTATCATTAGATAATCGAGAGGCAGAAGGTGCCACTACGGTAAAAATATCTTCTACGTATTCAAACGCAACCAGACCAGTCGGTTGACCTGAAACTGCTTCAGCGCCACGGTAGGCATTTGCTGCAGGACGTGTACCATCGGCACCCTCTGTTAACTCGATTACAAACCGCTGAGGAATAGCTGTCGCTGCTTTCATCTCATCATCACAGGCCTCGACCAGCTCTGTTCGAATATCATCTAACGTAGCAGCATCATCAGCCAGCGTGAAAATGGCGGGTAACCCTGCATTCGTTGAGAGCTTATTCTCAATAAAGTTCGTTTTGGATGGATCAACAGAAATATCGTTGACTGTAGCTAGCACGGTCTTGCCACGGCGGATCTCCAGATCAAAAGTAGTGGCCTGAGTGGGCACCGCTGGGCCAGCAGGAACCGCTACTTCGCCATGCCAGAATAATTCCAGTTTATAATTGCTGCCACTTCCGGGATAACGTGATGTCAGAGCAATAGAATCGAAGCCGGCCCCGAGTCCGGATTTTACTGCATCATTTTCTACCGCACGACTGACAAACATTTGTTTGCCCCCGTTCTCAAAAAAGGCCCGTACCGCCAGGGCCGTGTCGTTGACCACCTTGTCGCTTCCATGCGTTAAAGCATCAGAAGAACCATACAGTCGTTCAAATTCAATATAGCTGGTCATAACCCGTGGAATCCCACTGACGGGTCCATCTAGCGTCGGTCCAACAATGGCTGCGGTACTGGTACCGACACCCTCTATTGAACTTGAGCGAAAACTGGTCTCTTCTACGTAGACACCAGGAGCACGATATTCAGGCATTTCTCTCTCCTTTCTATCCTTTAATTAATCGTTAGGTTGGCGCAATAAGCAGGTCACCCAACTGCTTAACACCGCCATAATTATCCAGGGTGACGGTAATATTCGAATTCAAATTGGCAATACTGGTATCAGATGAGATCTGGTACTCGACGAACAAATCAGGATTGGCAGCCTCATCAGGGGTCAGACCCGTTATTGCCTTAACAGTGATAGAAAACTCTGGATCTGAGTCATCATCAGGCATACGCAGACCACTCAGGTCGATTACAAACTCTCCCCGAGCATCAGCCTGGGCGACGAAATGTTCCTGCAGCAGACTATCCTGCGGTAAATAACTCGCTGTGACTAACGCCCAGGCGGCATCCTGATCTATAGCCAGCTTCAACCTGCCTCGGATTCCACCATCCGGCCCAAGTCGAGTTGCCTGTTGCTGCTGAAAGAGTTTTACGTCACGTAATGCCGTTGATTTTGCGGCAAGCAGTAAGCGGGGGTTAAGCTGATTAGTCCTATCAACAATCTTAACCAGATGGTTAGCAGGGTCACCCACAATTAGACTCTTGCCAGGCTTGTCGACACTTTTGACATTAAAATTGGGATCAAAACTGATATCCACAACCAACTGATCGAGAAGGTCATATTGCCCAACAAGGCCACTCCCTTTGATCCACCTCAAACCAAGAAATCGATCATCATATGGAAAAGTATGAGTTTCTAGAATAGACATCAGGCATCACTCATCTGGTATTCGATTTCTGTAACCAGCGGGCCGGTTTGCTGTAATTTTGCAGGAAGAATACGCAGGTTCTTGATGATATATGGTGTAGATAAACGGTAATCTGCGGGAAGTCCATCCCAGATACGGAGTAGATCTTCCGTATTCATTGATTCTGGAAATATCTGTAAGCGGTCATCCGGATGCCATTGCGCATCCGGTTCTGCAGAGGAAAGCAAGGCATAGTCCAGCTCCAGTGCATTTCCGATTTGTTGTATAGCCCAGCCCATAATACTGGCTTCCGCATCACTGAGTGCATTGATTGCGATCAGCATAAAATGCAGATTAATCGGTAATTCGGGCTGACGCGGCAAACCATTTCGTGGCGGCTGCATGGTTCGACCGGCCCCTATAGCTTCTATGGAAATTCGATGTAGATAAATAGCCAGTGTATTACTAGCTAAATCACCCAGGTCATCTTCGTTGAGGCTAGAGCTATCCAGAACACAGACACTCACATTAACGCCTAGCGACGCTAACACAGGTAGTTCCTGTTCCAGCCTCAGTTTCAGACCAACAAGAGCACCGGATATTCCCCGAAAATCGGACACCTTCTCCTCCAGAGAAAATAAATACAGATCAGAGGTAATAAGGTTAAAGAGTGGAACAAGGTGGGTAATTTCATGTTCAAACAGTCTCTATTTATATACCTGAATACCTGTAGTTATTCATCGTTTATAAACGAAGGGACTGCTCGATTCCTTCAATAGTTTTTTTAATTCCTAATGTGTCTAGACTATTACCTAAGTATTTTTAAGTCAAGCAACTCACGCTAGATATGAGCCCCCTTTAAGAGACGCAATTGAAGTGAAACAGATAAATCAAGTTGGGATGAAATTTAGCATCTACTTTTTTTATTGCCATGTTAGCAGATGTGAATTTATCAGTATGGTTATATGGTATTACTTTATCTCACTTTCTACTGATGATATAGCCAACTTGAGTCTTCAAGCTCCCTAGAGAAAGTTCCTGGTGAAAATTAATTACCATCCATTAATAAGGGCTTTTCATCAGCTTACCCAAATTCAACATTTCATATTATTCAAATATGACATACTCTTAATAAGCCGGTCATGATCAACTGCAACTACATATGTCGTTGTTTACTGCATTGCAATATATTTATATACAACATGTAAGCCTTAGCTTTTTAGTGCTCAGGCTTCCACAGTTTTTGATACGGGCTGCCACTGGCTTATAGCAAGACCTCCCAACACTAAAACAAAAGCCAGAACTTTTAACATAGAAACACTTTCATCATAGAAAATAATACTGCCAATTAGCCCAAATACTGGTGTTAGCAGTGTGAAAGGTGCCATTGTCGATAACGGGTATTTTAGAGTGAGCCTGTTCCATACCCAATAGCCAAGTAATGTTGTCGGATAAGCCTGAAATAATACTGAAAACCAGACTTCATTATTCATCTGAGAAGGCAGGTCAAGAAAAGGCTGTGCACCGTGAAAAGCAAAAGCCAGCAGTAATAGAGGTATGGGTGCGAACAACATACCCCACACACTAAAGGCAAAAACCTGGGTGGTTCTGGATTTCTTTACGATGACACTCATAAGACTCCAGCTAAAAGCTGCAATAAGTGTAAGCGGTAAACCTCGTAATGGTACGGCACCGTCTTCCAGTGAAATACTTGCAAACAACCCGGTAACAGCAAGCACAGCCCCTAGTTTTTTATTGAATGTGATTTTTTCACGAAATACCCAGTAGCCTAAGGCTAAGCTGGACAATATGCTCATATCCATTAGCAGGCCAGCCATACCTGCTGAAACCCCCAGGTTAATTGACCATACCATCATGCCCCAGATACCTACGCCAAATGTAACCCCATAGGCAAACAGATAACGTATCGCCACATCAGGCCTGCGTACGAATAATATCGCTGGGAAAAGCGCAAAACTAAAGCGTAACGCTGTGAGAATTATCGGGTTGATTTGATCAGCACCGATTTTGATCGCTGAAAAATTAAACCCCCATAAACACATCAGTGCAAGGCTTATCAGTAAATCTCTTTTTGTCATTGTATAGACTCTTACTATATTGCTATGGTTAAACTATCAACCATTTCTAAAACAAATAACAGATACAAATTTATAAATAAAATAGAGTACAATTAATAAAAACAGGATTTGCTAATTAAGATGAGATACAAAGCTATTGTTGAACAGATTGTGACTGATATCCGTGAGAATAAGCTCTCTTCTGGTCAAAGAATGCCTTCACTACGCAAACTGGCATCGCAGTACGAAGTAAGTATGACTACAGCCCTGAACAGCTACAGAAGTCTGGAAGCAAGTGGCTGGGTTGTTGCTCGGCCTCAGTCGGGTTTTTTCGTTTCCAATCAGAAAGTTGATTCACCACGTCCACGTCTACCACTGTTTAAAAGCCGTGCATCAACAATTTCAGTTACAAACTCCGCACGATTTTCTGACGGTTCCAGTCATACATCGGGACCTTTTGGAATCAGTCAATTGTCCCCAAATTGCATACCCGTGAAAGCACTAGAGAAAAGCATCAAGCGAGGTATGCAATCTTTGGGGGAACAATTACATCAGTATCCAGACCCACAAGGACTTGAAGAATTACGTTATGCGCTCTCATCGCATTTCACACAAAATGGTTTCCCTTTTAATGCACAGGACCTTGTAATCACAGGTGGCTGCATTGATGCTGTTCGTCTTGCACTGGAGGTGACCAGTAAACCAGGAGACGCTATTGCAATAAGCTCTCCATGTTTTAATGGATTGTTAGAATTACTTGCCAATATGAATCGCAAAATCGTAGAAATTCCCTGCACTGAGGATGGTATTGATTTAACTCAGCTAGAAACGCACATCAAAAATGGTGAAGTCAGTGCTGGTCTGTTCAGCAGTTCTCATATGAACCCGCAGGGAATTAACCTGACCCTCAGTCAAAAACAACAATTAGCTGAGCTGGCAAATCAGTATAAGATCCCTGTTATCGAAGACGATATTTATGCAGAACTTGCTTATGATAAAGCCCTGCCCTTACCTGTAAAATCAAGGGATAAAAATGGCTATGTTTTATGGTGTGGCTCGATCTCTAAATCTCTCTCATCGGGGTATCGTCTAGGCTGGTGTTTACCTGGTCGTTTTCAGCAGGATATGGTCAGGCATTGTCGTATCAACATGCTTGGTCACAACACAGTGGTTCAGGCTGGAGTAGCAGATTTTATAAAAACGGGTCAATATCGAAAACACCTTAATATTGTGCGCGGTATGTTGTTTGAAAATATCAGCAGCTATCAGAAACTGCTGCAGGAATGTCTGCCAGATGGCTCAGCCATTAGTCAACCATCTGGTGGTATGGTGTTGTGGATTCAGGTACCAGGACTGAACACTGATAAGTTGCTTGAGGGTGCAGAGAAACTAAATATTGAAATTCGTGCGGGCAGTTTTTTTACAACAAGAAGATTATATCGAGACTGTTTTCGTCTTAATGCCGGTTGGGCATTATCTGATGCCTACGATGAGAATAGATCCGTTGAAGAGGCATTAAGGCAGTTACTTCAACTGGTCCACAATTCAATAAAGTAAAACCAGTAATTTTTGATTAAGTTTGTGCCATCAATTAAAAATCAGTCGTAGTTAGAAAATTGTTTTTAGGCTGCTACAGTAAAAACTGTGGATTAAAACAGTCATCATCTTATGGCAGCAAGCAAAAAAACTGGTTCAAAAATTTTATCCCAAATGAGATAGTAAAATAAAACAGCCTGTATTATGATGTTTGAACCTTAGTTTTAACCTGATAAACAACAAGTTTAACTATGGTACCTTTAATAAATTTACAACTTAAGTCGCAAGAAACTGACTTCGGGTACTCCTGAAGTATTACTACCTAAGGAGGACATTCAAAATGAAAACCCAGGTTCTTGGATCAGGTGCCGGTGCCGGTGGCGGTTTCCCACAATGGAATTGTAATTGCAGCAACTGTAATGGACTCAGAACAGGTAGAATTAATGCGCTCCCTAGAAGTCAATCTTCAATCGGACTGTACTCTCGTCGATGGTACATTCTGGACCGATGAAGAAATGTTTGATGCCGGAGTTGGCACACAAAGAGCCCTGGAACTCGGCCACTTACCTCAATCCGGTGAAAACGGCATGATCGATTTACTACGTGAATATAACGCACGTAAGGTTTTGATACATATCAATAATACAAACCCAATTCTTATTGAAAACTCTCCTGAGCGCCATATTCTGCGTGATAAAGGGATTGAAGTTGCCTACGATGGTATGGTCGTACAACTAGGTGATCAATAAGAAAATTGGAACAACCCTTTGGAGGAAATATAATGACTGAAACAAACCCGTTAACGCGTAATGAATTTGAGAAGCGTCTAAGAGAAAAGGGTCGACTTTACCACATCTATCACCCCTATCATGTTGCCATGAAACAGGGTAGCAGTACCAAAGAACAGATACGTGGCTGGGTAGCGAATCGCTTTTATTATCAAATAATGATCCCACAGAAAGATGCGGCGATTATGGCTAACTGTACGGATAGAAAAGTCCGTCAACTTTGGGTTCAACGCATTCTTGATCATGATGGCGCTGGTGATGATCCTGGTGGAATTGAAGCCTGGTTACGCCTTGGAGAGGCCTGTGGCCTGTCTAGAGAAGAGCTTCTTGATCAGCGCCATGTTTTACCTGGTGTTCGCTATGCGGTTGATGCTTACGTCAATTTTGCTCGTAAAGCCAGCTGGCAGGAAGCCGCCTGCTCATCGTTGACTGAAATGTTTGCTCCCGAGATCCATCAACAGAGACTGGATACCTGGCCCGATAATTATGACTGGATAGACTCAGAAGGACTGGGATATTTTCGTAAGCGTCTGACCGAAGCTCGTCGTGATGTTGAACATGGCCTGGCCATAACTCTGGATTACTTCAAAACCTATGAACAGCAACAGCATGCGTTAAATATACTGCAATTCAAGCTGGATCTGTTATGGAGCATGCTGGATGCCATGACCATGGCTTATGTGCATAACGAGCCACCCTTCCATAGTTGCCAGAAAGCTTCAGATTAAGTGAAGAGAAGCAACTTTTAAATTGAGCGATTTGGGTTTGAAGTGACCATATACATCAGAACCAGTAAGTATTGAGACATACTACTTAAAACTCTAATGTGCATTATCTACGAATATATCAGTCATCACTGATATATTCGACTACAAAGCAGATGAACAATTACTCAAGCATATCGGGTATTATTTTTTATTTATTTGATATCAGGATTAGGTAATCTACAGCTCAACAACGCTTTACCCTCTTTTTACTTTTTTCACCAGACCTCGTTGCGGATCATATCCCATCACAGCAAACAGAAAGAATAACAACAGACAAGCGCTGACCACAGCAAAGGAAAGTAAATTAAACTGACCATATAGCGCAAAACGAATCAACTCAACCACATGTGTAAAAGGACTACACATGGCAAAATAATAAATGATTAAAGCCCCGGATTCTTCAAGTTTCCATAATGGGTAAAGCGCGGAAGAAATAAAAAACATCGGAAAAATAACAAAGTTCATTGTCCCTGCAAAATTTTCCAGCTGCTTAATATATACCGACATTAAAAGCCCAAGTGCGCCTAACATCATGCCACCTAACATTAACGCTGGTAACACATATAACCAGCCCATTATCGGCAGGTCTACATTAAAAAGCACACATATAATCAGAAATGCATAAGCCTGCAAAACAGAAAGTATGGTACCCGCACATAATTTAGATAACAGTAAGTACCAACGAGGTAAAGGTGCAGTTAACAGCAATCGCATCATGCCCATTTCACGATCGTAAACCATAGAAAGTGACGATTGCATACCATTGAATAATAAAACCATACCCAGTAACCCGGGGGCGATATATACCTGGTATTCGATATAGGTTTCATAAGGTGGAATAATCGCTATGCCAAAGACATTCTGAAATCCTAATGCGAATACCAGCATCCAGAGACTGGGACGAACCAGTGCAGAAAGGAAACGACCGCGCTGATTAGTAAACTTTATAGTTTCTCTACTTGCTATTGCATAGAATGCTAAAAGTGCATGACTGAATGTCATAATGACCTACCTTTAAATAAAGAGACATTTGCTTTCCTTTTACCGTAATATGATGTGGCAAAGTTCCTTGCCAGATGTTTTCTAGTGAGACGAGTCATCTTCTTCACCTGTCACTTTTGTTAAATGAATAAATGTTTCTGTTAGTGTCTGTGCCCCATTTTCATTGCAGATATCGACAGGAGTTCCTTTGGTTAATATATTTCCCTGATGAAGAATAACAATCTGATGTGCTGTTTCTGCCTCTTCAATCAGATGCGTTGCCCACAACACAGCAAGACCTCTCTCACTGCAAAGGTTGTGAACTTTATTCAATAATTGTTTTCTAGATGCTGGATCAAGGCCAACTGTTGCTTCATCCATTAACAACAAATCTGGCCTATGTAACAACGCGCGTGCGAGTTCAATTTTTCTTCGATTACCACCACTGAGTGAACGGCAAACCTTATTCAAATTGTCCTGCATCCCTAACTGTTCAAGCTCCTCATTAATTCTCATTTTGGTTTCAAGGCCATTTATGCCATGTAGACGCGCATGGTAATCGAGGTTAGCTTTAACAGTTAAATCAAGGTCTAAGGCCGGTTGCTGGAACACTATGCCGAGTTTCCCTAATGCTGAAACTGACTGTTTAGACATGTCGCAATTATTTACGGTTATAGTTCCGGTATCCGCCGTAAAAAGCCCGCTCAATAACTGAAACAAGGTAGTTTTGCCTGCACCATTAGGTCCTAACAAGCCAACAAACTGACCCGATACAATATCCATTGAAATACTGTTTAATGCCTTAAAATGTCCGTAGGATTTTGAAACCTGTTTAATCTCAAGAATCTTGTTCATTAAATTCTCCACCATTATCCTACTCTGCTACTTAATACCTGAAGCTGCGGCTGATGTTTGTATTAGACCTGATAGTAATTGGGAGTTTCTTTAAGTAGTTTATTATGTAAAACCTGACTCACCAGTATTACAGCAGCTGTCGTATCCTCCCATAATATCATCAGAAAATCACGCATACGTTTGTCTGTAGGAGAATCGAAAGAAACAAATGGCTTGAAGCCATCGATTTTGGGAATAGTCGCTATGTCACAGTCACCTATGAATTTATCAGAGGTGACTTAAACAAGAAAATTTAAGATAGGAAAGGGTAAAAGTTCTTGTTACCCAGAGAACTAAGAGGAGTATTAAGGGACCTGTTAAGTCGTATTAACAGGCCCTGACTACTCTCATTAATAATGGTTGAAAAAATGACTCTTCAACCAGGTAATTACCATCAAAGAAAATCAAGATAGCAGTCGTACGGCACAATACTTAACCTCGGCGATTTTAGCCTGCGGATCAAGAGCTGCATTGGTAAGCACATTTGCAGCCGCTTCAAAGTAGCAAAATGGCATAAACACAGTACCTGCAGGCAGATTATCACTCAGCCTTACATTTGCTCTCAACTCGCCACGACGCGATTGTAGTTTTAATGAGGAATCCTCATCCAGCCCGAGAGATAATGCGTCACGCACATTGACTGACACCCATGGTTCAGGTTCCAGAGTATCCAGTACCGTGGCACGGCGTGTCATACTACCGGTATGCCAGTGCTCTAATTGTCTTCCTGTAATTAGAATAAAAGGATAGTCCTCATCAGGTTGCTCATCAGGCGGTACTATGTCGGCAGGAACCAGCTTTGCTCGTCCTGTGGCGTTAGGAAAACCTTGCTTAAATATAATTGGTTCACCCGGGTCACCTTCTTTGAGGCATGGATAGGTGACGCTTTCCTGCTCTAATCGCTGCCAAGTGATTCCAGCTATGGAATCCATCGACTGACGCATCTCATTAAAAATATCTTCTGGGCCAGAGTAGTTCCAGTCCAGACCCAACCTACGCGCAATCTCCTGAATCAACCACCAGTCCTGTTGAGCACTACCTGGAGGTGTCACAGCCTGACGTCCCATTTGTACAGTACGATCTGAATTTATATAACTGCCAGTCTTTTCCGGATTAGCTGCTGCGGGCAGAATAACATCTGCATAATAGGCTGTTTCGGTCATGAAAATATCCTGTACCACCAGATGATCAAGTTTTGATAGCGCAGTTCTCGCATGCAATACATCAGGATCTGACATAGCAGGGTTTTCTCCTTCTATGTACATACCTTTGATAAGACCATCGTAAGCCTTGTTCATCATTTCTACTGTAGTCAGACCAGGCTTTTGATCCAGCGAATCGACTTTCCACAGATCTGTAAATCTTTTCTGTGAGTCTGGATTTGAAACCGGTTGGTAATCCGGGAACACCATAGGAATGAGACCTACGTCAGAAGCTCCCTGTACATTGTTTTGACCACGTAAAGGATGTAAACCTGTTCCTGGGCGACCAATCTGACCGGAAATCATACACAGAGAAATCAGACAACGTGCATTGTCCGTTCCATGCACATGCTGTGAGACACCCATACCCCAAAGAATCATGGCGTTATCAGCCTTTGCATACAGGCGAGCTATCTCGCGTATCTGTTGCGCTGAAACACCACAGATAGATTGCATTGCTTCTGGGGTATACCTCTCTAAATGTGATTTTAGTTTTTCATATTGCTCGGTATGTAAATCCAGGTAATCCTGATCGGCCAACCCTTCAGTCACAATGACATTCATCATGGCATTCAGCAAGGCAACATCTGAAGCAGGTTTGAATTGAATAAAATGCGTCGCATGACGTTTTAATTCAGAACCTCGAGGGTCCATCAAGATCAGCTTGGTGCCTTTATTTATCGCATTTTTCATCCATGTTGCGCCTACTGGATGATTCACGGTGGGGTTGGCACCAATAATGATAATGACATCTGAGTGAGTGACATCCGCCATTGGATTGGATACTGCACCAGAACCAATGCCCTCGAGTAAAGCCGTCACTGATGAAGCGTGACATAAACGTGTACAGTGATCGACATTATTGGTACCAAAGCCAGTACGGATTAACTTTTGAAACAGGTAGGCTTCTTCACAACTGCCTTTGGCAGATCCTAATCCTGCAAGCGCATATTTCCCTTCTTTCTGGATAATGTTACGTAGCCCCTGGGCTGCAAAATCAAGTGCTTCGTCCCAGCTTGCTTCACGAAACAGTTCCATTGGGTTATCTGGATGATAATTGAGCTCAGCTGATTTAGGTGCATCGCTACGACGAATCAAGGGTTTGGTTAATCGCTCAGGATGGTGTATATAATCGAATCCGAAACGACCTTTTACACAAAGTCGGCCTTTATTCGCAGGGCCATTACGCCCTTTTGCATACAGAATTTTATTGTCTTTAACATGATAGGTAAGCAGGCACCCTACCCCACAGTAAGGACATACCGAATCAACTGTTTTATCTGATTCAATAAGTCCTACGCCACCAGAAGGCATAATGGCTCCGGTTGGGCAGGCCTGAGCACACTCACCACAAGCGACACAGGCACTTTTTCCCATGGGATCATCAATATCAAAAACAATCTTTGTTTGTGACCCACGCTGTGATAAACCGATGATATCGTTAACCTGTACATCGCGGCAGGCGCGTAAACAACGTGTACAATGTATACAGGCATCCAGATTTATCGTCATTGCCGGATGTGATTCATCCCGGACTACCTTATTTGTGCGAGGTTCAAAGCGCGGTGTTTCCAGCGCTAATTTATCCGACCAGTACTGTAATTCGTTTTCTCTGGTATAGACTTCTTCTGCCATATCAGATTGCAGCAACTCCAGCACCAGTTTCTGTGATTTTTCAGCACGTTCATTATTGCTGTGCACCTTCATATCGGGCGTAGGTTTGCGGCAGCAGGAGGGCGCTAATACTCGCTCACCTTCTATCTCTACCATACAGGCGCGACAGTTTCCTGACTCACCTAAGCCATCCTTATAACATAGATGAGGGATTTCAACGCCATGGCGTTGAGCTGCTTTTAATATGGTTTCATCGCTATTGGCGGTGATTGTTTCACCATTTAAACTAAACTCAATACTCATGACTGACTCCCGTTAATCTCTTCCGGAAAGTATTTGATAACACAATCCATCGGGTTTGGTGCCGCCTGCCCCAGACCACAAATTGATGCGTCGCGCATTACTGTTGATAACTCCTCCATCAGAGTTGTATCCCATACTGGTTGTTGCATGAGTTTTACAGCTTTAGCGGTACCCACTCGGCAAGGTGTACACTGTCCACAGGATTCATGCTCGAAAAAATGCATGGCATTCAGTGCAATATCTCTAGCTGAGTCTGCATCGGAAAAGACAATCACCGCAGCAGAACCAATGAAACAGCCATGCTCATTCAGGGTATCGAAATCCAGTGGGATATCAGCCTTAGCTGCCGGCAAAATACCGCCAGATGCGCCACCAGGTAAGTATCCATACAGCGTATGACCTTCCAGCATGCCACCACAGTATTCATCAATTAATTCACGTAGTGTAATACCAGCAGGTGCAAAATGTACGCCCGGTTTGTTTACACGCCCACTGACCGAAAAAGAGCGCATGCCGACACGCCCATGCCTTCCCTGAGAAGTGAACCAATCGGTACCATTTACAACAATCTCACGCACCCAATACAGGGTTTCCATATTTTGAACCAGTGTTGGTCTACCATGTACGCCAACTTCAGCCACATAAGGTGGTCGCAATCGTGGCATACCGCGTTTACCTTCAATAGACTCAATCATGGCTGATTCTTCACCACAGATATAAGCGCCAGCACCTCGACGCAAATGAATTTCTGGTAAATCATAAGGAGGATTTGCCTTTAGATTTTCTAATTCAAGCTCGAGTAATGTATGACAGGCAGGATATTCGTCACGCAGATAAATATAGATCACATCAATATCAACAGTGAGAGCAGCAATCAACATTCCCTCAATAAATTGCTGTGGATCCTTTTGCAGGTAAAAATGATCCTTAAAGGTTCCCGGCTCGCCTTCATCTATATTAATAGCCATGGTTCGAGGCGCTTTTTGAGCACTTAGAATGCGCCATTTTCGACCGACAGGAAACCCTGCACCACCCAGACCTCTTAAATTGGAAGTCTCCAGCTGACTGATAATCTGTTCTTTCTTAGCGTCATCGAAATCCTTCTGTAGCTGGGTTACATATTCATAAGCTACTGATTCATTGGAACTTTGACTATTGATTAGATTACTAAGAGGTACTTCATAAGTCCTCTCAGACTTGATCTGTTTAATATTATCAAGTGTTGCTAGTTCAACAGGATATTTATCGATCACTGCCACCGGCGCTTTATCGCAACGTCCAACACAGGGTACACGTTGAATTCTCACATTCTCAAAGTTTTCGTTTTCCAGGCTCTGTATTAGCTCATCAGCGCCATTCATCTGACAACTAATAGAATCACATACACGGATAGTCAGCTCAGCGGGAGCAGTTGTATTATCATGAACAACATCAAAGTGATGATAAAAGCTGGCCACCTCAAAAACCTCAACCACAGAGATTTTCATTAAATCAGCCAGAGCAGTAATATGACTGGAAGATAGATGTTTAAACTCGTCCTGAATCTTGTGTAGATATTCAATAAGTAGATCGCGTTGAAGCGGTTGCTCCCCCAGAAGTTGTTTGAGGGTTTGTAGCGACTGACTATCGGCCCTACGTCCTCTTGAGGAGTACCTTTTCTTTTTTTTCATAGAATCTTGCATAATAACCTGTTAATGGGCGAAATTCGGAGCTCTGTAAACTTAGAGAGCGCGAATTCTAGTCTTTTAATGCTTTGGCATGGTAAGCAATATGCTCACCAATAAATGTTGCTATAAAATGATAGCTATGGTCATACCCTTCCTGCATACGAATGGTAACCGCCTGACCTGCTTCATCACAGGCATTCTGAAAGTTTTCAGGTAATAATTGTTTTTCATCGTAAAATTCATCTGCAAGCCCCTGATCGATTAAAATATCAGTAACCCTTGCACCTGATTTAACCAGCTCGGTTGCATCATAGGATTTCCATAGCTCGATATCATCTCCTAGATAAGCGCCGAAGCATCCCTGACCCCAGCCACAGTTAACTGGATTACAAATAGGCGCAAAAGCTGATACTGATTTATAGGATTCAGGATTTTTGAGTGCGCAGATTAAAGCCCCATGTCCACCCATTGAGTGACCAGATATCGACCGGGTACCAGGAATTAAAGGTAAATGCGCTTCTACTAAGGCGGGTAATTCCTGAGTCACATAATCATACATTTGATAATGAGCAGCCCAGGGAGCCAGCACAGCATTGGTGTAAAAGCCTGCTCCTTTACCCAGATCGTAACGATCCGGTTCGTCAGCCACATCATCACCGCGCGGACTGGTGTCGGGAAAGATTAAAGCGATACCCTGTTCAGCAGCATATCGCTGTGCACCAGCTTTGGTGCGCACATTATCATCGGTACAGGTTAGACCTGATAACCAGTACAAAGCGGGTACATTGCCTTCTTTTGCCTGTGGTGGTAGATACACCGAAAAGGTCATTTCACAATTTAGAACCTTAGATGTATGTGTGTATCGATTTAACATTCCACCAAATTCTTTGATAGTTTCTATTTGTTGAATAGCCATTTATTTCCTGTTTGTAAGATTAATCTGTTTGATATATTGCTGATTTTTTGAGCATTTTTTATATGTTTTGGCTTATACGATATAACTGATGACAATATAATCTCATCATTTTATTTCAGTTGAAAAGTCGACTATATCCTGCCTGTTTGTGCCAACAACGCCGAACCCAACCTAAAACTGTACGCCAAAGACAATAATGAGTTTTCCTTGTCTCGTTAAAATAGAATGAATGTTCATTTTTGTCAATCATTTAAATTCCTGTCGTTAATTGAAATTATTTGATTAACCTGAAAAGTAGTAGTAGGAGTAGTTACGAATAATTCATACATGAATGAAGTCAATAGCTTTTAGCTATCAATATTAACGGTACATCTCTGAGCCGCAGGAATCTCTGAATGGTTAAAAGCTGTCTTAGTGGCACTAATATCTTTTTTTAATTACGCTGGTAAGGCCACAAATTTAAAGTTAATGTATAATATCAATACAAAAATGGAGATTTAGTTGAAACTAGCCTATGCCTTATTTAAACAAAGAAACACCAAATCCTGAACCCATAGACTGTAAGATTTTAACAGCTGGTTTAGATCTTTTTGTTGAAAAAGGATATCACAATGTCTCTATTCACGAGGTACGTGAGCTTGCTGATGTCAGTATCGGCTCAATATACCGATATTTTGGTGGCAAGGAAGGCATTGCCCAGGCCCTTTATAAACATATACTCAATGAAGTCGATGAGTTAATTGATAGAGTGACCCAGGCTATACCAACCCCCGTTGAACAGCTTGAAGAAATCATCAGACAACTTTTTGAACATACAGAGACTCATCGAAATATCATCGCCTTCGTATTTCATTCCAAGCACTCAGATTTTCTGGCGGACCAGCCTTTAATATGCGATGCAGCACCTTTTGTAAAGATTCGACAGATTACCGCCGATGCTATTAAGAATAATGATTTAAAAGATATTAATACCTCTGTGGCAACATCAATAATCTTTGGTAGCGCGATGAGAATGATTCAATTAAGACTGGACGGATCAATTGAAGAACCATTGACTAACTATTTTGAAATGATGATGAATAGTATCTGGAATGGTATTAAACCTGGCAGTACAAACCAGTCACTAAAAGATGTAAACGCCCAGACTAAAATTGCAGTCTAAAAGCAATCAATAGTCTGAGCTATTTATTTGCCCCTGTTCCGTTTTTAATGAGTGAAATAAACTTTCCAAGACGCTCCTCATCAAAATGATGGGCATCAATAGATACACCGGTAGCAACAAGATAATGGCTTAAATAAGGTAGAAATGCATGCACATTTTCTGGCGTCATACCGCTTGCTACTGCAAGTTCACCGTCACTTAATGCTTCATTCATAATGACAATCTTGCTCAGATCTGGTGCCTTTCCGGTACCGGGTCCAGAGGTGGTTGGTATCATACCAAGTTCAGCTACCCTTCTAGCAGCCTCTCCCGGATCGATCTCCTCGGCTTGATATTTAAAAGCTACCGAAGCAAAGATTAATGGGGCTTGAGTATTGTTTTTAATCCATTGACTAATTTCTATCGCCTGTTGCGGAATGCTTTCTGAGCTTACACCATGAGTATCAGTCCATAGCGCATCTATACCAAGTTCAATCACAGTCTCAAGCGATTTTAATGCATCCTGGCCAAGCAGGTTGATACCAACAGTTTTATCTGGGTACTTTTGTTTGATTGTTCTTGAGGGTGAAAAAAGATCTTCATTTCGGCCATCGTGAGAAATCAGAAACACGCCGTCGGCATTTTCGCGGAATGCCAGGTCTGCCTGTGCCAGGGTTGTAGACGCATCAAGATGATGGATGACAGGAAGCACTTTTTTCATTTTATTCATACATGCTGCGCCAGGGTATTTTCCCAGGGATTTAATTGGGATTTATACGGGAATTTATGCGGGGATAAGTGGAATTCCCGCTAAATAGACATGAAATCGTACCACTATCCCTGCCAGAATTAACCCAATAAGGACAATGATGAGCTCTTTATATATAGGCATGACTACTTGAGGCTTCTGCCATGCGCCATCACGACGGTTAATCGAGATCATTGAGACCACTGTCCAGATACCAATCGTGGTAAACAATATCAAAGACCGACTATCACCATTTGCTAGTAAATGTGCAAATGCCCACAACAGCACACCACTTAATTGCGGATGACGAATGTAATTTTTAATGCGTGTATTACTGAAGTTTGCCGCCACCATAAGTATAAAACCGATGACCACAATGAGCATGGCAACATGCCGTAAAGCGGGCACAGGCTGGTAAATTGGGGTAGGCAGCATACTGCGCCAACCCAGTATAATCAGACCAATACTGAGTAAAATGGTTAACGCAAAGAAACCTTGATAGGGCATTTCACCCAGTTTAGCTGACAGGGCTTTGCGTGACTGAGGAGCCAATGAGGGGTATAAATGAACCAGAGACCAAATCATTAAACCAGATATTAAGAATAGCATGGGTTTTCCTCTAAAGAGTTCTCAGAATTCTAAACTAAAGCTGACAAGTTAACAGCTCTCTTTACTGTTACTGATTTTGTAACTCGGTTCGGTCCCTGAAAAATTCCAGCGCTTCTGGATTAGCCAGAGCCTCAATGTTTTTCACCGCCTCACCGTGTACAACATTGCGAACAGCTAATTCCACAATCTTGCCACTTTTGGTTCTGGGAATATCCTCTACCTGCAAAACCTTTGCAGGTACATGTCTGGGTGTGGTGTTACTGCGTATGGTTTGTTTTATTCGTGTAATCAGTTCTTCATCCAGTGTTAAATCAGGTCTTAGTTTGACAAACAAAACGACCCGAACATCATCCAGCCATTTCTGACCGATGACCAGCGACTCCAGGACCTCCTGCAGCTTTTCCACCTGACGATAGATTTCTGCCGATCCAATACGAACCCCACCAGGGTTCAGAGTCGCATCGGAACGGCCATGAATAACCAGTCCACCATGTTCTGTTATCTTACAAAAATCACCCTGGCACCAGATATCGGGAAAGCGTGAAAAATAGCTATCCCAATAGCGTTCACCGCTCGGGTCATTCCAGAATCCAATAGGCATTGCCGGGAATGGCCTGGTACAGACCAATTCTCCTTTGTCTATACGAATAGGTTTACCTGCATCATCAAATACATCTACCGCCATACCGAGACCTCGACATTGAATCTCTCCAGACCAGACCGGTAATACAGGACTACCTAAAACAAAGCAGGACAGAATATCGGTGCCGCCAGAAATGGAGGATAACTGCAGGTCTTGCTTGATATCACGATAGACAAACTCAAAGCTTTCAGCCACCAGAGGACTGCCTGTGGAAAACATCACTCTCAGATTTGAAAGGTTATGGGATTTTGCTGGTTGTAATCCATTTTTGGCTATGGCATCGATAAATTTTGCTGAAGTGCCAAAATGGGTGATAGCTCCCTGCTCTGCATAATCAAACAGAATACGTCCCTGATCCAATAAGGGAGAGCCGTCGTAAAGTAAAATCGTTGCCTCAGAAGCCAGACCACTGACCAGCCAGTTCCACATCATCCAGCCACAGGTGGTAAAAAAGAATAAGCGATCTCCTGGCTTTACATCACTATGCAATCGCTGTTCTTTCAGATGTTGAAGCAAAGCTCGTCCGGCCGCATGTATGATGCATTTGGGAGCTCCGGTCGTGCCTGACGAATACATGATGTATAGCGGATGATCAAAAGGCAGCGGTTCAAAGTCGATTTCGGTTACCTGCTGATGAGGTGCAATAAACTCTTTCCAGCCAATCAGGCCATCGATCTCTGGAATCTCGGTAATCTCATTGTCGTACGAGATCAGGATGATTCGTTCTGCAGATGGAAAGAGTGGAGCTACTTCGCTCAGGGTGTCCAGCTTATTGATTGTTTTACCGTTATACAAATAGCTATCTACAGCAATCAGAATTTTGGGTTCAACCTGACCAAATCGATCTAATAGGCCCTGAGTGCCGAAGTCAGGTGAAGCTGAGGTAAAAATGGCCCCGATACTGCTTGCTGCCAGCATAGCAATAATAGTTTCAGGCATATTAGGCATATAGGCAGCTACAACATCGCCCTTGTTGACACCCTGAGCCCTGAGAGCTGCAGAAAATTGAGCCACGGCCATCCATAGCTGATTGAAACTCAGTGTTCTTCGTACTTTAACTTCACCCCAGAACACAATCGCTTCATTATCATCACGGCGACGTAACAGGTTTTGTGCAAAATTGAGTCTGGCATCAGGAAACCATTGCGCTTCCACCATAGCACCTTCATCGATCAATACTCGCTCACCTTTATCTCCGATAACATCGCAGAAATCCCATACCTGACTCCAGAACGCTTCCGGGCGGTCTACAGACCATTGCCAAAGTTCCTCATAAGAGTCAATGGCGGTTGAATAACGGTCATTTACCTGATGTATAAACCGCATCATCAGGGTCGAATCAATTTTGTCTGGATCAGGTTTCCAAAGGGGATTATTGGTATTCATAGTTGCTCTTTTTATCAGTAATACGGCTATGCAATCAGGGCATTGCGCAGCAGTGTTCTAGCATACTCGGCTACCAGTGTATCGACAAGCTCACAATAAGCATCTGGTGAGCAAATAGTATGTATACAACCTTTTATTTTTATTGTACTTTGTGGTGTTAGAAAAAAGATTACAGATTCAATATCACTCGCTTACACAATTCAGATTTCTATAGATAACAAACAGGAGGCCATGTTGGCTCTTTTTGATATGGCCGGACACCTGATCCGGCGTATGCACCAGATTTCTTCAACAGTTTTTCATCAGCGTGTACAACAGGCAGGTTTTGACCTGACACCCGTGCAGTTTGCAGCCATGCTAACCCTTCAATCGAACCCTGGTATTGAACAGGCGCAAATAGCTGCCAATATCGCCTATGATCGGGCAACCATAGGTGGCGTTATCGACCGTTTAGAAAACAAGGGCTATATCAAAAGAGTCATCAGTAAACGTGACCGCAGGGCTCGTGAATGTAAGCTAACAGCTCTGGGTGAAAACGTTATTGAAAAGATTCGTCCGGTTGTTGAATCCTTACAGCAAGATATCCTGCAAGGCTTAAACAATCAGGAACGTGAACAGTTTCTGGCTTTGGCTCAAAAACTAGTTGTCTATGATCAGGAACAAAAAAGATAACCGAAGATGACTGTTAAACAAGTCACTTATAGAGGCCAGAAAATCATGATTAGCGGAATCGAAACCATGATGATTAAAACCTCAAGCGGTAAACCCATTTTCCAGTAGTCACCAAATCTATAACCTCCCGGTCCCATAATGATCGTATTATTCTTATGACCAATGGGCGATAAAAACGCGCAAGAAGCGGCTACTGCGACACCCATCAACATAGCGTCGGGGTTTACCTGTAGACGCTCTGCTATAGAGACAGCTATCGGTGCTGCCACCAGGACGGTAGCAACATTATTAAGCACATCAGAAAGCGTCATAGTGACAACCATTAACAAAGCAAGGATTGCAATAGCAGACCAGCCTTGAGTGAAGTCAACTATAGCATCAGCAATTAATGCGGTGCCCCCTGATTGCTCAAGTGCAGCACCTATCGGAATGAGTGATGCCAGTAATATAAGCACTGAACCCTGAATAGAATCATATGCCTGTGAAAGTGAAATTACTTTCAGAAATAGATACAGTACAACACAGGCGGCCAATGCAACAGGAAGGTAAATAAAGCCAAAACTTGCCAGCAAAATAGCAGCAGCAAATATTGTGATAGCCAACCAGGCCTTGGCGTGTTGAGTCACCTGTAAACCACGTGGAGCAAGCGGCATAACTCCTAACCATTTTATGACTTCATCTATTTCTTCTTCATGCCCCATCAGCAATAAAACATCACCAGGTTGAATGATCAACTTACGCACTCTATCTCGAAATGATTGCCCTGCCCTGGAGACACCAAGCAACATGATGCCATGACGATAAAGCAAACGAATATCCAGTGCGGAACGTCCCGTGATACGAGATTCCAGAGGCACAGTGGCTTCCACCATGGATAATGTACCTGCCATAGCGCCATTATGTTTTTCAGATCTAGAGTAAGAAAGTTTAAGCGCAGAAGCAAAGCTCTCCATCGCTTTCGGACCCGCTTCCAAAACGAGTAAGTCACCTTTTTTAATGGGTTCTCGTAGTGCTCTCCCGGGCAAGCGTTTTCCCTGACGAACAAGCCCGAGAATCATTACGTCATTCTCTTCAGCCAGGTCATTCAGTTCTTTAATGGTCTGGCCTATAGCACTGGAGCCCTCCTCTACCCCAATCTCAACCACATAACCTTCAAGATTACTAAGTTCATTGGCAGCATTATGTTTGGAGCGATCAGCTGGTACCAAACGCCAACCGATCAGAGATACGAAAAAAAGACCAGCAACTGCAGCACCCAGTCCAACAGGCGCAAAATCAAACATGTTATAAGGTTCGCCCAGAGCCGTTTCGCGAAATTGCGAGATAACAATATTAGGTGGTGTACCGATTAAGGTCACCATACCCCCAAGAATAGTGGCAAATGACAGTGGCATCAGCGAAAGAGCTGGGGATCGCTTTGCTTTATTTGCGGCCTGGATATCTACTGGCATTAATAGTGCCAGAGCTGCTACATTATTCATAAATGCGGAAAGTACAGCACCCAGAAAACCCATAGATGCAATATGTAAAGGTAGAGGTCTTTTTGCATCGATCACACGACTTGTCAGCATCTCGATAGCACCTGATTGAGAGAGTGCGCGCGACACGATCAACACCAGGGTAATGATAATCACAGCAGGATGTCCAAAGCCAGAGAATGCCTGATCAAGCGGAATAACCTGTAGAATAAGCCCGATAACAAGTGCAGAAAAAGCCACCAGGTCATAGCGCCACTTTCCCCATAACAACATACCTAGAACAGCTACCATTAAGGAAAATAAAATTGCCTGCTCATTCGTCATGTAGGAAAACTCGTATTTAGATCAGAAGTTTGAAGTGTTTGAAGTAGGATAACTCAGACAATCTTGAATAGCAGTATTTGAAGATGAAAAAAAACCCGCGTTATGCGCGGGTTTGTTAACCAGAGTGCGATTATACCATCGTAGGATCGGGTTCCATCCCCATCAGAGAACGCCCGAGGATTTGTTTACAAACATCGTAATCTGTATAGGCGTGTGCTGCGGTCATATTCACATCGCGCCAGATACGCTGAATTTCATTATCGTGAATCCAGGTGGAGCCACCGGAAACTTCAAACAGACGGTTAACGGCTTCAACACACATCTTGATTGCATATCCCTGATTAGTTCTCCAGAAGGCTAGTTCTTCATCGCTTGGGTAGCGTTTCTGTTCACCAAATGCCTTATGCTCATCCCAGGTTTTTTCCAGAAAAGCGCGTGCTGCGGATACCTGATGAGTGGATTCTGCCAGACGCATTAGCGGTGGAATCTCTTTGCCGCTACTAGCCAGGGTATAGGCTCTTGTACGGTTTTTTGTAAGCTCCTTGTAAACGGTCAACATACGCTCGGCAATACCTAATGCCAAAGCCGCGAAACCGCAGGCAAAGTAAGGACGATAAGGTGAATAAAAGATTTTACTATCAGGGTATAGACCAAAGCCTGAAGATTGACCTGTCATCATATCTTTCGCACGTTCAATTCGATGCTCAGGAATGAAAGTATTTTCTTTCATCTTTATAGTTTTAGTACCAGAAGACTTCATACCTGCTGAGTACCAGTCATCTTCAATTTCATAATCACTGTTCGGCACTACCGCAAAACAGTAATCAATTTCCCCGGTTTCTGCATTATTACGACGAAAACCAAGAATTGCCCACTCAGCATGATCAACCCCGGAGCTCCATTTCATATCACCATTAAATAACACACCTCCTTCACACTCTTCTATTTTACCAAATGGTGCAATAGAACTACTGGCAATGGCATCTGGATTTTCGGCCCAGATTTCATCCTGAGCCTGTTTTGAAAACATGGCCATTTGATGACTATGCGTAATCAGCAGGCTAAATGCCCAGGCAGTCCCTCCGCAGGCACCTGCCAGTGCTGCGATACAATCAGTTACCTCTGGTAAGGATAGCTCCAAACCACCATAAGCTTTAGGCTGAAACGCACGATGAAGTTTAATTGATTTCAACAGGCGAATATTTTCATCAGGTACTTTACGTAACTGTTCGGCTTCTACTGCATTGGCGGCAATGGCAGGCAGAATTTTCTTTAACTCATCAAGCATGGGATTCGGTCTTTCCATTCTTCATTACCTTATCTGTTATAGGTTAAGTAGCCGCTAGCCTTTATGTACTGGTCAGCACGAAACTAACGATCGATTTATCTACTCATTATTGTGGACATCATGCAGGATTGGAATGGATCTTTCATAGGGTCACTTGTACTTTATATAGTTAACATATAAAGTACATGGGGCGAATAACAGCTATAGCGAGTGACTTAAAACTCAATAAACTTATGTATTTAAAGGTTTTTATATATTTCAGCTTATACTAAGATTCTGGAGAATTGTACAAATGCCTGAATATCGGAGCAAACTTTCATATCACAAATCAAGCAACAGAATTTGCCCAAAGGTGCTAAAACATGGTCAATGAATCAACTGCTGGGACCAGAGCTGGAGTTGGCAGAAATAGAGATAATGCTGAAATTCCTAACATCAATATCGGTCAGGCATACGATCAGCGTTATAAGGATTCAGAAATACATTATGATCATCTGGAAAACCTGGCAAATTTTTTCGGCCGTAATATGCCAGTTCACTACCATGACCGTTTCTATCAGATACATGTAATCCTTAATGGCACTGTGCGTGTCCATCTTGATGAAACCAGTTACCGGGTTGATGGCCCTATGTTTTTTCTGACACCCCCTACTGTTACCCATTCTTTTGTTACCGATAACGATGCTACAGGGCATGTCATTACCGCAAGTCAACAACTCGTATGGGATTTGATGGGAGGAATGGGACCGACAAGGTGGTGTAACAATGGCATTATGAATTGCCCGCTTTGTGTTGCCCTGTCTCCCGAATACGATACCAATGCTGAACGCATGTTGTATCTGTTAAACCTGATGGCCGATGAAAATGACCACAACAGCAAAGAACACTCACTAGCCTTAAAGGCTTTGCTACAGCTCGTATTGATAAGCATCTCTCGACTATCAGGCCAAACTCAGCTCAAGCAGAATACGCGTAAGGAGGATGTGCGTATCTTTAATCGTTTTAACGAACTGATAGAAATTCATTTTCGTGAGCATATGAACTTAATCCAGTACGCTGAGAAAATCAGTGTCACAGAAGCGCGTTTGAATGAAATCTGTCGACGCCTGGCAGGGTTACCATCCAAGCGCCTGATTTTAGAACGGCTTATGCAGGAAGCACGTCGCCTGCTCAGTTACTCTTCAGCCCCAATTACAGAAATAAGCTATAAGCTGGGGTTTAAAGATCCCGCTTACTTTGCACGTTTTTTTCGTAGAAATGCAGGTGTTACCGCAAGCCAATATAGAGAGGAAAGAAAATGATAATAATTTCAATTAGATATGAGTTATTTCTAGAATTATTATAGAATAATTATTCTCAAATATTCTATGAAAAGTACTAGTAAAGCGATGGAAAACATATTCCATCTAAACTGACTGACTTTATAATTAGTTAATATATAAACTATTCAACCTGTTTTTCAGGTGAAAAAAATGATTAAAGCGAGCTACTCAAAAATGAAGGTGACAGCATATGTCCAAAACTGAATTTGACCCCAGGGATTTTCGTCGAGCCTTATCGCAATTTCCAACAGGCGTTACGGTGATCACTACACTGGATGCTGAAGGCAAGCCTGTGGGAGTGACTGCAAGCAGCTTTAACTCGGTTTCGATGGACCCTACCCTGGTTTTATGGAGCATTGATAAAGCCGCACTTAGCCTCACCAGTTTTGAAAAAGCCGAATATTTTGCGGTCAATATTCTGGGACGAGATCAGGTTGAGACATCTAACAACTTTGCCAGTCGAGGCGAAGACAAATTTGCTAACGCGGCCTATTCAGCTGGTTTAGGTGGAGTTCCTGTTCTTAATGATTACGCTGCCCAGTTTGAATGTAAAACCTGGGCGGTCTACGAAGGAGGTGATCATTTAATACTGGTGGGCGAAGTTAAAGAATATCGCTATAACGATAATATCCAGCCACTAGTTTTTGCGCGTGGTAGTTATGCCATCTCAGCTCAGCATCCAGAAATGGTTAAGTCATCTTCTGTACCATGCAATGATACACCTGCTGAAGGTGATTTTGTCAGTGACTATCTGCTTTACCTGCTACGCGTTGCCTATCAGGGTGTTAGCGCGCACCTGTATCCCAAACTAAAGGAAGAGCTGGGTATCAATCCTGAAGAATGGCGTATTCTCGCCCGTTTGATCAATTGTCCAGTGATAAAGATCAGTGAGCTAACAGGTATGGTTATGCAACCTCATGTCGCTCTACGTAATACTGCAGAATGGATGGCTGAGAAAGGTCTGGTGGAAATTCTGGATACTAACACCATAAAAATCACCGCAAAGGGCTCTGAGATCGCTTCGAAAATGCAGGCACTGGCAATAGAAGAAGAAACTACATTACTTTCACATTTGCCCGCTGAACAGAGTGCACAACTCAAGGCGAACCTGAAATCAATTATTGAGAAACTTGATTAAAACTTTTTAATCAGGCTACAACAGTGGCAACTGCATTACCAAAGCCAATTCTAGCAGCCCCCTGTTTCTCGCAATAACCTGTCATGATGACGGTGTCGCCGTCTTCGAGAAAGGTTCGTGTCTCACCAGAAGGTAAATCAATGGGCTTCTTTCCGCCTTCGGATAACTCAAGTAAGGAACCTAGTTCTCCTTCGCCCGGACCGGATTGAGTGCCGCTACCAAAGAAATCGCCTGCTTTTAGATTACATCCATTCACTGTGTGATGAGCCACCATTTGCGATACGGTCCAGTATGAGTAAGCAAAGGTTGATTTTGATAATACCAGAGGTGGTAGATTCTGTTGCTGCATAGCTAAGGACTGTATCTCCACCTGAAGCTTGATATCTATGGCACCATTACTACGATTTGATTCTGACTCCAGATAATCTAGCGGCTGCGGATCATTTTCATCCCGGGTCCATGCCTGTCTATAAGGTAACACTGCTTCACTGGTCACTATCCAGGGTGAGACCGTCGAGGCAAAATTCTTGGATAAAAAAGGACCTAGCGGGACATATTCCCAGGCTTGAATATCGCGTGCTGACCAGTCGTTAAATAGACAATATCCGAATACATGATCATCCGCGTCATCGATATCAATAGCTGAACCCATTTCATTTCCTGTACCCAGATAAATGCCCAGCTCCAGTTCAAAATCGAGACGCTTACAGGGTCCATAGTCAGGAACATCCTGATCCGGTGCTTTGGTTTGCCCTTTAGGTCTGTGAACCAGTTGTCCGGAAACTCCTATAGACGATGACCGGCCGTGATATCCAATAGGAACCCACTTGTAATTGGGTAACAATGGATTATCGGGTCGGAATAAAGCACCAACATTAGTGGCATGATGAATTGAAGTATAAAAATCCGTGTAATCCCCTATGCTGCAGGGAACGTCATACTCGACTTCTGATTGAGGAATTAAGCAGGGTTTAACTTCCTGTTCAAATCTAGAACCCTCTCTAAGCAGACGAGATAGCGTTAAGCGGATTGTGTTCCACGCTTCCGGCCCCTTTTCCATAAAGCTATTTAACTTGCTTTCGGTGCAGATAAACAGGATTTTCTTAACACTATTTTCCAGAGGAACATTGAGATACAACTCGGCAAGGTCAACAACCTGGTCACCTATAGCCACACCTCCACGAAATTTCTCATTACTGTTTTTACGTCTAAACACTGCGAATGGCAGGTTTTGTATTGGGAAATCACATCCAGGCTCATTGGCTGATGTCACCCAGCTTTTTAAGGCCACATCATGTGTTTCATTGAGTGTATATTGTTTCATTTTTATCTATCCAAACAGCCTGATTTATAGATTAGAGAATTCTTCTTCATGCAACCAGGCCGCCTGTCTCGGTGCCTTTTTTGTTTGAGACCACTCTTCCAGCATTTCAGGTGCGATCTGTTTTAGCCGCTCCATCTGATCATCGGTGCCAGAGCGACAGGTAAGTTCAAGTCGATGGCCATTCGGGTCAAAGAAATAAATAGAGTGAATAATTCCATGATTGGTCACCCCTATCACATCAAGTCCTTTTGCTTCCAGTTCAGCCTTGGCCGATAGAATGGCCTCACAATCTTCCAGTTCAAACGCAATATGCTGCACCCATTCCGGGGTGTTTGGATCCTTTCCCATTTTGGGTTTGCTAGGTAATTCAAAAAAAGCCAGAATGTTACCCATACCAGCATCCAGAAAAACATGCATATAGGGGTCAGGCTCTTTAGTGGAAGGCACTCGATCTTCTGCTATTGCCACCAGAAAATCCATGTTCAGATATTCTTTATAGAACTCAACCGTTTCTTTGGCATCATTACATCTATAAGCAACATGGTGTATCTGTTTCAGGTTAATCATGGCTTTCCTCGGTTAAATTCTAATTGGTAACATATGTTACTTTTATCTGGCCATGTTAGTAACATATGTTACTATTGTCAAGACTGAAGCAGATTCATACATCATGAATAAAAAGCCGAAAACACTGGATCTTAAAAATTTTCTACCTTACAGAATCTCTGTTATTGAGCAGCAGATAAGTCACCGTATTGCAGAAAAATATTCTGAACAGCATGATTTGGGGCGTTTCGAATGGCGCGTATTGGCTACATTGGCAATGTTTAATGATATTACTGCAAAAGATATCCGTGAGTTTACTTTGCTTGAAAAAATGCAGGTGAGCAGAGCTATTAGTGGTTTGCAGCGTAAAAACTTCATTACGCAAAAGAAAAAAATTGATGACAGCAGAAGCACCCTGCTCAACCTGTCCGCAAAAGGCAGAACAATATATCAGCAGATAGTGCCAGCTGTGCTGGAAGAAGAAAAAAAGCTATTTTCCATACTGTCCGATGAGGAGTTAGAATCTTTTAGTAACATCGTTAACAAGCTTTGCCAGTCAATACGACTAGAGCAATAGAGCAATACACAACAACTCATTTTACCTGAGAACTGTAAACATGACCGACCACGATATTTTTCTAGATAGCTACACCCCAGCAGAATTCACTGCAGAAGAATGGCAGGCACGGCTTGACCTTGCCCTTTGTTATCGTCTGATCGATTACTATGGCTGGACAGCCCAGGTGTATAACCATATATCACTGCGTATTCCCGGTACTGAGCATTTGTTGATTAATGGGTTTGGTTTTAGATACAGCGAGATTCGCGCTTCAAATCTGGTTAAAATCGACATCGATGGTAATGTTATGGATGGTAGTCCCTACCCCGTTAACAAAGCCGGATACAACATCCACTCAGCGATACACCAGGCCCGACCTGATATCGCCTGTGTGATACACACCCACGATATCGATTGCCAGGCAGTCTCTGCGATAGAAGGTGGATTTATTCCACTTACCCAGGAAAGCTGTCAGTTCTACGAACGCGTCGGCTACCATGAATTCGAAGGTATCGTGCTAGATCCAGATGAGAAAACACGACTACTAGCGTCACTTGGTACTAGTAATCACACTCTATTTTTACATAACCATGGGGTTATCACGGCTGGTTCAAATGTCACCTGGGCATTTGTGCGCATGTACCAGCTGGTTCGTGCCTGCAAGGTGCAACTGCGAGCAATGGCAACTGGTCAACCCCTTAAACGGATTCCGGAATCAGTTATGAAAAGCACTCGCGAGCAGTTCGAGGGTGGTGATGCGCAAGCTGGTGCACAGGTACGACACCCCGAGTGGCCAGCCTATATCCGCATGATGGATCAAATCGCAGAAGACTGGCGTCGTTAATTTACTCAGGTCGAAAGTTCATACTGACCCGTTTGTGATCGATGAAGTAGGAGTGAAGTCAGATTACTTCATTCCGTTTAATAGTTTAATCAAAGCAATTAGCTTAAAAATATTTCCACTGGAACCCAATCCTAAACAGACCAAAACCAGTATTTTCATCAGGGCCTGTTATCATTAATTCGATAGTCACTGCTGAGTTTGAATTCGTTCCTGCCACAGTAATTTCATCAATATGCCGGTGTAAAACCTTCTCTAAAACTGATCAACCATATGGTTGATTACTTTACTAAGCAATTCCCGTTGAAATACATCAAAGCATCAAACTAGAGATCAACTCTCTAAATTCATTATCGATGCATAACAAAATAACTATAGCCCCTGGAGGATAATAATGATAACTCAAAATCTAATAATCAAACGCTCTGCTGTAGCACTTGTGTCGGCAATTGCACAGTAATCAGGTACTGCTCTAACAAGGTAAAAAATAACTATAAAAGAACACTGCTTATGCAGGGCTCACATAACTCAGGAGAAATAAAATGAAAACCTCATTCACATTAACCATTAATGGAGAAAAAGTTGCAGGAAACGCCGGTAGCTTTGATGTTATTAATCCAGCAACTGAGGCTGTTGTGGCAGCGGCACCTCTTGCCTCTATCGAACAACTTGATCAGGCAGTTGCTGCCGCTAGTAACGCTTTTAAAACCTGGCAACACACCACTAATGAAGAGCGCCAGTCTCTGATGCATAAGATTGCAAACCTGATCGAAGCCAATGCCGATGAACTGGCCGAAATCATCGTACTGGAACAGGGTAAACCGATGTTTCTGGCGCAGATGGAAGTTGGAGGCGCTGTTGCCTGGACCCGCTATAATGCTGACCTGGAAATTCCGCTAAAAACCATTGAAGACAGTGAAAATAAACGCATTGAAGCTCACCATAAGCCTTTAGGGGTTGTCGCTTCAATTACTCCATGGAACTGGCCGTTAATGATTGCTATCTGGCACATCATGCCAGCTCTGAGAACCGGCAATACGGTGATATGCAAACCCTCAGAGTACACACCACTCAATACACTCAGGCTGGTTGAGTTAATTAACGAAGTACTACCTGCAGGTGTAGTGAATGTAATTACTGGCGAGTCCGAGATCGGCAATGCAATAAGCAACCACCATGGCATCAGCAAAATCGTATTCACCGGATCAACCCCGACCGGCCAGAAAATTATGAGTAGTGCCGCAACCAATCTTAAACGATTAACACTGGAACTCGGGGGTAATGATGCCGCCATCGTTTTACCTGATGTCGATGTCGATGCAATTGCCGAAGCAATATTCCAGACTGCATTCCTGAATATGGGCCAAACCTGCGCAGCACTCAAACGCCTGTATGTGCATGATGATATTTATGATGCGCTATGCAATAAGCTTGTAGAGATTGCCCAGGCACAGGTTGTTGGTAATGGCCTTGAAGCCGGAATTACATTCGGCCCTATACAGAACGCAAATCAATTCAGAATAGTCAATGAGCTGGTAGAAGATGCAAAAGCCAATGGTGCTAGCATTCTTTGTGGTGGTGCGCCTTTGCAACGCGAAGGTTATTTCTACCCACCCACAATCGTTGCTGATATCACAGATGGCATCCGTCTGGTTGATGAAGAACAGTTTGGTCCGGTGCTACCGGTGATTCGATTTAGCAATGTTGACGATGCCATAGCTCGTGCTAACTCAACACAGGTCGGCCTGGGTGGATCGGTATGGTCCTCAGATATAAACAAAGCGACCCAAGTAGCCAATCAGCTGGAATGTGGTACTGCATGGATAAATGGACATGCAGAAGTACTCCCACACGCTCCCTTTGGCGGCTGTAAGATGTCCGGATTCGGGGTCGAATTTGGCGAAGAAGGCCTGCTGGAATATACCAGTATGCAGATAATTAACATCAATAAATAATACCTGCGACAGAGTTTCAGCGGGGAAGCTCAATCGCTCCCCGTTGGTTTTAATAGCAATGTCTGCTCCATTAACGGGCAGTTAATTAAGCAAGTTAGTACCATCCCCTCACTGTGATACTCTTTTCAAGCCTGTATAGCAGGCTTTTTTTGCCATTTTATCCGACTTCATGAGTCAACCATACGGTTGATACCAGGCCAGCAAAATTTGATCTGTAATAATTAACAAGTGATTTATAGCCGAACGAGTAATTATGCTACCTGAAATCAACACCATTCTTTATGCCAGCGACCTCACTGAAGGCTGTCGTGCTGCATTCAGAATGGCTGTAAAACAGGCTGTCAACAACAATGCGCGAATTGTATTTATTCACGCTATGGAGCCTATGAATGACTTCATTGAAAGCTTTTTACCCGAAAATGCGACACTTACGCATAAACATCAGCTTATAGAAAGCTTCAAAGAAAAGATTGCCCTGCGAATAAAATCATTTCTTGAAAGTGAGCTGGATGCAGGTGCCAAATTACCTTATCCACCTGAAGTTCAGGTTTCTCCAGGAAAACCTGATCAGGTGATTCTACGTGCAGCTGCAAAGTTAAACGCCAGCATGATCGTGATGGGAGATCACGAGAGCTCCTCTGCTGCCAGATTATTTATTGGCTCAACAGCTCAAAAAGTCATCCATCACAGTGAGATACCTGTACTGATTGTTCCATTGAAAAAAATCAAAAGTAAAACCTGATATCCATCAAGATAAAAATTATGCAAATATTAACCAGAGGAAATCCTATGAAAAAGTTTATAACAATATGTGCTATAGCTGCGCTGGCTGCGGCTTCTTTATCAGTCTCCGTTGCGTATGCTGCAGATTATCCTAATCGGCCGGTAAAGTTTGTTGTACCCTGGCCTCCAGGTGATCTGGAAGACATTCTGACACGGATAATTGCAGAAGAGATGTCAAAAGAAACAGGCAAGCCCGCGACTGTTGTTAACAAACCTGGTGGTGGTGGAATCGTGGGTGCCACAAACGTGTCTAGTGCCCGAGCTGACGGACTGACTATCGGTTCTTTTGTCGCTGACATCCTGACCACGCACCTGCTATCAGGCAATGCGCCCTATAAACAGGATACTTTTGAGCCTGTAGGTATCTTTCTGGATTATCCTTTCGTTCTGGCCACAAAAGCTGATTCACCGTACAACAATTTAGAAGAACTGGCTAAATATTCCCAGAGTAATAAGGTCTCTCTGGGACACTTTGGTTACATGGCACTGCCTACCGCGATCACCTTCAAAGCCGCTCAACAGAAAGGCATTAAGTTTTCCTCCGATGCTGCCTTTGATGTGAATGACTGCTCTACCCTGGCAAATGGAGATGCAGATGTCATCAACACAACTACTCAGTTAATTCTGGCTTGCCTTGGCTCTGGTGAAGTAAAACTGCTAGCTTCGATAACCCGTGACCGTCTGAGTATCGCTCCTGATGTAGCTACCCTGAATGAACAAACTGGTATTAGTCAAACTACCTGGAACGGTCTGTTTGTTAAGAAAGGCACTGCTGAGAATATTAAGCAGCGTATTGCTGAAATCGCCCAAAAAGCCCTTAAAGGTAACCGAGTTAAAGATTTGATTAAAACCACAGGAGCAGGTATTTTCTGGGCAGGTGGTAAAGATGCTGAAAAAATAGTCGCTGATGATTACGAGTCATCTAAAGCATTACTTAAATTCATGAAAAAATAACCTTTCTTCTCTTCTACAGCGGCCATCGGTCGCTGTAGAAGCTGTTATTTAAATCCAGAAAAGAGGCCCCTATCCATGAGCAGTCAGCCTGTTAATTCCGTCGACACAGATACCGAAGAGTCTCCAGAGCAACAACATTATGGGATCTACTGGTTTATCCTCGCTGGCTCCTTAATACTGTTATGCCTGCTTCCTTCACAAGCACCCTGGATTGAAACCTCTCGAGGTTGGTATATTCAGCCGATGTTCGGTGCTTCATTTAGTATATTTCTGGTTGCCATTTTTGCATCTATACGCGTCATTGAGTCGATCAAACGAGGTTTTCTCAAAAACATTAACCCTGTAGAAGAACTGTTCGAGACGATCAGCAGTTACCGTACTGCGTTTTTTTCTGCAGCACTGTTCTTTCTTTATATCAACACACTATCTGTTCTGGGTTTTGTATTATCCACTCTGATGTTCGTTCTCACCTTGCTGTGGTTAAGCCGGTTACTAGAGCGGACGTGGGTGCTGGCAACGCTGTTCAGCATAGTGATGATGGTGTTGATATTTCGTGTTGGCGTAAATGTCTGGTTACCGGATGTATGGCTGTATAGTCTACTACCGGACTCCTGGACAGATTTCGCTAACCAGTATCTGTAACTTTTGAGTCTGCTATGGAATCTCTATTACTAGGTTTACAGGAGATCGGTACATTAAATGTAATACTGGCTATTATTTTAGGTGCCCTAATTGGTGTAATGATAGGTTCAATTCCTGGACTTGAGCCAGCTGGAGTCATTGCAATACTACTGCCACTGAGTTTTTCCATGGAGCCATTGGCAGGGGTTACACTGCTGTTAGGCGTTTATGGGGGTGCCTGGTATGGAGGCGCTATTCCCGCCATATTGATGAACACACCAGGGACCCCAGTAGCCGTTTTGACCACCTACGACGGCTATCCGATGACACGTCGTGGAGAAGGAAAAAAAGCGCTCTCAATTGCTTATACCTCATCTTTTGTTGGCGGCATGATCAGCGTCTTATCATTGGTATTACTCGCCCCCACACTTTCTCAGGTTGCTCGCCTTTTCGGCTCAGCTGAGTTCGCAATGCTGGCAGCTCTGGGGATGATTTTTGTGGTGCTGGCTCATCGCAGGCATGTTGTAGAGGCTGCCATGATGCTTGGACTCGGAATATTCCTGGGAACTATAGGTATTGATCGATCTTTCAGCACCCAGGTTTATACCTTCCATCAGGAATGGTTACTCAATGGTATCCCTCTGGTGCCTGCAGTTATCGGTCTTTTTGCAATGTCTCAGGCCTTTGTTCTTCTATCTGCTCGAGGTAAGGACTCCAGCGTAACTAAACTGGAAGGCGACGGATTATTTTCAGGCTTCTTTGTTCTACTCAAGCACAAGGTAACCGTTATCCGTTCAGCTGCTTTAGGTGTCGTTATGGGGCTACTACCGGGTGTTGGGGAGTTTGGCTCTCAGTTTTTCTCATATACGCTGGCGCAGAAGTTCTCAAAAACACCTGAAATGTTTGGTAATGGCGCAGCTGAAGGCTTAATTGCTTCAGAAACATCTAACAATGCAGTAACTGCGTCGGTAATGATACCGCTACTGGCCTTCGGTATTCCCGCAGATGCATTAATGGCAATGCTACTGGCAGTGTTCATGGTGCATAATTATGTTCCCGGGCCAGCGCTTTTTTCAGAGCACCCTGAGTTTATTAGTGGGCTATATATCTCACTATTTTTGATGAATATTGTGGTTTTTTTATATCTGTCATTTGCCACTAAATGGATCGTAAATCTCACACGTATTCCAGGTCGTTTTATCGGGGCCTTTATTCTGGTGCTGGGATTTATCGGTAGTTATAGTCAGAATTACCAGTTTTCAGATTCTCTAATCGCCCTGGGTTTTGCAGTGTTCGGCTATATCCTGCGTAAAAATGATATTCCAGCTGTGCCTATCATTCTCGGTCTGGTATTGGGGCCAGTGTTCCTGACTCGATTCAGACAGGCCATGGGAGTTGCCAACGGAGATCTTACTATTTTTGTAAGCCGTCCTATCAGCCTGATTCTGTTATCTCTGATCGTGATTTCGATCAGCGTTTACCTGTGGAGTGTACTGCGCAAATCCGAATAATCTTTGAATATAGTATCTATGCTGCATCTTAAACAACTTAATATATTAACTTGTTTTTGATATGGATATACAGTAACCTCAATATCTGACCAAAATTAGTCTGGTAAGATAATGAAAACATCTGAATTCGTCTACCCCGCAGGCCTCTACAGCTTTCAGGACGAGTGCTTGAAACTGCTAACAGGTGTGCTTAACTATTCCAAAGCTGTCTCCTATCTTGTAGACAACCAGAGAAAACCAATCTGCTATAAAACATGGCAGGTTCAACCTGCTATGAACAGAGCTTACCAGGAAGAGTTTTATAAATCTGACCCGCTGTACCCACCTAAATTTGTTGAAAATAATGATGCCACAGTGGTCAAAATGAACGACCTTGTTCCTTCTCACCAACGCAATAGTCACCCCTTTTACAAAGACTTCATCTCACCCTGGGGTGTACGGGATATCGTTGAACTTTTTCTCCGGGTTGATGATCAACTTATTGCCGGTTTTTCCCTGATCAATTCCAAGCAACAGCCAGAAATCCTGAGTGAAGATCTGCGCAAAACAGAGCAGATTCATAAATTTATGCAATTTTCTCTTGAGCAAACTCTAGTTGCGCCAAAACAAAACCAGTTTAATGACTTCTGTAACAGCTTTCAGCTAACACCCAAAGAGTGCATGGTGGTTGAGCTGGTAAGCCAGGGCTTACCCAATAAAACCATCGCATCGTATCTTGACTGTAGCCTGGCAACTATCAAAACGCACCTGCAGCACATCTTCACTAAAACTAACGTAAACAGTAAAACTGAGATCACTTCCCTGCTTTACAAAGGGCACTAATCAATTTTTATTCTCTCAGGGATGAGACAGGTTTTCACAACGTCCCCTTTATCAACCTTTTGATCGATACCTTGTGAAACGGATCCATACATACCTAACTCATGCCCATAGCACTGTATAACCATTGAGCACTTACCTTTATAGCTACGCATAAAATAAAGGAAACATCCGGAGTTAAGTTATGACTGAGAGAGCTAAAACTTTATAGAGCCCGATGGTACATCCGAACGACACAGCTTCACACAGTACATTTGATCTTAATTAAAGCTGACGCTAACACTGTATTTCGTACCAGCTATCAACCAGTACTGTCAGCAGGCCCTAGTTAAGTTCTACCTTACGCCGCTGCATGAAGTCCTGTAGTTCATCATCTACAGCTATATCTAGTGGCGGTGCCTGGTATTCATTCAGTAACTGCTTCCAACGTTCATTGGCTCTGGTCAGACTGTTTTTACCACCATTATCCAGCCAGGTTTCATAGGGGTCAATGTCGTCAATTTTCGACTCCCAGTAAGCTGTGAGGTAGTGTTGCATGGTATGGTCACAGCCAAACAGGTGCTCTCCAGGACCTTTCTCTGCTAAGGCCGCAATCCCTAGAGTATCTTCATTTACTTCAAACCCCTTCAGGTAGGCATGCAAAGCACCACATAGATCGGTATCCATAACAAACTTTTCATATGACATAGATAGCAATCCATCAAGAAAACCGGCTGAATGCAGGATGTAGTTAGCACCGCAGTGAACCGCTGACATCATTGACATCATTGATTGTTGCATCGCCTGCCCATCTGCAACCTTCGAATTACAGAAGTTACCCGCGCAGCGTAAAGGTAATTTAAGGCGTCTGGCCATCTGTCCGAGAACAAGACTGCCCAGAGCAGGTTCCGGTGTGCCGAAGGTTGGAGAACCGGAACGTAACGACATGGATGAAATAAACCCGGCCAGTATAGCGGGTGCTCCCGGGCGTACCAGTTGAGTTAAAGCACAGCCAACCATCGATTCTGCCAGGCATTGAGCAATAGTCCCTGGCATGGTTAAAGGTGCAACCGCCCCTCCAAGCAGAAATGGTAAATGAATTGAGCCCTGACCAGCAGATGCATAGGCTCGAATTCCTTTGGTGGACTCTCCATCCCAGACCAGTGGAGAGGTGGAATTAAAATTACCCATAATGACACAGTGATCTTCGAGAAAATCAGCTCCAAACAGGATACGTGCCATTTGAATTGAGTCTTCTGCCCGATCTGGCGCGGTTATAGAACCGAGAAATCCTCTGTCTGAATAACGGATATGTGAATAAACCATATCCAGATGCCGAACATTGACCGGAATATCAGTTGGTTCACAGATGGTACCCCCAGAGTGGTGTAACCATGGCGATGACTGCCCCAGTTTAATCAGGTTTTGAAAGTCATCAAGCGTGCCATAGCGCCTGCCCTGTTCCATATCCATAATAAATGGTGAGCCATAAGATGGTGCGAAAACCACCGAATCACCACCAATTAACACATTATTTTCTGGATTTCGTGCGTGTTGCCAGAATTGTTCTGGAGCAGTTGCAAGTAGACTACGAATCAGTCCAGGCTCAAATTTGATATTCCAGGAAGATTTGGTCAAAGGCGTAACTTCACCGCCAGCATTTTGGAACAGCTGCACTGTTTCTTCGTCTTCTCGAAACTCGATTCCGATTTCTGCAAGAATTCTGTCGGCCGCAGCTTCGATTTTTAGTAGATTTTCTTCATCTAGTAAATCGTATGGTGGAATATTTCTGGAAATATAGGGTACTGATAATGGTGATTTTTCTGCCTGACGAGTTCTACCGGTTAGTTTCAGATTATTGCGTCTGCGCCGGGTTTTTGAGTGATTTACTGCAGCGGTCATGGTGAAGTCTCCAATCTTATAAAGCAATAATCGAATACAGGTTTATTAATATTTTCTACCAAGAATAAATCTCTCTCGACACTAGTGTCAATTAAATTTACTGATATGTCATGTATGGTTAAAATATCGATAGAATCAATGCAGGTATTGCGCCCGTAAAATTTATTACACCCAGGTCGGTTATATCTCACTAATGGCAAAGGAAGCGGTAACACGCAGAATATTGAAGATGCCCGACTATATTGAAATGTTCACTGGCAGCTACCCTTCCGACAACGAAATCAATCGTTTACTGGTACGTTACGAGCTGTTTATAAAACAGAATACAAAAATTTCTGAAACAGCAAATTCATTTGAGTACAGGAAAGAGAATTGTCAGTATCAGCCGGGTTAACAGGATCCAACCATTACAACGCTGATAATCAGACATTACAGGTTAATCATTGGTCAACCAGAAATATCATCTATCACAGTAGACAAAAGCCAACTCAAGCATCGATTTATGCTTTGCTACATTCCAGCATCGCCTTTTATCCTATACCCTCTCGTAAGGTCTAATCTCTTCCAGGTGCGCATCGATAAACTGGATAACCACGCTACGCTTTTCCGGGCCTCGAGTGCCTTTATCGCGCTCCTGTGCTGCGTCGGAAAAAAGGTTAACCTCGGGGTGATCTTCAATTTTTTCGAAAATCCTGCGCCAGCGTTTGCGCACGGTATCCACGGTTATATTCAGTGTATTGGCGATATCGCTATCATTGTTTCCCCACAGTGCCAGGTTCAACAAATCCTTTTCCGCAGGTGAGAAACCTATCCTTGGAAGGCGTTTTCTCTGTAAGCAGTTGAAAGGATGAAAAGGCGCCTGTTCGAACACCTTGAAATCGAACAGAAGCAAATGCTGGCCAGCACCGAGAGGTTGAAACCCCATATTCAACATCGATTCCTTTGCCCTGGGATCACCCTGCGGTACAGGGTGCAGAGCCATTCGGCAATCGTAGCCGCCATGGTGCATGCGAAAGCTCGATTGCATCAGTTCAACAGCCTGCTGAGTTTCGGCGCTGGACGGGTCACCTGCCGGCAGCGAGAAATGCAGAAACATCAACGCCAGGCCTTCGCCTGAATTTTCATGAGCGACTTGAGGTGGTCTAAGTAGAACCGGCTGACCGGCAATTTCCTGAGCGTAGATTTTATCAACTACCGGCGCATCATCTGGGTGCGCCATCAGTTGCTCTGCTGATTTCAGGCTGAGAAACCCGGTAATACCAATACCTACAATTTGTGGCTCGCTGGCTGCAGAAGTGTTTTCCAACATCAAGCCGGTAACAACCTGTTCCTTTAACAGAGATTTCAACAGCTCAAGTCGATCATCGCTATCGATACCTCCGTAATGATGTTCAAACTGTTTTAAGTGCTGCTCGACGCACTTAACATCATCTGGCTTAACCAGTCTCCTTCTGAAAATGCTCATTTTTTATCCTCATTATTATTTTTTCCGCAACGGCAGCATCTATTAACCCGGCACCAATATAGGTATTGTTCAGAGTCTCAAGAAAGCTTCAGATCAAGGCACAGCTCGCAGGTAATGGTTATTCCCTTGGCAAGAGCTGTAAGGCTTCCGCTCCTGCTCACGCTCCTCACCTACGTCCGTGTAGGCGACGCGGAGCTGGAGTTTTCTTGAGACTCCTAACGTACTGAAAATATAAAAGATAGGCCGCAGCACACTGGCCCACGGACTACGTTAACAGCAGTTGCTGGAGAATGACTACAGCGGCCTGCTGTTGCCTTGCCGTGAACCAGTGTGCTGTGGCTGAACATTACCTATATTGGTGTCGGGTTAATTGCCACGGCTTCAATATGGTCTTGTAATCATAGCATGGATCGGGGCTCACCAATTACCCAAAAATACGTTGGTTGCCGGGTCTGTTAGCGAGAACCAGGTGGCGATTATCTTGTTTAGATAGCTCATGAAAACTGCTACGTATATCCCAAATATGTGGGATGTGATGTAACAGAGACTGTGATTAATATGGACAGCACCCTAAAACGGAAAAGCCAGCATCAGGAGATCATCATGCGTTCATTGAATTTCGCGAATCAACTTCTTAACGGGTCCGTCCCTTGTCGAAACCTGCCTGTTAATGCAGAGCAGATTTACCATAAAAGGGGAGTTCGAAGCGGCTTCCTCCGCGTATATAGTGATTTAGTCAAAGCAATAATAAGGAGAACGGCCATGTCTGAAACCATATCAACGAGTATTGGAGCCACGCAGGAACCAGGGCAAAAGCCAACAAGGAACAGCTTACCGATCACCTCTACCGTGTTCCTCATAATAGTCTCGATGGTGCTTACCGCCTGTGGTGGTGGCAGCAGCGATGATAAAAATCCGACAGTGACCACCTACAGCGTGACCACCTCTGCAGGCACTGGTGGCAGCTTTGACAGCAGCAGTGCCACCGTGGATAGCGGTAGTAGCACCTCGTTTTCTATAACGCTAGATACCGGTTACAGCATCGATTCAGTAACAGGCTGTGATGGCAGCTTAACGGGCACAACCTATACCACCGGCGCCGTTACCAGCGATTGTACTGTTACCGCCAGCTTTGCGATTAACCAATACACGGTAAGCACTACCGCCGGCACCGGTGGCGGTTTCGATCTCAATACGGCAACGGTGAATCATGGCGATTCCACGACTTTTAGCGTGACAGCTGATACCGGTTATAGCATCGATTCAGTGACAGGTTGTGATGGCAGCTTAACGGGCACAACCTATACCACTGGCGCCGTTACCAACGATTGTACTGTAAACGCCAGCTTTGCGATTAACCAATACACCGTAAGCGCTATCGCAGCAACTGGCGGCAGTTTCGATCAAGCAAGCGCAACAGTCAATCATGGCGATACCACGACCTTTAACGTGACCGCAGATAATGGCTTTCGACTTGATGCCGTCACTGGTTGTGCGGGCAGCCTGAGTGGTACGACCTACACCACGGGCAGCGTGACCGCTGATTGCACGGTCAACGCCAGTTTTATTGCCCAATACACCGTAACCACATCCGCAGACACCGGAGGCAGCTTTGACAACAGCAGCGCCACCGTGGATAGCGGTAGTACCACCTCATTTGTTGTTACGGCAGATTCCGGGTACGCCATAGGCTCGGTCAGCGGCTGTAATGGCAGTTTAAATGGCAGCACCTATACCACCGGAAACATTAATGCGGATTGCACCGTCACCGCGACTTTTTTGAGTAGCCCCGCTTCGGCACCCAGCCCCAGCTTGAGCGTTGCCACCAAAACCCTGCAATTCAGTTGGGCCGCCGTGGCAAATACCGATCACTATCGGATTCTGGTCAACCCCGATGGTGCATCCGGCTTTAGCGTGGTGCCGGGAGCGGAGAACATTGCCGGTCTCAGTTACGATCTGGAGATCCCCGTCCACCTGCTCGACTGGGTGGCTGCCGAGTATCTGGTCGAAGCCTGCAATACCAATGACAACGTGTGTTTAAGTTCACCCAGCCAGACATTAACGGCGGCTGATTCCATCGTAGCCACGGGCTATTTCAAGGCCTCCAATACCGATGCCGACGACCGCTTCGGCGCTTCCGTCAGCGTGAGTGGCGATGGCAATACCCTGGCAGTAGGCGCATACGGGGAAGACAGCAACGCTACCGGTGTTGATAGTGACCAGAACGATGATAGTTCTGATCTTTCCGGTGCAGTTTATATCTTCACCAAAAGTGGTGGCAGTTGGAGCCAGCAGGCTTATCTCAAGGCCAGTAATAGCGAAGCGGGAGATGCTTTTGGCAATACCGTCAGCCTGAGCGGTGACGGCAACACCCTGGCGGTGGGGGCAGTACATGAAAGTAGCAATGCGACTGGGATTGATGGCAACCAGGCGGACAACAGTGCGCCCCACTCAGGCGCAGTATATGTTTTCACCCGAACTGGCAGCAGTTGGACCCAGCAAGCCTATGTGAAGGCAAGCAATACCGGAGAAGATGATCGCTTTGCTTCGAAAGTCAGATTGAGTAGCGATGGCAATACCCTGGCGGTGGGTGCGCAATACGAAGCCAGCAGCGCTACCGGAATCAACGGCGATCAGACCGATAACAGTCTAGTTTGGGCTGGTGCAGTGTATGTGTTTACCCGAACAGGCAGTAGCTGGACTCAGCAAGCCTATGTCAAGGCCAGCACCAGCGGCGAGAACGATCAATTTGGCCACTCAGTTAGCTTGAGCAGTGATGGTAATACCCTGGCGGTGGGCGCATTCGGTGAAGACAGTAATGCCAGCGGTATTGATGGAAACGAGACGGATAACAGTCAACTTTATTCTGGAGCGGTTTATGTATTCACCCGCGTAGGTAGTAGTTGGAGTCAGCAGGCCTATGTAAAATCGAGCAATACTCATCAGTATGATTATTTTGGCTTTGCCGTCAGCCTGAGTAACGATGGCAATACCCTGGCGGTGGGGGCACATGGGGAAGATGGCACCACCATCTGGACACCAGATTGCGGTGCCGTCTATATCTTCACCCGGGATGGCGACATTTGGAGCCTGCAGCGCTTTAGAAGGTCCATTAACGAATATGGGCAACCAGGTTTTGGCTATGCCCTCAGCCTGAGCGGTGATGGTACAACCCTGGCCGTGGGGGCGTACCTGGAAGACAGTAATGCCACCGGCATAGACGGTGACCATTCAGATGATAGCGCAGCGGGTGCCGGTGCAGTGTGGGTATTCAACCGAGCTGGCAGCAGTTGGGCCTATCCATCCCCGGTGATGCAACACTACGTGAAGGCGAGTAATACCGAAGCGGGGGATAATTTTGGCATATACGCCAGTCTGAGCGATGACGGTCAAACCCTTGCCGTGGGCGCCTACAAGGAAGGCAGCAATGCCACCGGCATCGGTAGCGATCAGGCGGACAACACTGCGACCGGTTCTGGGGCTGTTTATGTGTACTAGGTCGGTCGAAGCGAGAGCCCTTGCCGCAAATGCGCCAGGCCAGGAGACAATGCTATATGGCGGCAAACAGCGATCACAAACAGCTTTGCGGTATTACCTCAAGCAGGGGCTGGCGCTACTCCTGATCACAGGGTTATCAGCCTGTGGTGGCTCATCCAAATCAGAGCCAGAGGGCGGTGCCACAGTGATTATCTACCGTTTTGCGGGATGATGCGAATGAAGCTTAGCCAATTACTGCTGATACTCTCTTGGCTGATGCTGTCGGCTCCAGTCGGCGCCGTTGAGCTTCAAAGCGGCGTGATTTATCCTTCAGGGACGACTATCGAGGTTTCTCAGATGGGGGTGTCCCTGACCATCCCCCAGGGTTGGCAGGGCGTTCTGCCGCAGGGGACGGAAACCTTCGTCATGGAGTCCTCCCAGTTGCAAGCCCGGCTTTATCTGGTGATCAAGGCGGTCAGTCAACAGCAACTGGAACAGGCCCTGTCCGAGCCACTGCCGATGGGAGGTGGCATCGTGTTTCAGCCCACTTCTAAACCCCGTAGCAACTATGGTTTGCTTGAAGCAGATTATACCCTGTTCAATATGGGCCAGAGTATTCCGGCATTCGTCAGCGCACGCGTATTAAAGCCTCAACTCGGCGCTGCGGTCATCGTATTGCCGGCTAATCAGGACGGTCAATTGAAACAGGCAGCATCGCGCATAATCAAATCGATCGAAACACTAGCACTACCCGAGGCCACGCCGGCCATGCCATCTGCAGGAGCTAATTCCTGGCAGACGTATCTGCGCGGTCGTCATATCCAACGTTACAACACGCACTCAGATTATCAGGAAACCCAGCATCTCTGGTTGTGTAGTAACGGTAGTTTCCGCAAGACCTTCCAGTCCGGTGGTTTCAGCATGTCCGGAGCCAGCGGCGCATCGCAAAGTGGTAATCAGGGCCGCTGGCAGGCTCTGGGAGACAGCTCGGGCGAAGGTAGTTTGACGTTGCAGTTTGCCGATGGTGGCAGTTCCAGCTATCGCCTGGCTCTGAAGGACAAGCTTTATCTGGACGGGAAGCAATGGTTGCGGGTAAAGAACGGGTATTGCCAATGATTGAAGAATCAATGACCACCCGAGCCTGTTTTTTCACAATCAGTTTTCAGCTACACCGATGGCAGCTTGACCCGTTTATGGTTTAGCTATTAGCATCTTTATCTGAGCCCCTCCAGGGCCTTTGCATTTTTCAATATAGGGAAAGCTGTGACGAGTCATTGTTATCATGTTGCAATCATTGAAGATGAAGCCGCCACCCGCCAGCGCATCAAACAGGCGGTCGAGCGTCATGCCGAGTTGCAGGTAATTGCAGATGCTGGCGATTGTGCGCAAGGGCGAGAAATCATCGAGACCCTGAAACCGGATGTGCTGCTGGTGGATCTGGGCTTGCCGGATGGTCACGGAACCGAGTTGATTGCGTTGTCGCAAAGTGTTTCACCGCAAACTGAAATCATGGTCATTACGGTATTCGGCGATGAAAAGAATGTGCTGTCTGCGATCGAGGCCGGTGCCACCAGCTACCTGTTGAAAGACTCTGACCCCGATTACATTGGCCAGTCCATCAAGCAGATGCTCGACGGTGGATCGCCCATCTCCGCTTCAATCGCGCGCCATCTGTTGAAGCGCTTTCACCCCACAGTCGAGGAAACGGCAGCCGAGGATAGTGAACAGATCAGCCTGACCCAGCGTGAACGCGAGGTACTCGAGCTGGTGGCCAAGGGTTTTTCATATAATGAGATTGGTAAAACGCTTGGCATGTCGGTGCATACGGTCACCTCGCACATCAAACACATTTACCGCAAGCTGAGTGTCAACTCGCGTGGTGAGGCGGTGTTCGAAGCGGTTCAACTCGGTTTGATCACATCAATTAACCGTCAATAGCTGACGTTTGTGGCTACCTGGTTAAAGCGTGTTTATCCGATTCTGGCGCTGATGCTGGTTGTGGCGCTGCTGGTGAGTATCGTCTGGATGTCGCATCAGTTGTCCCGTCCTGACGTTGCGCTGGCAATCGATCATATGGAATTCACCGCTATCAGCTCTGATACCTTACCGGGTCAGAGTAGCCAGTGGCAGCCGGTATCGTTGCCAGATGACTGGTACCACAGTGGTCGTCAGCATAAGGAAGGCTGGTACCGCCACATTTTTAACCTTCAGGTGCCGCCGAATCGATTGTGGGGAATCTACCTACCCACCGTCCAGCAAAACGCAGCGGTGTATCTGAATGGGGATCTGCTCGGCGATGGCGGTGCGTTTACTGACCCGGTTCCGCGCAACTGGAATCGCCCTTTGTATTTCACCATTCCCAATGGTTTGCTCAAACCGGGACGTAACCAGATATCGATACGGGTTAAGGCCGATCCGGTACACAGTGGCCTGCTGTCATCGGTTTTTCTCGGGCCGGATGAATTCATCGCACCTTACTATGATTTGCGCTATTTCATGCGCTATACCATGGCGCAGTTTGTTCTGGTAACTCTGGTGCTGACCGGCATCATGATGTTGATGTTGTGGTGGCATAGGCGCGATGATCGTATCTATGCCTGGTATGCGTTTGGGGTGCTGGAATGGGCTGTTCACAACATCAAACTGGTGGTCATTGATCTACCGGTTGATTCACATACCTGGGATATGATGATCGCTGTGACCATGCTGTGGTTTCCGGTGATTGCGACCAGTTTTATCCAGCGCTTTATCGAACAGCTTGACCGCCGTGTGGAACGCTGGTCGTACCGCCTGGCTGGTTTTTTTAGCCTGGTGCTGATCCTCATGCCCAACGAGCTTAGCTATACCATGGCAATGCACTTCACCAACCCGCTGTCGCTCGCTTTTGGGCTTTACCCGGTGTACCGGTTACTGCGCTACGCCTGGATCACGCCCGAGGTAGAGATATTCATGTTGATGTTCTCCGGCATGTTGCTTGTGGTTTTTGGCGTACATGATCTGTTTATAGCCAACCATGTGCTCAGTCGGGTCAATGGTTATTTCATGCATTATGCTGCGCCTCCCAGCCTGATTACCTTTGCGTATCTATTGCTCAAGCGTTTTGTCAGTGCAATGAATGAAACAGAATGGATGAATCAGTCGTTAGAACAGCAGGTGCGGGAAAAGCATCAGGAGCTGGAGTCCAACTTTTCACGCATGCAGCAACTTGAAAGAGACCGTGTGTTGATTGAGGAGCGCGAACGCCTGATGCGTGATATGCATGACGGAATGGGCGGGCATCTGGTTTCAACTTTGGCCTTGCTCGAAGCGCAAGGCATGAATAAACCCGAAGTGATTCACGATGCACTGCGTGCAGCTCTGGATGACCTGCGTCTGATGATTGACTCGATGGAAGACGTAGATGGTGATGTTGTCACGGTACTGGCCATGCTGCGCGATCGTCTTGAACCGCGCTTGCGTCAGGCCGGTGTCGAGATTGACTGGCGCATGGGTGACCTGCCGCCACTGGATAATCTGGGTCCGCAAAAGTCTTTACAAATGTTACGCATCTTTCAGGAAGCACTCACCAATATTCTCAAACATGCCAACGCCAGCAGGGTCGTGTTCGAAACCCTGTTCGACCATCATGAGGAACGCCCGGGTATTCGTATTGAATGTCGCGACGATGGCTGTGGCTTTACCCAGGACACTGCATCTAATACCAGTGGCAGAGGCCTTAATAATATCCGCCGTCGGGCAACGCAGCTACAGGGGCATGCCGGTTTTGATCAGGCGCTTGAAGGTGGGCTGAACGTCTGGTTGTGGGTGCCACTCGTCGACGAGTCATAAGCCTGTACAGCGCCCCTGACCTATCCAATACGGCTGCAGCTCCCCAATTTATGGGATAGGCAGACAGTGCTAAAACACGCAAACTCTGCGGTTATGGTGAACAGGCAGGACAACGTGGAACAGGTAAATGCGCTAACCCGCGACAGGCCCGGGTCGTACCGGCCTGCCCTGTTTTTTGTTCTGCTCATACTTACACTGTGGCTATCCTTCACGTCTCAGGCTGACAGCCTGACGCAACTACATTTAGTGCGGGGTCGCCTTGTTCAGCTTAGCGGTTCATTTGGCCCCGCCTGCCCTGCCTGTGAGGTCAGGGTCGTGTATAGCAATGGTCTGACGTATGCCTACAAACCTCTGCATTGGCATAATCACCGCATCCAGTTCACTATAGAAGATCTCGGTGCGCAAGCCAATGTTCGTGTTTATGTCATGAGCAAGGATGGTCCAGGCAATTCCCTGCCATTTACCATTCAGCCTGACCTGGAACCTGATCGATTGCACGGTGAAACCAATCAGTCAGGACCTGGTGATGGAACAAAAGTTTTTAGTAAACGACACGCTGATCCATTCGGTGGTAGCGGCAAAGATCAATTCAATGTCAGCAGCAAACTAGCAGCCTGTGGCAAACAGGAAAAACGTTTTCACCGGGCTGAACTTGTGATCAATAACCAGCGATTCGGTAAAGCCCGAATCATCCAGCAGCCGACAATGGGATGTAAAAACTGTCAACCCATCAAGGTTGAGTGGTACCACGAACCTACCGGATTCATCGAATATCAGCTACTCGTACAGAAGCGGATTATCGATGGCATCTGCCCTGACCGAATACGCTAAAGACAACGGGTAATTACCGCAAAAGATGCCTGCTGGGGACAGATGTAAGCTCTAATTTGATCAGAGATAGTGATATTTCAACCAGCTTAAAGCGACCAGTTAAACGCTTCAAACAAACTTTGCCATTCTGTTTCCGGTTCGGCTTTAAAGTATAATCTTTGCTGACTAACAGGATGGTCAAAGCAAAGTTTGTGAGAAGTCAGCATCAAACGATGAATGTTATATTGTTCACGGAAGAAGCGGTTGTGCTTTCCATTGCCATGCGTGGTATCGCCAATGAGGTGATGTGATATATGTTTGAAGTGTTTGCGAATTTGCTGCCTTCTACCTGTTTGTGGTGAAACGCTGACGAGTGAATATCTGCTGCTGGCGTAACGATCGACAGCCAAAGGCAGCTCTACTTTTTGCAAACATCTATAGTCTGTAATTGCCTGTTGGGCAATGTTATTACCTTCTTCATCAGCAATGGGGTGGTCAATCTGGCCACTATCATCGACCCAGCCGCGAACCAGTGCGAGGTACTCTTTTTCTACCTGATGGCCTTCAAACTGCTGTGCTACTATTTGAGCCATTTCCGAGTTCAGGCCAAACGCCAATACTCCAGAGGTTGCTCGGTCTAATCGATGAATCGGGTATACCCTCTGGCCTATCTGATCACGTAGCGTTTGTAATACAAACACCGTATCCTGAGAAATCGGGCTACGATGCATCAACAGCCCAGCAGGTTTATGGATGACAACAATATGTTCATCCTGATAGAGAATGGGAAGAAGACTCATGAAGGCTTAGAACTTTTGTAAAATATGATTAAGCGCATAAATTAGCTTGTTCTCATCGTGGCGTAGTGGTGCTCGCCTGTCCACAACATCTGCCACCAGTGTATAAATCCAGTCACAATCATGTTGCTCTCGAGAACTCGGCCAGATTATCCCGTTAATAATATTTCTGCCCAGTATCTGTTCCATCCAGCGACATTGCTGGTTTAGTGTAAGTGTTCCAATAGCATCATCTATGGGTTTCATATTGGCGATATATATCACCGGTGCACTAGTTTTTACTATTGCCCCAAACAATTCATTCATCAGTAGATTCGGCATCAGGCTGGTTACCAGGCTGCCTGCTGACAAAATGATTAAATCGGCCTGCTGAATAGCTTTAACCGCTTCTGGTGTCGCTATCGGATTGGGATCTAACCAAAGTTCTTCAGGTAGTGATTTAATTCCCTCAACCATGACCTCCCCATAGTGAGTCACATCCTCATCGTCATGTGCTGCCAGGTGAACGGGTTGTTCAGACATGGGTATGACAGCGGTTTGTATACCAAGAATCTCTCTAGCATGGGTAATGGCTTCTAAAGGTCTTCCGCTCAATTGATTGAGTGCATAGAGCATCAGATTGCCCAGGTTCTGATTTTCTAAGACGCTAAATCCTTCAAAACGGAATTGAAACAGCGCCCCAGGTATACAATCTTTTCGCGACATTTGATTAAGACAATTTCTTATATCACCCCAGGCAATAGAGTTGGTATGTTCACGAATCCAGCCTGTTGAGCCTCCGGTATCTGTTGTGGCTACAATTCCTGTGGTTTTGACGTTGAAGGGTGTTAGTGCATACAGCAATCTACCTAAACCCGTTCCTCCTCCAATTGCACAGATATTATGGTATTTTTCCAGTGGGTTAACTATTGAAGTCATTTATTTCAACTGCTTAAAATTGACTATATGTAACCACTAACTGTCATATTCTGGTGCCTTATGTGTAGTGACATACCAAGGGCAGACATTTCATTCTTAGATAAAATTTTTGCTGAAAGCGGTAAGAAAAAATGCTCTTCAAATGCTGCATGAGCGAGATACTGAGTCGCAAGTTTTTCAGCTATCGGGATATCAATATCAGCAGTTTTCCCGCTGGCTAACTTTTTAATGTCGGGTTCTATGGTCTCCCACAGCTTTTCAAGATCACGATGCTCTTCAATCAATCTCTTAATATATTCTCTGGCAAGTTTGGCCTCACCACCTTTCGAAGCGCTATCCATTACAGCAACAAATAACTCCTCCTCTTCCTCTGAATGATGGAGCAACACAACCTCTTCAAAGAAGGTTAATAACTGCCCTGAGATTATCTTAATTTGAGGATCATCAGACTTCTCTTTTAACAATGCTGTTAAAGTCAGCAACTGCTGAAAATTCGACACGATACCGTCATGGCATCCGGAAAACTCATTTAGAGGGCTGTCTTCAACACTAATTTCAGCTGGGATGTCTGTATCCATCTTTAATTGCTCTATGCCTATTAATTTAGAATCAGGGAAGCTCTGATCATTCATGAATGAAATATTCAGAGCTTCCCTGGGTGAAAAATTTGCATCAGTGTATTTATAAAAATAGTTCTAACAATAATTAATTTGGGTATTTCGATAACATTATTGAAGTCAAACAAATTTCCTAATAATGAATTTAATACAGATCAATCCAGATGAGAAAATTATACCAGATCTATACGATACAATTTAATTGATTATATTGTCCACGCCTGTATCATATCATCAAATGATTGTAGCCCTTATTCGTTACATATCGAATAAAGAATTTAGGATTTGATACTGTTACTTCAAAGTAATCAGATCCTGATCAATAAACGCGAGTTTTTGCGAAATAATAAGTACCTTGAGGAGGAAGTAACAATGAAACCAATGAATAAATGGTTAATCGGATTAACGATTGCTACCACTGCCATGACCGTTTCCAGCCAGGCCATTGCTCAAAAAGTGATGCGTGTAGGTTCCTGGTTACCACCGCAACACACCATGAATAAGGATGTTTTACCCACCTGGGGTAAATGGATTGAAGAGGCTACAGAAGGCCGTGTGACATTAAAGGTCGAGTATCCAGGCGGACATCCCAAAGCCCTGCTGGACAATGTTCAGGACGGCGTTTTCGATGCTGGCTGGACCTTTCATGGCTACTTTCCTGGTCGTTTCAAATTAACCAAGATCGTCGAGTTACCTAATCTGGGTGCCGATGCTGAAGCAGCATCCGTGGCACACTGGCGCGTCAATGAAAAATACCTGAAAAAAGCTGGCGAGCATCGTGGCGTAATTCTGGCCGCGCTGTTTACCCATGGCCCAGGCAATATTCATCTGCGTGAACCTATTTCTAGCCTGAAAGAAATGGCTGGCAAGAAAATACGTATCGGCGGTGGTGTACAAACAGAAATAGCCGACTTAATGGGTGTAAAAGGTGTTGCTGCACCAGGTTCCAAGGTTTATGAAATTCTGTCTCAGGGCGTTGCTGATGGGGTTTTCATGCCTCTGGGAGAGAAACGTACACTGCGTCTGAAAGAGGTCGCTCCCTTCACTCTCAAGTTCCCTAATGGTATGTATCTGGGAAGTTTCGGTGTGTTTATAAACCCTGACTTTATGGCTTCTTTAAGCAAGAAAGATCAGGATGCCATTATGTCAGTATCAGGCGAAAAGTTATCGGCCATGGCTGGTCGTTACTGGGGTGCAGATGCAAAAATCGGAGAAGCCGATGCTCGCACCTATGGCAATACCATCATGGATGCAACACCTGCAATGCAAAAAGAATTGCTGGAAATGACTGCCGGCATCGAAGCAAACTGGTTGAAAGATGTCAAAAGCCGAAAGATAAAAGCTAAAGAAGCACTGTGGGAATTACGTTCAATAGCCCGTTCTTACGGTAAATAAGATAACAGACCACTAACTGTGGATCCGCTAAATAATAGTACTGAAAAAGGGCCAGTCAAATGGTTGGTCCTTTTTCTACAGGGGCTCAGTGCAGTCACACTATTTGCACTGATGATGGTGACCTGTGTAGATGTGGTTGGACGCTATGTGTTCAATCGCCCGCTTACTGGCTCAACTGAATTAACTGAAATTGCAGTCGGTATCGTTGTGTTTTCGGTGTTACCCATCATATCCTGGCGCAACGATCATATCGTTGTAGATTTACTCGATCCCCTATTCCCTGCTCTGGCTCAGTTTATCCGCACTATCATCATCAATATCTGTATCTGTATTGGTCTGGTGTTTCTTGGGCGACGCATAAACGTGCTGGGTGAACGTTCGCTTAGCTACGAAGAAGTGACTGAATACCTTGAAATTCCAGCTGGATGGATGATGCATTTTATCGGCTACATCTGTTGGGTAACCGCATTTATGGTTGTTACGCTTGGTATATACCGGGCCTATCGTGAATATCAACGAAAACTTACTCTGTCCAACGATAACAAATCATGAGTGTTTCTATCACGGGCTTTATCTGCCTGCTTGTTCTGATCTTTCTACGAACCCCTATCAGCTTTGCGATGGGCTTTGTTGGTTTTTTCGGCTTTCTGTATCTGAATGATTACAACTTTGTTGCAGCCATTTCAATGGCTGCGCGACGCGTTATTGATACCTCTCAGGATTACAGTCTATCGGTTATTCCTCTGTTTATTCTGATGGGCAATCTGGTTACACGTGCAGGCCTTTCGCAGGAATTATATAAAGCATCTTACTCATTTCTTGGACACTTAAAAGGTGGGTTATCCATGGCTACAGTGGTTGCCTGTGGTGGTTTTTCAGCTATCTGCGGATCCAGTCTGGCTACTGCTGCGACCATGGCAAAGGTATCTATGCCTTCGATGCGAAGCTATGGTTACAGTGATTCTCTGGCAGCGGCTTCTATTGCTGCTGGTGGCACGCTGGGTATCCTGATACCTCCAAGCGTAATCCTCGTCATCTACGGCATCATGACTGAACAAAGTATTCGAGAACTTTTTGCAGCAGGCTTTATCCCTGGCATGCTTGGCATATTACTCTATCTCGTGGCAGTCAGCTGGACGGTGTGGAGAGACCCTGATGCAGGTCCACGCGGAGAACGAATGAGTACAAAGCAACGTTTTCAATCGCTCAAGGGAGTATGGGGGATTCTACTATTATTCACTGTGGTAATGGGTGGCATCTATGGAGGTGTATTCACACCCACAGAGGCAGCAGGTATAGGTGCGGCTGGTGCTTTCTTGATGGCTTTGATACGCCGTGCCCTGACGATCAAAACCACATTTGCAGTATTAATTGAAACTGCGCAAACCACATCTTCGTTGTTCCTGGTTGTTATTGGTGCCCTGATTTTTTCTAACTTTATCAACCGAGCTGGTCTGCCTGACCAGTTACTGAACCTGATCACAGGCTATGAAGTTTCACCACTTACTGTCATCTTTATGATACTGGGTATCTACATTGTTCTCGGATGTGTTTTTGAAAGTCTGTCTATGCTGCTTTTGACAGTGCCTATTTTTTACCCCCTTGTACAAAGCCTGGGATTCGATCTGGTGTGGTTTGGAATCGTAGTGGTTGTAGTGACTGAAATCAGCCTGATAACACCACCGGTAGGACTGAATGTATTTGTTCTAAGCGGTGTTTTAAAGGATGTAAAAACAGGTACCATCTTTAAAGGCGTTACGCCCTTCTGGTTTGCGGATATTATTCGTCTTACCTTAATCACTCTGATACCGGCTATATCGCTGTTTCTTCCCCAGTGGCTTTACGGATAAGGCTAGCTTATCCATTCATAGGTGGGATACCACCAAAACGGGTAAAATATTCAGCGTTAACTTCCGGCAGATTTACCGACTCAGACTCGGCAATTTCCATAAAATAATCTTCAGCCTGATTACAGATCAGTTTATACAGCCTTTCGGTGATTTCCCTGGCTTCATGGCTGAGGCATTCAGCAGGCATCAGTTCGTGAGGAATTTCAGGTTCTCGCATTAGAATTCGGCGATATTTATGAATCAGTAAAAGCCGGATAAGGAAACAGGCTTCATCAGATTTTTGTGCACTGGATTCTGCGCTTTTTAAAACCCCTTTAAAGAAATCAATATGATCCTGATATTCATCTTTCATAGCATAAACATTAAAACTGGACTTAATCAGATTGCTCGACGCATTCAATGACTCATCTCCACTGGAACGTGACTGCATAACCACCACAGAATCTTCCAGACTCATTTCCTTGACCACCTTGTGCACTTCCTCCAGGGCTACCAGAGGATGAGCATACACGCCATTTGCAAGCCGGTTAAAACCAAGCCAGATTAATTCGTTCTGAAAACGTTCGCGCTCTTTTTTAGGCAGATTCTCAAGCGTAGTAAACACCAGGCACCACTCGCCATTCCACTTATAGTCATGATAGCGATAGATTCTTTCAGCAGCGGATGAATACTGACGAAAGCCTTTATCTGTTAATGAATAGAAGCTACGCCTACCCACCTGCTTCGATTGCAGTATGCCCTTTTCAGTTAATCGAAATACCGAAGTACGAACCAGCCGCTGATTGATACCCAGGCGACTGACCAGCTTGATCAAACTACCCAGCCAGATAGTACCTCCATGAGCGGAGACAAAGTCACCAAAGATTGTCAGTATCAAGGAATTTGAATGAACAATCTGTGACTCGGCATAGATGTCGATTATTTCTGTTACCAGCTTGTTAAAATTTTTATTAGCCACAACTGATTATCCTTAAATTAAAAAACTATTCTTTATGTCTGGTTTTATACAGTGGGATTGAATCTGAAACATCGAGTTGTGCTCGATCTGCATCAAGTTTAGTCAGGGGTTCAACTTCCTTTAACGATTCAAAGCAGCGCTTTGTGAGACGATGGTAATCTTTTGTACCCTCAATCTTCCAGTTAATTTCTTCTTCACTAAGTTCCCTTATAGTTCGTGCCGGTGATCCTGCAACCAGAGTTTTATCAGCAATCACTTCATTTGCTTTAACGAAGCTCATTGCAGCAACGATAGACGATACACCAATGATAGCTCCATCCATAATCACTGAATTCATTCCGACAAGTGCATTCTCCTTGATAACACAACCATGTAAAACAGCCCCGTGTCCGATATGCCCGTTTTTTTCTACCAGCGTAACCGTATTGGGAAAACCATGCATCACACAGGTGTCCTGGATATTCACACCCTCAATCAATTGAATGCGTCCAAAGTCCCCTCTTAACACGGCATTAGGTGCAACATAACAATCGGGGCCGATAATAACATCTCCGATCACGGTAGCAGATGGATGCACAAAACTACTGCTATCTATGACAGGAGTAATACCGTCGATTGCATAACAGGCCATACGTGGTTTCCTTTAAAAATCTTAAGGTTTTTTATGATACACATTTTACAAATAGATTGATATATTGTGTATCTATTTGATTTTTTCGTGTATATTCAAGCGACATATAATAAAGCACTTTTGTAGACACAGGGGGGAGCTTTGAAAGCTTACAATTACATTCTAGTGGATGATAGCGAGCAAGGTATTGCCTGTATCACCCTGAATAGACCAGAAGCAAGAAATGCATTAACCACCGCACTACTTGGTGAGATTGCAGATGTATTAGACAACTTTCGTAAAGACGACACAATTCATTGCGTAGTAATAAGCGGTGGGCCGAAGGTATTTGCCGCCGGTGCAGACCTTGCTGAAATGTCATCAATGAATATGACCGACACCTTACTGGATGTTCGACCACAGCATTGGGCAAATATCGCAGCATTTCCCAAACCCATTATTGCTGCTGTTAATGGCTTTGCTCTGGGTGGTGGATGTGAACTTGCTATGCATGCAGACATTATCATCGCTGGCTCAAATGCTCAGTTCGGACAGCCTGAAATCAATCTTGGCATCATACCCGGTGCTGGTGGAACACAAAGATTAATCAAAACCGTTGGTAAAGCACTGGCCACAAAAATGGTACTTAGCGGTGAATTTATAGATGCAGATACTGCACGCTCTGCCGGCCTGGTAGCTGAAGTTACGCAGCCCGAATTAACTTTGGAAAGAGCGTTTGCACTTGCTAAAACTATCGCTAGTAAATCTCCTCTCGCTGTGCAACAGGCTAAAGCCTGTCTGAACAAGGCATTTGAAACCACACTCAGTGCCGGGCTTGATTTCGAACGCAAAACATTCGTTATGTTGGCTAGTACAGAAGATCGCAATGAAGGTATACAGGCCTTTATGGAAAAACGTAAGCCTGAATTCAAAGGTAAATAACCGGAAATTACAATGAGCTTAGAAACCCTATTATTTGATGTCAAAGATGGCGTTGCAAAACTGGTACTTAATCGCCCTGACAAACTCAATAGTTTTAATCAACAGATGCATACTGAAATACGCGAATGCATGAAGGAAGTTTCCAGAAACGATGAGATTCGCTGTCTATTGATTACCGGCAGCGGTCGTGGTTTCTGTGCTGGACAGGACTTATCCGACCGCGATGTCTCAGCCGATGAAGCAATGCCTGATCTTGGTGCCTCTGTAGAGCGTAACTACAACCCATTAATCCGAAGTATCAAGAAGCTGGAAAAACCGGTTATCTGTGCAGTCAATGGTGTGGCAGCTGGAGCGGGTTCCAGTCTGGCACTGGCCTGCGATATAGTGTATGCCGCTCGCTCTGCCTCTTTTATACAATCATTCAGTAAGATAGGATTAATTCCTGATACCGGCGGCTCCTGGACCCTGCCCCGTCTTGTCGGTCATGCACGTGCAATGGGTATGGCGATGCTCGCCGAAAAAATCCCTGCTGAGAAAGCAGAAGCCTGGGGCATGATATGGAAGTGCGTGGATGATGACGCACTGATGCTGGAGGCCGAACAACAGGCTAAGTTTCTCGCCACCCAACCAACCAAAGGTCTTGGTTATATCAAACGCACCCTGCATGCCTCTATGAGTAACACTCTGGATGAACAACTGGATCTTGAACGAGACATGATGAGAATAGCCGGCCGCACAGAGGATTACCGTGAAGGTGTCAATGCATTTATGAATAAACGCGAAGCTAAATTTACCGGTCAATAAATATGCCTGCTCTAGATAGTTCTAAAATAATCGCCGTCATTGGCGCAGGTACCATGGGTGCTGGTGTTGCACAGGTTGCTGCCAAAGCGGGGCATTCTGTATTGCTGTTTGATGTAGCCGAAGGTGCTACTCAGAAAGGTATAGATAATACCGCCAGAGGTCTGGATAAACTGGTACAACGTGGTCGTATGACGCAACAGCAACGCGATGAATTAATTGCCCGTATTTCTCCCGTTACTAATATCGAAGATCTGGCAGCAGCCACACTTTTTATCGAGGCTATTGTTGAACGCCTGGATGTTAAGCAACAACTGTTTCAACAGTTGGAGGACATCGCATCAGATGAAGCAATTATGGCAACCAACACTTCATCAATATCAGTGACTGCCATTGCTGCGGGATTAAAACGCCCTGAAAGACTGCTAGGTATGCATTTCTTTAACCCGGCCCCCATCATGAAGCTGGTGGAAATTATCAGTGGTCTGGCAACAGATCACTCAATAGCTGAAGACATTTATCACACGGCCGAAGCCTGGGGCAAGCAGGCAGTGCATGCCAAATCGACTCCCGGATTTATTGTTAATCGTGTGGCCCGTCCATTCTATGCCGAGGGCCTGCGACTGTTGCAGGAAGGTGCTGCAGAACCTGCCACTATCGATGCCATCATGCGTGACTGTGGTGGATTCCGTATGGGACCCTTCGAGTTGATGGATCTCATTGGTCATGATGTCAATTACGCGGTTACCTGTTCGGTATTTGATGCCTACTATGGCGACCAGCGTTTCCTGCCTTCGTTGATTCAAAAGGAACTGGTTGATGGCGGCTATCTGGGTCAGAAGAGTGGCCGTGGTTTTTACAACTATTCTGAAGGTGCTGAAAAACCTGCTGTTAGTAGTTGCAACCCCTGCACTGCTCCAGCTGAAGCCACTATTACTGGTGATTCACCACTGGCAGATACTTTTTATGAATTGCTTAAAGGGGCCGGTGTTGATGTCACACGTGTAGAAGGTGACGAGTTTTCTATCCTCACCGATAATGCCGTACTCGTGCAATCTGACGGACAGATGGCTACCGTTCGCTCCACCATAGAAAATACTGACAATTTGATTTTGCTCGATCTCGCTCTGAGTTATGAAACAACACCACGTCTGGTCATTGCTGCTTCAGACAGGGCTGAACAAACAGCGATTGATGAGATCACAGGATTACTTCAGGCAACCGGCAAAAAGGTTACTCAGATCGATGATATTGCCGGACTTTGTGTCATGCGTACAGTTTGTATGCTCGCCAATGAAGGTGCCGATGCTGTCAATCAACAGGTATGTAGTATCCGAGCTGTTGATATTGCAATGCAGGGCGGCGTGAACTACCCGGCTGGCCCTCTGGCCTGGGCAGATCAGATTGGTGTCGATAAGGTACTGGATGTACTGGATAACCTGTCACAGAACTATGGCGAAGACCGTTATCGTACCTCGCCTTTAATCGTACGTCTTGCAGCAGCGGGAAAATCATTCCATGAGTGAAACTTATACCGATCCCGATCAACTGGCACAGGCAGTCAGCCAGGCAATGTATGCTAATGATGATGCTTCTCGATTATTAGATATAAAAATTATCGAAAGCCGTCAGGGCTATGCGAGACTTAGTATGATTGTTAAAAAAGAAATGACAAACGGGCTCGATATCTGTCATGGCGGGTTAATCTTTACGCTTGCTGATTCTGCTTTTGCCTATGCCTGTAATAGTAGCAATAAGGCTACAGTTGCTGCAGGGTGTAACATCGAATTCATGGCTCCTGCTGCCATTGACGACGAACTTATCGCCGTTGCCAGAGAAAGATCCCGTGCTGGACGTACCGGCATATACGATGTCGAAATTAACAAACAGAACGGTGATCTCATCGCCTTATTTCGCGGTAAATCCTACCAAATCAAAGGACAGGTAATCCCTCAATCTGGAGAACAACAATGACTGAAGCCTATATATGCGACCCGATAAGAACTGCTATTGGCCGTTATGCTGGCACCCTGTCCAGCGTGCGCCCGGATGATCTAGGTGCCATCCCTATAAAAGCTCTGATGGAAAGAAACCCAGGGGTAGACTGGGAACAGCTAGATGATGTTATTTATGGCAATGCCAATCAGGCTGGTGAATGTAACCGTAATATCGCCCGCATGTCTGCGTTGCTGTCAGGTTTACCGGTCTCTATTGCGGGTACTACTATCAACCGTTTATGTGGTTCCGGTATGGATGCAGTGGGTACCGCTGCACGAGCTATCAAAGCTGGTGAATGCAGTTTAATGATTGCTGGTGGCGCAGAATCCATGTCGCGGGCGCCCTTTGTTATGCCTAAAGCTACCTCAGCCTTTAGTCGAAATGCAGAAATCTACGATACCACCATAGGCTGGCGTTTTCCCAATAAACTTATGAAACAGTTATACGGGACAGAGTCTATGCCGGAAACTGCAGAGAATGTAGCCGAAGACTTTAATATCTCCCGTGAGGACCAGGATCTATTTGCTTATCGCTCGCAACAGAAAACGGCTGCAGCACAGGCGCAGGGGTTATTTGATGATGAAATTATTCCTGTCCATATCCCACAAGGTAAAAAAGACCCTATTATTTTTACGCTCGATGAACACGTGAGAGCGTCAACTACACTGGAAGCTCTGGCTAAATTACCTACGCCCTTTCGTGAAGGGGGTTCCGTTACCGCTGGTAATGCCTCCGGTGTAAATGACGGTGCCTGTGCCATGTTGATTGCTAACGAACAGGCCGCTAATGCCAATGGTCTGCAACCTCTGGCCCGTGTTGTTGGAATGGCAGTAGCTGGTGTGGAACCTCGCATCATGGGGTTTGGTCCCTCACCTGCGACTAAAAAGGTATTAAAGCTGACCGGCCTGACTTTAGATCAAATGGATATCATTGAATTGAATGAAGCCTTTGCCGCACAGGCTCTGGCAGTAATCAGAGATCTCGGACTAGCGGATGATGCCGAACAGGTGAACCCCTACGGCGGCGCAATATCACTGGGACATCCATTAGGCATGAGTGGTGCCCGCTTAATCACTACAGCGACCAGACAATTAACCAGAACCGGTGGCAGATACGCTTTATGCACAATGTGTATTGGTGTAGGTCAGGGAATCGCTACCATTATTGAAAGAATATAACTCTAAAATAACCATAGGAGGAATCTATCCATGGCCATAGATTTTGATACCAGCATAGAACTGGAGCCAATAGAAAAAGCCAGCATTGATGAATTACAGGCACTTCAGCTAAAACGATTAAAGTGGACGCTGGATCACGCCTATTACAACGTCCCTATGTACCGTACTAAATTTAGTGAAGCGGGTGTCCATCCCACTGATTTAAAACATCTGGAAGATATCAATAAGTTCCCCTTCACGACCAAGCAGGATTTACGAGATAACTATCCGTTCGGTACTTTTGCCGTACCTATGAAAGATGTAGTACGTGTGCATGCATCCAGTGGAACAACCGGTAAACCGACAGTGGTTGGATACACCAAAGGAGACATCGAAACCTGGGCCAATGTGGTTGCACGTTCTATTCGTGCTGCAGGTGGTCGTGCAGGAGATCGAGTTCATGTAGCCTATGGTTATGGCCTATTTACAGGTGGTTTAGGCGCACATTACGGTGCGGAAAAACTGGGCTGTACAGTCATTCCCATGTCTGGTGGACAAACTGAAAAACAGGTTCAGTTGATCACAGATTTTGAACCGGACATCATCATGGTAACCCCATCCTACTGCCTGAATCTGGCAGATGAGTTTGATCGTCAGGGCATTGATCCCAGACACACCTCTCTGCGCATTGGCATTTTCGGTGCTGAGCCCTGGACCAATGCCATGCGTTCAGAAATTGAAGAGCGCATGGGCTTACAGGCGGTTGATATCTATGGGCTGTCTGAAGTTATCGGTCCTGGTGTTGCTCAGGAATGTCTGGAAACCAAAGATGGTCCCACTATCTGGGAAGACTGTTTCTATCCTGAAATTGTTGATACCCAGTCACTGTCATCACTGCCAGATGGTGAAGAAGGTGAGTTGGTCTTCACCTCACTGGTTAAGGAAGCCATGCCCATCATACGCTATCGCACACGAGACCTGACACGCCTGTTGCCGGGAACTGCACGTACCATGCGCCGTATGGACAAGATTACAGGTCGTAGTGATGACATGATGATTATCCGTGGCGTGAATGTATTTCCATCGCAGATTGAAGAGCAGATCCTCAAAATCGATAAGCTATCGCCACATTATCTGATTGAGATTTCACGCAGCAAAAATCTTGATAACCTCAGCGTTAATGTAGAGGTTCGCAGTAATGATATCGGAAGCAGTGAGCGTGAGAACATCGCAAAAGAACTACAACACCATATCAAATCATTTATAGGTGTGAGTACCCAGATAAATGTAGGGGATGAGAATTCTATTAAGCGTTCCGAGGGTAAAGCGCAGCGAGTAGTTGATACTCGAAACCTTAAATAATCTGACTTTCTTATATTGTCATTGCCACGCGAAGTTTATGTCCTTTGGGTACTCGCAATGACATCAAAATAAATTCCAGGGAAACAAAATGAAACTACAAAGTTACGCCTATGGTGAATGGTATCAATCTCCTTCTTCAGGAGTGTTGTTAAGAAACGCTATCAATGGAGATGAAGTCGCTGAAATATCAAGCTCTGGCCTGGACTACAAAGCGATGCTGGATTATGGACGAACTGTTGGCGGTCCTGCTCTACGTCAATATACCTTCCACCAAAGAGCATTGATGCTTAAAGAGCTCGGCAAGTATCTGATGGATAGAAAAGAACAATACTATTCACTATCAGCAGCCACAGGTGCAACACGAACCGACTCATGGATCGATATTGAAGGCGGTATCAGTACCCTGTTTGTATTCTCTGGCAAGGGTCGACGCGAGATGCCTAACAGTCAGGTATATATAGATGGTGAACAGGAAACAATCTCTCGCAATGGCAGCTTTACGGCACATCATATCTATACCTCGATAAAAGGGGTCGCTGTGCACATCAATGCATTTAATTTCCCCTGCTGGGGAATGCTGGAAAAACTGGCGCCCACAATTCTGGCCGGTGTGCCGATGATTGTTAAACCTGCCACTCAAACAGCCTATCTGACCGAACTCATGTTCAGGCACATCATTGAATCCAAAATCCTGCCCGAAGGCTCGGTACAGTTAATATCCGGATCAACGGGTGATCTATTAAACCATCTGGATTTTCAGGATGCAGTCAGCTTTACCGGCTCCGCTTCTACCGGGTTAAAACTCAAACAAACACCCGCAATTGTTGAAAATGCTGTTCGTTTCTTCATGGAAGCTGATTCTCTTAACTGCTCTATACTCGGTAGCGATGTAGAGCCAGGTTCCAGCGAGTTTGACCTGTATATCAAGGAAGTCACTCGCGAAATGACTGTCAAGTGTGGACAGAAATGTACTGCCATTCGACGCGCACTGATACCTGCAGATAAACTCGATGCAGTGGCACAGGCAATGATGGAGAGACTCGCTAAAACCTCTATAGGCAACCCTGCCAATGAATCGGTACGAATGGGTGCTCTGGCTGGACTTGATCAGCGTGAGGATGTACTACAGCAGCTCAAACGACTATCTGAAGAAAATGAGATTATTTATGGTGAATCGTCGACTTCGGCCGATTTAATTGATGCGGATATGGATAAAGGTGCCTTCATGTCACCCGTACTCCTGTGTGCCAATAGCCCAGATGCAACAAATGCCCATGATATTGAAGCCTTCGGTCCCATCAGTACATTGATGCCCTATAAGGATGAGGAACACGCGATACAACTTGCAGCTCTGGGTAAAGGCTCACTGGTTGGCTCTATCATATCCAATAATCCTGATGTCGTTACCGAGCTAAGCCTTGGTATAGCCGCCTATCATGGTCGAGTGCTGGTACTCAATTCAGAATGTGCCAAAGAATCAACCGGACATGGATCCCCCCTGCCCCACTTGATTCATGGCGGTCCTGGTCGCGCAGGTGGTAGCGAAGAAATGGGCGGTATACGTGGCGTAAAACACTATATGCAGCGCACAGCCATTCAGGGTTCACCGGATATGCTAAGCGCTATCACCGGACGTTGGCTAAAAGGCAGCAAACGTAATACCGACAGCATCCATCCTTTTCAAAAGCACTTTAATGAACTGGAGATCGGCGATACGGTTGTGACCGATAAACGCACGATTACACTGCAAGACATAGAGGCCTTTGCTGAGTTATCCGGTGACAAGTTTTATGCGCATATGGATGAAGCAGCGGCCAAACGTAACCCGTTTTTTGAAGATCGCGTGGCGCATGGCTACTTTCTGGTATCGATGGCAGCGGGATTGTTTGTATGGCCCGATGAAGGTCCGGTATTAGCCAACTATGGGATGGATAACCTGCGCTTTAGCAAACCGGTATATGCTGGTGCTGTACTCCAGGTACAGTTTACCTGTAAGGAAAAGGTCAATAGAGAAACCGAAAACTATGGTGAAGTACGCTGGGATACCACCATCATCAACGATGAAGGTGAGCTGGTAGCCAATTACGATGTACTTACGTTAGTTGCCGAAAAGTAAGGCTATGCCACCAAAGTAAAACACAGCTCCGCCAATCCAGGACAGAAGCAACAACAGCCAGGGTAGCCAATGCTGCCTGTACACAACTTGGGTTTCTGTCCTGATTTGGACTTCATCATCCGAATCAGCTTTCTGCTGTGTTGCCTTGATCCGTTTATCCAGCTCCCGTGCTTTGGCTTTATGTTGTTTCTTGTACTGATCAATGCCTTTCTGAATACCCTGGGCGATAAGACGGGTTTGCTCTTTGGTTTGACCTGGTCGTTGTGTGGCTTTGGCGACCTGCAGTGCTTCGCTCTGGGTTTCTGGAGAAACTTTCTTCTTTTTTGAATATCGACTCATTTGTTCTCGAATTTATAGCATTTCTAGTGCTTATTATACTTAAAAGGGAACCTGTGCTAACAGAAAACCGGTTGATTTAACCCTTTTGTCATATTGATTCGTACGGGCTGTCTTGAAATCTGTTAACATAAACACCCGAAAAATCACCCATAGCGTTGTAAAATGGAAGACAAAGTCACCCTTGTAATTGATTACCTGAATGAAGTTACTACTCGCTGCACCTACAATGCAGCGGCCAAAGCATTAGGAATTACTACAACCACATTAAAGAAACATCTGGGTGAAAAAAGACCAGAAATCTCCTGGTTTGTAAGCACAGTATCTGAAGATCCTGCTGGTTTCACGGACGAACAAAAGCATCCAGATCTGTATCGTACCAAACGGGTTATCAAATCTGCAGAAGTTTTAACAAGAAATCTTGGACTATAGAAAACCTGCTAAATCAATAAGATAGCCTTTATACCTAATCCTAAAGATGAGAGATAAGTAGATATTTGGACAACTTATCTCACCCCTTCAGTCATATCCCGCATATAAAATCACCCTTAATATTTAGCTAATCTCTGAAAAATCAGAGATTCCTTAGACCCATTGATGCATAAAAACTTACATGAGAAGATATCAGGCTGATAAATCATCTACTCAACTTCTGCTCATAGGAAACGAAAACAAAGGAAGCACTCAATAAATCAGAAGTTCTCTAAACATAACATGGACCTTTATATGAAATACCTGATTGGAATTATATTTTTATTCATGGCAAATGTTGCCTATGCATTCTCATACACAAAAGAATTCACAGAGGTAGAGCTTCAGGAAAAAGTCGAAGGCATGATGCCTCTTGAAAAGAAGAAGTTTTTCGTGACAGTAATCATTACAGAACCTAAATTAGACCTCATAGAAGGTTCCAATGAATTCGGTATTCAGACCCACATCGAAGCCATTGCTCCCGGTGGAATCAAAGGAAATGGGTTAACAAATATAACCGGAAGTATTTCCTATAAGCCTGACGAAGGCGCGTTTTACATGGATAACCCTGTCATCGTAGACCTGAAAATAAATGGAATTGCCGAAAAATATCATCCCAAAATAAAGAAAATAGCACAGGCTATCGTGTCAAAGTTTTTGTCATCACGACCTGTTTATAAATTGAGAGATGATAATCTTAAACACAAACTTGCAAAGGCTACTTTGGATTCAGTTCTCGTTCAAAACGAAAAATTACTGGTAACCTTAAGTGTATTTTAAAACGTCTATGAAGAATTCCAAATGTGTTACTGGGCAATCGAATGGCCAACAATAGTTGTATTTATCACCGCTAATGCAGCCCTCAATTTTCACCTGGCCCTGCAGTAATGATGAACTCTCCAAAAGATTGATGGACTTAGTGGCAGGCAGTGCTCTGGATTTTGCTACAATAATGGTTGCGAGAACATCGCTGCAAAAGAATTAAAAAATATCCCTTACAATAAAAAATCTACTATGTACCAGCTTTATTATTACCCAAACAATGCAAGCCTTGCGCCTCATTTTCTGCTTTTCCATATGGGGTTAGAATATGAGTTACTGTTGGTAGACAGAAGCAATAATTACCAGAAATCCAGTGAATATCTCAAACTTAATCCCGCTGGCCGAATTCCTACACTGATAGACGATGGTCAGGCTATTTTTGAAAGTCCTGCTATCTGTATTCATCTATGCGAACAACATCCTGAACATGGTTTGATTCCAGCGTTAGGATCTAAACAACGCCCATTATTTTTTCAATGGCTCGCCTATCTGAATAATACACTTCAGGCTGAACTGATGGTGCGGTATTACCCTCAACTGCATACTACTGATGAAAATGGAATTACTGCGGTTATATCCGCACAGGATGAGCGTATAGCTGAAGCGTTATCTGTCATTAATGATCAATTATCAGACAAAGACTATCTGCTTGGAAGTCAGATTACCGCCTGTGATTTCTTCTTATTTATGTTGGCCGAGTGGTCATTGCCAATTGAGAAATCACCCTTAACGTTTAGCCATCTAGCTGCTTATTTAAAGCGTTTGAGTTCTCACCCAACCATTAAGGCAGTCTGTGAGATTGAGGAAATAAATCTAGCTCCTTTCAGATAATTTTTCTAGATTCAACGCTTGATCACCATTGAATAACTAAAGCGGTCATGCAACAGCCGGTGGTCTTTGATAAATATCGTTATCCAGATAGTTATCTTGAAAGCAGCTACAACAAGAGTAAACATAAAAGAGCGTAACAGCGCATGCAGAATATTTAACCTGCGTCCATTGTTATTAACCACTTTCATGCCGAAGAGAATTTTTCCGGGAGTACCCTGTAAAGGGCTGGCTTCCATGAGAGGAGCCAATGCAATGTAGAATAGAACACCAGCAATGAAATCGAGCATTCTCCCATCGCTGTTGGTACTCAGAATTGGCAGTCCCATTTTACTCAGGACAACAGCAATAAACCCCAGCAACAGCCAGTCAAGAAATGTTGAGAACAGTCGTGCAAAGTAATTACAGGCAATCATTTCTCCTTTATGAACTTTGGGTGATGTCCATTGAATTTTTTGCTCACTAACTGCAAGCAGGGCTTGCATAACATTATCAACCGCTTCATGCCCTAACGCCTCTTCTAGTAAGTCGCTACGATCACTCCAGAGGAACAGGCTATCTAAAAATTGAAACACCTCATTATTGAGTACTGGTTTAGGTTGCATCTCGCTCAGTCGATCATTCAGGCGTTGAAAGATAAAGTTTGATAACTCTGATTTGAACTGCAGATCTAATAATGCATCTCGATCATTCAGAAACGCCCAGGCCTCGGTATCATTCATAGTTTTATCATTAGCGGTGACTTCATCAACCAACGCCGTGATTTCCTGCCACTGTTGCTGTAAAAAAGCATACTCTTCATCCAGATCAGCACTGGCAATCTCTTTCAGCTCCTGTTGATAAGCATCGTCTTCACTGCTGTATTTGGAAGAATGCTCAATTGGAGATTGATCAGGTGGGTCTATAACAAACTGAAAATCCTCTTCAGTCTGGGGTTCTTCATCGCTGGCTGTCCATTCTTCGCTAAGCTGTGTTTCATTATGTGTTGAGACCTCCACTGGCGGTGCAACGGCTTCTTCCTCTACCGAAACATTACTTCTGGCATATTTGCAAGCCTGTTTATAGGCGGCATGCAGGCATTTAAAACCTTCAGGATCTTCATCCGGTTTGGTGACCTTTAATTTAGCAGCATAGGCCCGCTTGATAGCCTTAAGGTCGCAAGTCTTAGCGACACCCAGAATTTCCCAATAACTCATAAGAAGAGATTATCTTCTTCGAGACTATCGAGAATTTCACTGAACTGTGCAGCAGCCTTTTTAATTTCGACAGAATTCTGTTTTTCAAGTACCTGTTCAAACTGCGATAGTATTCTACTAATATAATCGCGCTTTTCCCCTAAAGAACATTCATACAAACGTTCAGCGCGAGCAATAAAAGCCCGATTCTCTGCCTGTTCACGTGGATGAAATTTTAATTTGGCGAGTTTCTCTCGAGATTTTTCCATCTCTTTATCTGACAAACCGCTGGCTGAATTAACAATGGTGATGTGATGAGCTTTACCGGTTGAATTGACCATCACATCAACTTCAAGTAATCCGTTCATGTCGTAGCTGTAGCGTACAGTCAAAGATTCTTCGCCTGCTTTGGCCTTCGGAACCTTTACTTCAAGCTCACCGAGATGTACGTTATTTTTAACCAGACGGCTCTCACCCTGATAGACATTAATAACAACCTCTGTTTGATTATCGTTAACGGTATAAAGATTACGCTCAACACTAACCGGTACGATTGAGTTACGCTCAATAATGGGCATGAATAGCCCACCCTGCTTTTCATTGGTATCTCCATGATTGATAATCTCAACGCCTAGCGTATAAGGTGAAACATCGGTCAACACCACATCATCAAGGTCTGCATGCTTCTGCTTCAGACCGGCCTGGATTCCTGCCCCCATAGCGACCACTAGATCAGGATCAATATTTGCAGCAGGCATACGACGAAACATTCGGGTGACCAGTGAGCGGAAAGCAAACATCCGGGTCGCTCCTCCAACAAGCACTACTTCGTCAATCTCACCCGGGCTGACGCCAGCATCCCGTAAGGTACGTTCTACAGGCAGTTGCACCCGGTGTAGCAAAGGTTGCACGATGCGATCAAACTCATCTCGAGTCAGGCTGAAAGGCTGATGCTGCGATTTCACAGCCTGTTCTACAACAACCTCGCGTTCAGAACTTAATTTGCGCTTGGCGCCTTCCAGTACTTCGTACAGGCGTTGTAATTCTTTGCTTGTTAAAGAACTTTTAACAATCCCTGTTTTTTCGAAGTAATGATTCACCAGAATCTCAAGGAAATCTTCACCGCCCAGGTGGTTATCACCCGATGAAGCATGTACCTCGATCACACCATCGAAATACTCAACCAGTGAAACATCGAAGGTACCTCCACCCAGATCAAGAATAAGAAACTGTATGCCATCTCGTCTATCATGCAGACCGTAAACCATAGCAGCAGCAGTGGGCTCATTGATCAGACGATCTACATTTAAACCAGCCAGCTCTCCAGCTAGTCTAGTCGCCTTGCGCTGAACATCATTGAAATAAGCAGGTACGCTGATAACCGCATGGGTAATAGTCTCGCCAAGATAGGCTTCTGCATCTTCCTTAAGACTGCGTAACAACAATGACGAGAGTTCTGCAGCTGTAAAGCTACGCTTACCCAGATCGATCGTGTAATCTGTACCCATGTAACGCTTGAATACTGAAACAGTATTCCGAGGGTGGCTGATCAGACGGTGCCTGGCCGAGGTGCCGACCAGGATTTCACCCTCCTCGTCTATACCCACCACAGAGGGTGTGAGAAATTCATTTAACTGATTGGGGATGAGCGTAGTCTTGCCATCCTTCCATACTGCACAAGCGCTATTCGTTGTACCCAGGTCTATCCCAAGGATTGTCATAGTTCCATTTTCTTTGTTTTTTAACGCTGCGTATTTTAGCTAATTTTTTTCCTATGTCTGTAATAAATACGAAATGATTTATAATTGGCCGCTACAGATAGAATGGGTATACGACATGTTGCAGGTCAATCGATTAGATCACCTTGTATTGACTGTTAAAGATATCGAAAAAGCAGTTGATTTTTATACCACAGTACTGGGGATGAACAAACAAGTGTTTGGCGAAGGTAGGGTTGCATTGACCTTTGGAAATCAGAAGATCAATCTACATCAACTGGGTAATGAATTTGAACCCAAAGCAGCTAATGTGAAAAGCGGTAGTGCTGATTTATGCTTTATTATTGAACAATCGATACAACAGGCAATTGATCATTTGAATAAATGTAATGTAACGATACTGGAGGGCCCAGTAGCTCGAACCGGTGCTACAGGGAAAATTGAATCAATTTATTTTAGAGACCCTGATGACAATCTTATTGAAGTTTCAAACTACATCAGCAAATTATAGATTATTAGCATTATGTATCTAACTATTTATGCAATTATCATTTTACTGGTCATTGGAGTTATCGTATTAGCCCTAAAAAGTGGTAATGACGATGACAAAAAGAAATAATCAAATATATCAACGAGATTAATTGCGCTGATCAAAATCCACTATAACTTCATCTGAAATCGGGTGCGCCTGACAGCTCAGGATATAGCCCGCTTCAATTTCATGCGATTCTAGTCCATGAGAGATATCCATATCCACTTCACCTTTGACCAGTTTACATTTACAGGTGGAGCAGACACCAGCCTTACAGGAATAAGGTAATTCCAGACCATTATGCATGCCTGCATCCAGAATATTTTCACCTACTGTAGTTAAGTCAAATGCGATCGAACGGCCATCGGCGATGATGGTGACCCTTGATGTTTTTTCTTCGCCATAGGTCTCGATACGCTGATGGGCTTTTTGCAGTATCTTCTCTGAATCTTCCGATGAGTTGGAAAACAGTTCGTAATGGATTTGATCATCAGAAAGACCCGATGAACGAAACCCTCTTGAGACTTCTGACATCATGGCTTCAGGGCCACAGATAAAGGCTTCATCAGTATCCAGTATATTGATCAACTTACTCTTATGCAGTGCGGCACCTTTTGCGTTATCTATTCTGCCATTAAGCAGCTCTGTACCCTGATCTTCTTCATCCATGATATTGATCCACTGGAAACGTGACAGATATTTGTTTTTGATAAAGCTAAGCTCATCCTTAAACATCACGGCGTTACTGCGGCGGTTACCATAGATTAAAGTGACCTGGCTATCAGGCTCACCTTCTAATACGGTTTTTATGATCGACATGATGGGAGTGATACCACTACCCACAGCTATACACATGTATTTTTTAGATTGACTGCTATCAATATCCGTGTAGAAGCTCCCCTGTGGTGGCATGACTTCTAACTGATCACCCACCTTAAAATTATCGTTTGCATAGTTTGAGAATACCCCTCCCTTAACGCGCTTGATCCCTACCCTTAAGCGTTTGTCATTCACCCCTGAGCAGATTGAATAGGATCGTCTTACTTCAGCACCTTCTATATTTGCTTTCAAAGTTAAAAACTGCCCCTGTATAAAATGGAATTTATCAGCGTATTGTTCCGGCACATCAAAACTGACACAAACAGCGGTATCGGTTTCGGGTTTTACATCGGCAATAGTCAGTTTATAGAAATTGGTATCTGACATTCTTTCATCCTCAAATATGCTTAAAGTAATCGAAGGGCTCCTGACAATCGCTGCATTGGTACAGGGCTTTACAGGCTGTTGAGCTGAATTCCGATAGTTTGTTTGTATTATTAGAGCCACAGTGCGGACAGGTTATTTTTATACATTGTCCATTCGCACAGGCTGCGTTATCAACAGGTGGTGCAATGCCATATTCACGTAATTTACTACGTCCTTCCGGCGACATCATGTTGGTATTCCATGCTGGTGACAGCACCAGTTTGATCTTATAGTTATCAATGCCCGCGTCATCTAGTGCTTTGCTGACGTCTTCACGGATAACATCCATGGCGGGGCAGCCTGAATAGGTTGGCGTGATGGAAATCACAATGGTATCGTCCCTGTTTTCTATCTGCGTGAGTACACCTAAATCCCAGATACTTAAGGCAGGGATTTCAGGGTCTTTAACCTGATCCAGTAAATCCCATATATGACCAAGAGCAGATGCATCACGTCGTGTCAGACGTTCTGAATACTCTGCAGAAACCAGTGGAATAACATCCGGCATAATTACCACTGTTGTCCAGGGTAAGCACGGTGAACGCATTGCATCTCGTTGAGCATCTGGCCCAGATATTCAGTGTGATAGCCTTCACGCCCTCCTCTAACAAACCATTCTTCTTCGGGTATTTTTAGTGTGGCTTCATTCAGGATTGCACTCACCTGCTTTGTCCACGCCTCTTTTAATGATGAGCTATCAACACCTATGCCAGCATCTACCATCTGTTGTTCCAGCGCATCCACATCGAATAATTCATGTGTGAAACCCCAGATATCATCTACTGCGGTTTGACTACGAGAATGACTTTCATCGGTGCCTATGCCGAGACGTAATACCCATTCATGACTACGACGCAAATGGTACTGTGACTCTTTTATTGCCTTGGTCGCTATAGCTGCAAGGGTTTCATCTTTAGATGTCATCAGTTGTTGCAGATACAGCAGGTTATACACATCGACAAATAACTGCCTCACCATGGAATAGGCAAAATCTCCACGCGGTAATTCCATCAATAACAGGTTCTGATAATCTCGATGATCACGCATATAGGCGAAGTCATCTTCTGTACGACCATCATCCACCAGCTCTGCTGCATAGCCATAATACATACGTGCTCTACCGATAAAATCTAAGGCCACGTTCTGCAGTGCCAGGTCTTCTTCCAGAAACGGTGCGTTTCTACACCATTCTGAAACCCGGTGACCAATAACCACAGCGTCATCACCCAGACGGGTAACATAGTTCAGTGTCGTCTGTTTTAAATCTTCATCACTCATGATTCACTCCCATTACATGTTGTTAACTTCATCGGGCAACTGGTAGTAGGTTGCCAGTCGATAAGGCTTGTCATTAGAGGGATCGTAAAAGCTTTCGCTATCATCTTCCTGCGAGGCACAGATATCATCCGAACGCACCACCCAGATGCTGACGCCTTCGCTGCGTCTGGTGTAAACGTCGCGTGCATATTCCAGCGCCTGTTCATGATCTTCTGCATGCAGACTACCGACATGTTTATGGTCAAGGCCTCTTTTAGAACGCAGGAAGACTTCAAATAACTGTAAATTTTCTGTAGACATAGTAACTCCCCTAATCCGCTCAGGCGGCTTTGGCTTTCTTCTTTTGTTGATAACTGACGAGGGCCTCTCGTACCCAGGCACCTTCTTCATGCACCTTGATGTGGTGTTGAACGCGTTGACGGTTGCAGTGGCCGTTACCGTTCACAACGCGCCAGAATTCACTCCAGTCGATATCGCCATGATCGTAATGACCGGTTTCCTCATTCCATTTCAGGTCTTTGTCAGGATGTTCAAGACCCAGGAATTCAATCTGTGGCGCGGTCTGATCGATAAATTTCTGGCGTAGATCATCATTGGTTTCGCGTTTAATCTTCCACTTCATAGACTGGGCTGAATGGGCAGATTCGGTATCGTGCGGACCGAACATCATCAATGAGGGCAAGTAAAAACGATTAAGTGAATCCTGTGCCATAGCCTTTTGCTCTGCACTTCCGCGACAAAGCGCCAGCATAAGTTCATACCCCTGGCGCTGGTGGAAGCTTTCCTCTTTACAGATACGCACCATACTGCGTGAATACGGGCCGTAGGAAGTACGCTGCAGAGAAACCTGATTCACAATAGCCGCACCATCCACCAACCAGCCAATAGCGCCTACATCGCCCCAGGTTTGAGCTGGATAATTGAAGATGGATGCATATTTCGCCGATCCATCCTGTAGCGCTTTAATCATCTCTTCGCGAGAGATACCCAGAGTTTCAGCAGTGCTGTAAAGATACAGCCCATGACCGCCCTCATCCTGAACCTTGGCCAGTAGAATACATTTGCGGCGTAGTGAGGGTGCGCGAGTAATCCAGTTGCCTTCTGGCTGCATGCCTATGACTTCTGAATGCGCGTGTTGAGAAATCTGACGGATGAGGTTTTTACGATAGGCTTCTGGCATCCAGTCCTTGGGTTCTATCTTTTCTTCAGCATCGATTTTGCCTTGAAACTTCTGTTCCTGATCGATATTCACAACAGGCCCCCTCAATATAATTTAGCATTAGCGACCTCTTTATGATACACATATTATTATTTAACACAAATATATGTATCACTTAAATTTCATACAAATTCCTTCATTGATATTAATCATTATTAGGAATTAAGGGTTACTCTTTGATTTTTATGGAATATTAGAGATTACTATTTCACTATCGCATAGGTTGATTCGCCATCGTAGATTGGACGTTCATCACCATTCATGTTGAGTGTTACCTTACTAAATTATAATGTCTTGCCAATCATAGTTCGGCAGCCAGTTGCTATCTCATCTTTAGCAATCGCTGGTTGGCAGTCTCCAGGTTTAATTCTGTATCATTCTTTACGCTTATCAATGTCAACGACTACCAGCTAAAAGCCAGTGGTTTGAGGTTACGGCCGAAAGCCGATCATACTGATAAAACCTTGCTCCTGTGCTTATCACCAATAACCAACTCTTCCTCTGTTCCTGTCATCACAAGCGACAGGCACGGTGATCTATAAACTTTACTAAACCCAATCACAGAAAAGATTTCATTCTCTGTACAGTATACGGGTCAGAGTCATTCATCTCCATCGTCAAATAATTAGTCTGATTGAAGATCCATTAAATTCGCACTGATTAACGGCAAGGTCAGGTTAAATGTTTTTGGGACTGATTCTGACAAGATATGTCATCCAATAGTTTACAAAATACAATCAGACCTATCCCGATTAAAGCGGGATATATATTTTATTGTGTTGTACTCCTGACCCTGTGAAAATTTAAAGTCTAAATTTGCAAGGAGAACTTACCGGAAATGGATTCTGAAGATTTTTCACTTTTCACTGATTCGTGGCTAGATTTTTCACTATATAAGTAATACCATATATACTAAATTATGGATTTACAGAGAGATGATAATAGATGGGACATTTGTTATGGACGAAGGAGCTGGATACCGGTATAGAGGTAATTGACAGTCAGCATAGGCGCATTGTTGATTATATAAATAAATTGTACGATGCCAGGCTAAAAAAGGATATTAAGGCTATAAATGATATTATTGAAGGGACTGTTGATTATACGATGTCTCACTTAAGTTTTGAGGAAGCTCTTCTTGAAGACGCCGGATATGAATTTGTCCGTCCACATAAAAAAGTACACGAACTTTTCGTCCGACGTGTATCTGAGTTCCAAACTCGCTCCAAAATGGGTGAAGATATATCAGAAGATCTACATAACCTTCTTGCACGGTGGTTATTCAATCACATCAACAATGATGATGCAGCCTATGTACAGTCTGTAAAAAAATACATGCAATCGGTTAATTCAGAAAAGAAGAAAAGAGGTTGGCTGACCAAATTCTTCGGAAGTAAATAAGCAGATTTTACTTAGGGCAGCTCTGATCAATTGAGACATGTCTCTGCGGAACCTGACACATGCAGATTCAAGGCGCATTTTGCAGAGTATGGTTGTTTCCTTTTCTAGGCATGCGTATGTCAGCAAAATTGCATCTTGATTGTGCATCAGTCTGAGAGCCTGAGAGACAACCTAATTTGAATTACCATAGATCAGGGCCAACATTTGTTGACCCTGAAAATTAGTGACTGATAACTCGTGTTAAAAAGCACTAATCATCTTTTACGTAGAGGTATCTTTCTTTCCTCTTTTAGGCGCTTTAGTACCTGATGGGCATCAGCGCTCAGTGGCAACCTGGCAATAGAATATAAATCCTGGCGTGTATAACCCATATCATCCAACATATTATCATCATAGTTGAGCAGGTTTAATAATCTCTGTCGTCGACTATAGGCCTGTTGCCAGTTCTTCAGAGCCTGGAACAATGAAAATCTTCTCAGTATTGATCTAACGCCTTGCTGTATAGATTTAAACTCAATAATCGTTGGTAAATTGTTTGATAGACCCTGATTAGACATAATGTATTTCCTCTATTTACCGTCTACTCATGACGGTGTTGATGATTAAAAGGTTATTGAGTCGCGACCTCGAAGCAGATAATGAGTTTCAGGCATTGTTTAATCAAACTAAAAACACTAAACTCATGATTCAATAAAACTGAACCACAAGATTATGTCTTTGTTTACAAATACACCGCCCTTACTGGAATTCGATTTATTACGATCCTTTGTGGCTATTGCAGAAAGTGGCAGTTTCAGCCGCGCTGCACAGCAGGTTTTTCGTTCTCCTGCAGCTGTCAGCATGCAAATCAAACGTCTTGAAGAAACATTGGGGAAAAGCCTGTTCCTGCGTGAGGCGCGACAGGTTCGATTAACCTCTGAAGGTGAGTTACTACTAAGCTATAGCCGTCGTTTGCTTCGATTAAATGAAGAGGCTGTCAGCCAGTTTGTAGCACCCAGCATTGAAGGAACCGTCTGTTTTGGGTCACCTGAAGATATAGCCACCCGTGTTTTGCCAAAGGTGCTGGCACAGTTCGCCCGTTCACATCCATCGGTAGCGGTGAATGTTATGGTAGGAAGCAGTAGTGAAATGTTAAGGCGACTGGACTCAGGTGAGATAGACATGGCTTTAATGACGGGTGGTAATGTCGGTCAGGACCCAACACGTGGTGAAGTGATCTTTACAGAACCTCTGGTCTGGGCAAATCGAAATGGCGGGCTGGCGGCAGAGAAAAAGCCACTGCCACTGGCAGTTGCCAATCGGGGCTGTTGCTGGCGCACCATGGCACTGGAGGCCCTGGACAAACAGGGTATTGAATACCGCATCGCCTATACCTGTGACCATAGTGCAGGCATGGAAGCTGCTATGGAAGCCGATCTTGCTATCGCCCCTATTCCCAGAAGCCATATGCGAGCACCCTTTGTACATGTCGATGCAAATCTCGGTTTGCCGAAACTTGGTGAATATCAGTTGTTATTCGAAAAACGTGAGGGACTGGGGCCTGCAGGTCAGGCTCTGGCAAGCTATATTGTTGATGCCTGGAAAACAGTACATTAATTTACCTATTGTTGTTACTTGAATGACCGATATCCCAAGAGAGAATAAGCAACCTGCAGTGATACCCGAAAACAGTGCACGGCCACTGCGCTGGCTTTTGATGCTGGCCGCTGTATTTTTTGTTATGGGAATATTCTTCCCGATGATTACGCTTAGTAAATTCATCATCATTGAGAATTCCTTTTCAGTGCTATCTGGTGTTGTCGAACTATTTAATAATGGTCAGTTTCCAATATTTATTGTGGTAGCAGGGTTTAGTATCGTTCTGCCAGTAATGAAAATACTGGTATTGTTCAAGCTATTGTCCAGCAGCACCAGACAAAACCCAAAGAACCGTCGCTATCTGCATTTAATGCATGAATATGGCCGCTGGGCGATGTTGGATGTTATGGTCGTAGCGGTTTTAATTGTTACCGTCAAATTAGGTGCCATAGCCAGTATTCAGGTGCATTTTGGACTGTATGTTTTTGGGGCTTCTGTTTTACTGATTATGTTGGTTACACACAGGGTTGTACGCTTGACGGATGCTATTAGTTAACTGGTAGTAATGACAGTCATCCATTTTCTTTAGCCATTTAACTTTAAAAACGATATTTCTTTCTATCGATAAGATTGGGCATCCATTTCTGTCACCTGTCTGAAGGTCTCTGGAAACGCTGCATCGTATCAAATCAATGTCGCTATATTAAACCCCTTAAGCGGAAATAAAGAACCGCCTTGCCCTGCAGTAAAATGATTATCTTCAAATCTCGGTGATAGTATATCGACCCGAAAGATTAATTAACCACGAAGATCACCAAGATGATTTTGTTGTATTAATGTGAACTGTAATACTCGAAAAATACCAAGTCATAAATCCAAGACCTAATGGGTAACTCCGGAAGCATTCTAAACTGCCTCCGGAATCCCTATATTCTAGATCACTGCACCGTCACAAAGTACGTCGTTGCAGTTTGACCACTAACGACTGACACACCACCCGTGGTAACGATAGAACTGAATTCACCACTTACCCCTCCATCAGCATCTATCAGCACGAGTTGCTGCCCAGGTGTATAGCTACCAGTGAAATTTAGATTAAGTATTCCGTCCAGTGTCGCCGTACCTGTGGTGGCGATGTGACCATGATTCACGCCTTTGCTTACGCCATCGACAGGCAGCGTCAATGTGCCTGTAGAGCTTTGCTGAAAATCGCCACCCAGCGCGATTTCATACTGAGTTGCAACAAAACCAAGTGCCGCGTTATTAGTAACGTTGCCACTGCCAAAAGCGCTGTCATCACCAATTGCAATCGCACCCGAATCTACGGTCGTGCTACCGCTGTAGCTGTTGTTCAGCAATGTCGTGGTGTCCGCACCGGCCTGAACGAACGAGCCCGCACCGCTGATGTTGGATAGCGTAATCGGGGTTTCCGTGTTTTGCACGATCAAGCTGCCCTCATTCACGATGGCATCAGTAGCCGCGCCACCGGCTGACTCTGCCGTTAACAGACTGCTGTCGCCGTTGTAAGTGCCCCGCTGCCAGGTTGTATTGCCTGTTGTTCTGACGGTGATGTCATTCAGCGGTACGCTCTCTCCCTTGCCGATGCGCAGAATGGCGTTGGCGCCGATGGTGGTAGTGCCGTTGTAATTCTGGGGCTGGGCGAAAGTCACATCGTTGCCTGCCGTGGACATGATAGTGACGTTGCCCCAGCCAGCTTCTCCCCCTCGATGCGGACCGCCACCACCACCGGTGATACCGATGTTCAGGGTGACCGCTGCGTTGTAGTTGAAGGCCAAATTGCTGCCGCGCAAATTGATATAGGCGTTCTTCGCACCCAGCGCCGGAGACGGCTCAGCAGGTGATGGCGCGGACGGCAGGAAGAAATTGGCGTGCGTGCCATCGCCCCATTGCACTGTGCCTGCACCGGATTCGATGTTGATGCCGCGATAGCTGGCATCGTTGCCATTGTCAATACCGTTGCGGTAGATCGCTTTGGCATAGTTCAGCGCAGGATCACTCAAGCCAGGGTCCACCAGATTCGGACGAATGTGCGGGCTGTTATCGGTATGACTGTAGATACCGGACATGACGATAGTGGAATTACCGATGGCATGGAAGTTGATATCGTTGCCGTAGGCTGCTTCGTAGATGTTGTGCGGTACGGTGACCGTGCTGCCCGGTGGACTCCACACCAGCCATGATCCTTCGTTAAGCACACCTTTTGAATTGGGCATGGAAGCCGCAACATGGTTGCTGCCGAAATCATGTCCGGTACTCAACGATACGAAACCCGTCATGGTATTGACCCCGCGCATAGAGTGTCCGCCCCAGACACCGAGGCCCTCAACGATACTACCGCTACCGCTAATCTCGCCCAACAACACGAATTGATAATTGTTTAGGACTATCTGTCCGTTGTTGAGGATGTTGTTTAGATTTATCTCTCCGTTGATCAGACTCGCCTCATTCTTGCTATCGGAGGTGGCAATGATATTGGGGTTGATATCGGATGAAGTGTTAGTGCCGAGCTGTAGCGTCGCGCCAGGGTCAATGGTGAGCACTGGCGGGTTCGACCCGCTGATGGTGAGCGCATAACCGGCCCCAGGATAGTACGTCTTGCTGACGATCTCTACCTGCTGCGAGTCAGGCAGAGTGAAGGTGCTGGCTTGAGTGATGATCAATGTGCCGGGGTTGGCCGTGCCGCCTTCGGCGGACAGTGTGAGCGTACCTTTACCGGAAATTACGCCGTTGTAGGTCGTGGTGCCCGCTGGCAAATTGATAACCGAATCGCCATTTAGCGTCACGTTTTTTCCGGCAAGGATAGCTGCCGTGATGTCGACACTCCCAGCCGGAGCAGTCGAATTGGGATTCGATCCGCCCGATGAAGAACCTCCATCGCCACTGCCGCAACCACCCATAAAGATGGTAACCACGATCACTAGCAAATACTTTGTCACGCCAGCATGTATTTTAATCACGTTCAGTCCTGTTCATTTATTGCAAGAAAAGCTTAGGGGTTGACCTTGACTCAGGACAGTACCCAAAAGTGCGGGAGAATATAGCCTATACGACCCGATTCACAAGTGAAAATTGATCAGCGGTGTCAATAAACACTTTTTAACAGGCACTGGTTAATGAGTAAACTTTGCTCAAGCTACATTATTTCAAGGGGAATGCAGATGCTGTCAGTAGCATTAATGGTAGCGGTATTCTCAACTTTAGCGAATGAGAATGAAAGACAGGAATTCAATTAAATCTGTGGATACTATAAGAAATCAACAATAGTAATATGTCTCAAGATGTTGCGAGTTAAAGCGATACAAGCTATTCAGACAATCAGCAAAATAAAAAATAGAAAGTCCTGGGATTACGAATCGATGGAACATTTATCTGGTAGCGGACGGTAACAGGAAGGTATCTGGTGTCATATAAGGCAGTTGATGTCATATAAACGTGCTTCCTTTACACAATAAGAAGCACCCTAGTGCTTTGTATCCTGAACTTGGCCACCTTTTGCGCACTGACAATGGCCTGAATCAACGATACTGCGCTAACCAGCAATAAAGGCATCAATGAACCAGCCTGTATTTTCTACGTATTTTGAAAAAGCCGGCTTAAGCTTCAACAGATTCCAGTTCGGATGTCGCTGCAGATAGACTGCAGACTTACCACTTTCTTATGCGGACACGAAAAAAATTCCGCATCGCTAACCGGGCGATGCGGGATATGAGACGAGTATCAAGACAGATCAAAGCGATCGGCATTCATAACCTTGTTCCAGGCGGCCACGAAGTCGTTAACGAATTTCTCCTGATTGTCGTCCTGCGCGTAGACTTCAGCGTAAGCACGCAGGATGGAATTGGATCCGAATACCAGATCGACACGGGTGGCGGTCCACTTCACTGCACCGCTTTTACGCTCGCGGATTTCGTACAGGTTTTGCGCACTCGGTCTCCAGCTGTATTGCATGTCTGTCAGATTGACGAAATAGTCGTTGCTTAGCACCCCAACGCGATCAGTAAATACGCCGTGTCTGGTGGCGGCGTGATTAGTACCTAGTACACGCATACCACCGATCAGTACCGTCATTTCGTGCGCACTCAGACCCATGAGTTGTGCGCGGTCCAGCAGCATTTCTTCGGCACTGACCACATAGTCTTTCTTGAGCCAGTTTCTGAATCCATCATGCAGGGGCTCCAGCACTTCGAACGATTCAATATCGGTCATTTCCGCGCTGGCATCACCGCGACCAGGGGAGAATGGCACGCTAATATCAAAACCCGCAGCACTCGCAGCCTGCTCGATGGCGAGATTCCCCGCCAGCACGATGACGTCAGCCAGGCTCGCACCTGTTTCCGCAGCAATCGGTTCGAGCACTGCGAGTACCTTTGCCAGACGTTCAGGCTCATTGCCTGCCCAGTCCTTTTGCGGTGCGAGACGGATACGCGCTCCGTTTGCCCCACCACGCCGGTCTGAGGCACGAAACGTCCGTGCACTATCCCACGCGGTTGACACCATTTCAGCAATGCCAAGTCCACTGGCGGCGATACGATCTTTAACCGCCTGAATATCGTAATCAGTATTTCCAGCGGGTACCGGGTCCTGCCAGATCAGGTCTTCCTGCGGCACATCGGGTCCGATGTAACAGGCCTTCGGTCCCATATCACGGTGTGTCAATTTGAACCATGCACGCGCAAATACTACTGACAGATACTCGGGGTCCTGGTTGAAGCGCTGGGCGATCTTGCGGTAGTCTGGATCCATTTTCAGCGCCATATCGGCGTCGGTCATAATGGGATTTCTGCGGATGGTTGGATCTTCCACGTCTACAGGTCTGTCTGTTTCTTCGATATCAATCGGTTCCCATTGCCAGGCGCCTGCGGGACTTTTTTTCAATTCCCATTCGTAGTTAAACAACAGGTGAAAATAACCGTTATCCCACTGTGTCGGATTGGTCGTCCAGGCGCCTTCGATACCGCTGGAGACCGTATCGCGACCAATACCACGGCTGTTTTTATTCTCCCAGCCAAATCCCTGGCTTTCGATACCGGCAGCTTCCGGCTCGGGGCCAAGTTTGCTTGCATCACCATTGCCGTGTGCTTTACCAACCGTATGACCGCCAGCGGTCAGGGCAACGGTTTCCTCGTCATTCATCGCCATACGTGCAAAGGTTTCACGCATGTCCTGTGCAGTTTTGAGCGGGTCCGGCTTGCCGTCTACGCCTTCAGGGTTGACATAGATGAGCCCCATCATCACTGCTGCGAGAGGATTTTCCAGGTCGCGTTGCCCGGAATAACGACTGCCCTCGCTCCCCGTGGGTGCAAGCCATTCTTTCTCTGAGCCCCAGTAGATATCTTTCTCCGGGTGCCAGATGTCTTCTCGCCCGAAACCGAAACCAAAGGTTTTCAGGCCCATGGATTCATACGCGATGGTACCAGCATAGGCGATTAAATCCGCCCAGCTAAGCTTGTTGCCGTATTTCTTTTTGATCGGCCACAACAGACGACGTGCCTTATCCAGATTAACATTGTCGGGCCAGGAGTTAAGTGGTGCGAAGCGCTGGTTACCGGTACTGGCACCGCCACGGCCATCCGCGATGCGATAGGAACCGGCGGCATGCCATGACATACGGATCATCAAGCCGCCATAGTGCCCCCAATCAGCCGGCCACCATTCCTGGCTATCGGTCATTAGTGCGTGTAGATCTTTTTTGAGTGCTTCAAAATCAAGCTTTTTGACCTCTTCCTGATAGTTGAAGCCTTCGCTCATCGGATTGGTCTTTCGATCATGCTGATGCAGAATGTCGAGATTCAGGGCTTTTGGCCACCATTCCATATTCGACATACCGCTTTCTGTCGCGCCTCCATGCATTACCGGGCATTTACTGTGTGACATATTACTATCCTCTTGTGTGATTGACAGGATTCAGTATCTGCGCGATTGGATTATCCGTAAAATCGTTTATTATTAATATTACTATCGGTAAAACCTATCATATGAGTTAGACTGTAGCGTATTCACAGCGACAAAATGCCATCGGTCGTCACAGGTAATTAATTGTGTCGTGGATGTTGCTAAATTATGAAAAACTCCGGTAAGAGAAGAGTTACCAATAATGAGTAAACACCAGCAGTAACCATTACTGCTGGTGCACCCGGTTTAAGCTGATGGAGCCATAGCCGACCATGTCGCAAAAACTACGATGGCAATCCCACTGATGCCAAGCAGCAACCACTTTGGATCACTCCAATTACTGATATTATGGTCTACTAAAAGACGGCCATTGCGCGGTAATCGATTTGAAACATAGACCAATGGTAAAGCTAGAACCATGCCGATCACCTCGACCAAAACTAAAGGGAGCGACATTTCAGTCGGAGTTTTAGGAAACCAGCCCAGCAGATCAACACCATAAACGACCATATACGATACTCCTGACAAAACACTAAGCATACCCGCATATCGACCTGCCCTGAGGACATAAGGTATTAGTACAAAAGATCCCAAACCAAGTACGGTCAGGTAGATATTAAAGGTTATAAGTACCCCTGCATTGATATGCGAAAAGTCACGATTTTCGATTGGGCCACCAGGAACAATTGACCACAACAGTAAGCCGGACACCGCCAATAAAAGAGCCACTGTATGTTTATTCTTAATAGTCATAATATTCTCCAGATTTAATTATAAATTTGAGCAAACGAGTTATCTCATACACGTCGCTGCTCGCTAAAAAATAGCGCGGATAACCCCCCAAACCAGAGAATGCAGCCAAAACCAAATACAGCCTCCAAAATCTTCCAGGCCGGAATAATGGTAAGCACTCCAGCAGTACCAATTATTAGCCCGGATAAGACCAGCATTCTTGACAGGTCTACTGACCGTAAAGCCACCAGGCTGATGAGTAACATCCACAAACCTCCGACAATTTCGTTACCACCACCCAGAGCATTGGTAACCACTTGTACTACCAGCCAGAGATATGCAGCCTGTTCGGGATCCTGGGCATAAACCTCAATGACATGGTTGTTACCGACAGTCACTATCATTCCACTAGCAATCACCAGCCCAACCCAGGTCAGACCGAAAACTGTAGCCAATCTGGTCATTAATGGTGATCCTTGATATAGCCTTTGATGCAGAATCAGACAAAGCAAAGCCAGAGTGACACCAAAAAACACGTAGATGATCAGGTACCAAATATGCAACAGTGACTGATTCTCGATCAGAAATTTCACCTTTTCCAAAGGTTCCAGATCCAGACGGGTATAGTTTGTATCCATCAACAAAATGAAATACAGGGAAAACCCAACTAGAAAACTCATTGCTGCCATATTGGCTGCTATGGCCCCTATATTCTTATCGCTAATCATGACTTCACACCAGGCATATATATAATGTAATCAAAAGTACGGTCCTGAGGATAGAAAAACAGGCAACTGGATTGATTATTCGTATACATGAAATTTCTCCAATTCTTGACAACCGGAATCACAACTAGCAAACCGACCTTACGGTAACTTCCCGGAAGTTGTTCAAAGAACTGATTGGCCACATTGTGATTCCGGTTATTTCATCTTTTTTCCTGTTACCAGTAGTAACCCGCGCTAACCGTAGTCTGAAAGCCGCCAGCCTTGCGCTTGCTATCAAAAAGCTTCACCTCAACCTCTGAATAGCGCAGATCCAGTCCCACCTGAAAATGATCGGTGAGCTCGACATAACTGCCTGCGCCTATCCAGAATCCAGTAGCAGAATCGTCTTCAACTCGGCTCAGGTCAGTTTGTTTATCCCTGGTCCGCATTTCTACATTAACTAGCGCAATTCCAGCGCCCAGGTAAGGTTTAACAACTGACTCTGAGTCATCAAATACCTTGCGTACACCAATATGAGCTGCGGCGCTGTAAACCTCATTTTTACGGTCAACCAAATTATCTTCATCTCCACTGCCAATAAGATCGACTGCCAGGCTAAAAGGTGCTGAGGCTATGCGGAAATCGGATATCAGGCCAATTGCACCATGAACTTCCTGGTCACCCCAATCCTTGTCATCCAGTTGTACCTGTCCAATCATGCCACCAATATTGCCACCGAATTCTTCTGCCAGTACAGAGCCAGACGGCAAGGTAAGCACCAGAGCCAACGCTGCCGGAGCTATGTATTTGCTGCTATTCATCATTTTGTTTACGATCAAAGTTTTCATAAGGGTCTCCTCGTTTTTAAGTAAAAGATGTGGCGATGACAACCAGCCTGGAGCTTTAGCAACATTAACTGGAATGCCAACGTCGTTAAAAAATTGAAACTAGTTTTCAGCTAATAGTAAGTAGGCTGCTTCAAGCCCGGCATCTTTCTGGTCGAGCCGTTGTTGCAGCGTAAAAACCGACACCTCGACATCTACTGGAATACCGGAGTGTTCGAACCACTCACCTTCTGTGCTGTAATAAAACTCGTTGGAAAGAGTGAATTTAAAGCCGTTAGGAAGAGATTTTTCCAGTGCGTCAGACAGGGCTCCCTGGGTGGACTCTCCTATCAGGGTGACCTGCGGCAAGGAGCGCATCATCAAGGTAAAAACCTCGGCGGCACTGACCGTGCTATTACTGGTCAGAACGACAACTGGTTTCAGGTATTGCAGGCTTCCGCGCGGCTCGATATAGACTTCGGCAAGCTCGGTTTTATCGTTACCATCCCTTGCCTGCTTTGTGAAGACGAGGCGCTTGCTATCGACAAACCGACTGGCAATGGCCATGCTGAGAAAATCACGCCCACCATTGTTACCGCGCACATCGATGATCAAGCCTTTGCTGAACTGGATATCCGCCATGACCTGTTCGAGTGCGGATTCGAGTTGAGAGAGTTCACCGGCGGAGTCTTCAATATCATTACTGAAACCCATCATGCCATTGATTTGCAGATAGGCGATATCGCCAACCATGAACCATACCAACTGATCGTTGACAGCACGACGGATGTCCTCTTCACTTTCAGCGTAGGACAGGATGATGTCCTGTCTGAGAGACAGCTGATCAAAGATGTAGTCGTTAACGCCCTGCAGGTGCTCAACTGGCAATGGCATGCTCAGGTCGTGTGCTTGCGCATATTCCTGAATTAATATTTCAACCATGACCGGTTTACCGTTGACGCTGGCGGTGCCCAGGTCGTCGCTGCTGATATGCACATGTGCATCAGCAAGTGGGGTAATCATCTGGTACAGCACTTCCATCAATTCAGCATCATCTGTATCAGGGGATACAGCCGATCGTCCCTGCTGGTAAATATAGTTCCAGTCGATCTGCTTCAGATCAAAGGACAGATAAAAATCATTGAAGGTTTGCCAAAACAGCTCCAGGTCTCGCTCAGGATCACGCCGATAGCCAGGTTGATGAATCGTAGAAATCGGAGAGTCACATACTGCTGGTAATGCGACGGAAAGGTCAAAACGTTTAGAGGGTGCATGATACTCATACACCCCGTTGAAGCCAGGGTCTGTAATGTACTGACCATCGGAACTGATTTCAAAAATTTCATCTAAATCGGCTACCGCGACATCACTGAACTCATCTTCCAGCAAGCAATAACGGCTATCGTGTTGATAGATCTGGAACCGGTCGCCTGTAATCTTGAAGCTTTTACCTAGACTGCTTGAAGTCCAAACACCCGTGAAGGGATTGTCGACCTGCACTTGACCGCCATCATCTCCCCCACTGCCACAGGCAACCAGTCCACTGAGTAGAAATGGGAATAATAAATACGCTTTTTTCATAACTGTTCTCCACCAAAGTCATCCAGCCGCTCGAAGCTGACCAGATAGGTTGATTCAAATTTCTCCTAACGAGATTCCCTTATCACGTAACTGGGAATTGAGGTGGATTATGAACAGCCCGAAAATTAAGGTGTCCGGTAATGCAGGCGGGGACAGCAAAGATATTGGAGAATTTCTTAAGTACCTGTTTTATTGTACTATTTTAAAAAATCCAGACATGTCCTTGCCTATAGCATCGGACATTAATGGTCAACCGGACATGTAGATTGGAATTACGACTAAGGCTTGCAGGAATATACCGGAGATTCAGGAGGTGCCAACAGGGCTACTTTTTTGTTCCTTTCTAAATTGTGCAGGCGTCATACCCACCGATTGCTTGAAAGCCGCGTAGAACGTGGAGCGGGAATTAAAGGCCGATTCCATGGCAATATCGATAATACTCAGTCCCTGACGACTCGGATCGGTCAACAGGCTTTTAGAAAACTCAATGCGCAATCCGTTGATGTAATCAAAAAAACTGGACTGGTAGTAAGTGTTCAATGTCTGAGACAGGTAGTTTGGAGAAACGCCGATACTGGCCGCAAGTTTCGGCATGGTCAGGGTCGGATCCAGATACAACTGCTGTTGTTGCATCTTCTCTTCCAACTTGGAAGCAATGCGTTGCATATCCCCGTCAGCCAGAGAGGATTTTCGATACTTAGGTTGTTCGACCGCTACTTCGTTTGTTGGCTCCTGCTGCTGATCATGTAGCTGCTTTAGAAAAGATTGCTCCTTGCGCAGGTAAATCACCGGCTGCATCAGGCCCATAACACCCAGATAGAATACGGCCACCATCGAAAAAACACCCAGGAATCCCATCAGTTGGGTTTGTTCCTGATATTCCTGGAAGAATAACAGGATAACCAAACCATTGATCAAACCCAGTGCAAACAGCATTAACAGATAGCTCAACCAGTTTAAGGTCACTTTCTGCCGATAGGAAAACATATCCTTGATACGCTTGCGGTGCTTCAGTAGCAGGCCTACTGCAAGAAACAGGTACAGGGTAAAGGATAGAATCTTGATCGGTACCTGTAGTAGCGTGGCGTAATACACCAGTACTGGCCAGTCTTCAGGTATCACCCCAGTCTGCATCAAGGCTAATTTGTCCTCGAAATCAAGTGCCCAGTAAGGCAAGGACAGCAACAAACAGACAAAGAAAATCGAGTAATGGATGAAAACCCGCTTAAACGAGTGGTCAAGTTCCGGATGGGTGATAATGCGCACATACCAGTACAGTGAAATACCCACCAACGCATCCAGTGGCAGGGCAAATCCAACCAGCGGCTGTAACTGGTAAACATAATGAGTCTGTAACAGGAATTGCTGAAAAATCTCACTACTGATCGCGAACAGTAAAATCGCCAGGTGCAGGTTAATAACGCGCTTTCTCTGGCGCTTGAATGCCAGCAATACTGCAAATAAATAGCCCTGGCCAGCGCCCAGAAACAGTACCAGGTCAGAAAGCGTAATTTTTACCGACGGAATGTTATCCAAGGGGTGTTTACTCTAAGAAAAGCTATTGGGATAGTTTACAAAAACTGAAATCACTTTATCAGACAATCTTGAATTCTTGCACTAGAAGCAGGATCAAGAATAATTGCAACTTAACTGTATATCAAGCTGGAACGAGACTTCAGAGTTCCGTTTGAAAGACCATACCCCCTCTCCTACTCCCCTTTATTTATCAGTATTATCAGTTTTTCAATCCAAAACCTCACCTTTGCACCATATTTAAACAAATCTTCAGACTAATACTCGGGGTTGAATTATGTGCATAAATCGGTAGACTCTTCGTTAATTGAACGTTCAATCAATAAAAAATATGCCTAAAATTGGAATTGAACCACTTAGAAAACAACAGCTTATTGATGCGACTTTGAAGTCTATTGAAACCAATGGTCTTCAGGGCACCACCATCATAACCATAAGCCGCCAGGCGGGTATGTCATCAGGCATTATCAGTCATTATTTTGGAGGTAAGCAGGGGCTTATCGAAGCTGCCGTAAGACATCTTATGGATCAGCTTAAACAGGGCCTTTTAACACGACTTCAGGAAATTGGAGAGGTTTCATCAGAGCAGCGCCTGATGATGATAGTGGAAACCAATTTCTCGGGGTTTCAACAATCATCACCCGCTAGCAATGCCTGGTTATCGTTCTGGACAAAGGCAATGCATGATGAGTCTCTCTCCCGCTTACAGACAGTTAACATTAAACGTCTGGAAAGCAACCTGCTCTACTCTTATCGCGAGCTAATCCCTGAACTGGATAAGGCTCGTGATTGCGCTCGAATGACCGCTGCAATGATCGATGGTATGTGGTTACGCAGTACCCTGAGCCAACCACAGCGAAGAAATTTCGAAGAATCTGAGCGCCTGTGTAAAGAATTTATTCAGCTACAAATCGAAAGATTTGGGAACAACAAATGAATCTGCTTAAGAATTTTATAGATGGTGCCCTGCTCAGCAACCAGAGTGGTGAAACCTTTTCAGTGATCAATCCAGCCACTGGTCAGAAAGCTTATGAGGTTCAAGTAGCGGATGATTATGTACGTGAAGCAGCTATTAATAGTGCACTTAAGGGCTTTGCACAATGGTCTGCTATGACGGGTATTGAAAGAAGTCGAATACTACTTAAAGCGGTCGCTCTGTTGCGCGAACGCAATGATGAGCTGGCGGCTATCGAAGTGCTTGATACCGGTAAACCCTGGCAGGAAGCCTCTGTGGTTGATGTAGTAACCGGTGCGGATTCTATCGAATTTTTTGCTGGTCTTGCGCCTGCTATTGAAGGCAATCAACAGGATCTGGGGGGCGATTTCTATTATACAAGACGCGAGCCTCTAGGGGTTTGTGCTGGCATCGGTGCCTGGAACTATCCCCTGCAGATTGCCTGCTGGAAAGCAGCACCAGCACTGGCCTGTGGCAATGCCATGATTTTCAAGCCTTCGGAA
>JBNLGQ010000033.1:0-69867 GCA_050306135.1 Gammaproteobacteria bacterium
CCAAATGCAAAGCTCAGACCCTGATGTGTATGCCGCAGGCGACGTGGCGCAGGGGCTGGACTTCTCTACCGGGGCTTCATCGGTACAGGCGATACAGCCGACTGCAACAGATCATGGGCGTATTGCCGCACTCAACATGGCAGGCAAAACCACCACCCATCATGGCTCGGTGAATATGAATGTACTGGATACCCTGGGATTAATCTCACACTCCTTTGGTTTATGGATGGGTGTAGAAGGAGGCGATAGTGCGGAACTTTATACGCCGGATGATTACAAATACCTGAACCTGCAGTTTGATGGAGACAGACTGGTGGGCGCCAGTTGCAGTGGGATCACACAACATATCGGCATCCTGCGTGGGTTAATCGAAAGTAAAATCCAGCTCAGTGAAGACTGGAAAGCACAATTACTGAAGGATCCGACTCTGTTCGTGGAAGCTTATATGGCTAATACGCAGCAACTGGGGTATAACGCATGAAAATGAATATCGAACTGTATGCTTCTTTGATGGAGTATTTGCCTCCGGGCAATCAACGTTTTCGACGAGAAATTGATGTGCCGGATGGAGCCAATGTTCAACAAATTATTGATCAATTTAATATCACTGATGAACAGGCACATATTGTACTGGTGAACGGTCACTTTGTATGTGGAGAAGATCGCTCTAATCGAGAATTAATACCAAATGATACGGTTGCTATCTGGCCCCCTGTTGCAGGTGGGTAAGACCTGCTAATGTTTAATGCCAGCAATAATCAAATTGAGATGGGATATACTATCAGTGAATTTTCCAACGTACTGCATGGTAATTTTAGTGCTCAGGAATCAGTTTATAACTGCAAGGATCTGAGCCAGTGCAGCTGGTTAATCTCACATGAACAGGGAAATTTACAAACTGAGATTAGTGTCGAAGAGAAGCCATCCAGAAAACTGGGATTATTAAACCTGCCCGTACTAGCCGTAACTTTTAAACTGATCTCAGGAGAGAGACAGGATGAGCAACAATTTTTTGAAAAATTCTTCCGTTATTTTCATAAGGGGGGCGGATGAATCCCGCTGACGAATCGCGCTACGCGCGCCAGATCAAACTGAAACAAATTGGCCCTGAAGGTCAGGACAAGATTCAGCAAAGCACCGTTTTAATCATAGGTATGGGTGGGCTGGGCTCTCCCGCTGCGCTCTATCTTGCAGCCGCAGGTGTTGGGCAAATTATTATCAGCGATTTCGATGTGGTTGAAGAATCTAATCTGCAACGCCAGATCATCCATGGCAATGCAAATATTGGACAGCTAAAGACCCATTCTGCACGCGAAAGTATTCATGCTATCAATCCCGATTGCCAGGTTGAATGCATCGATTATGAACTGGTGGGCGATACGCTTTTACAGGAGGTTGAAAAAGCCACCATAGTTCTCGATTGTAGCGATAACTTTGCTACTCGATTTACGGTCAATCGTTTTTGTGTTGAGACAGAAACGCCTCTGGTTTCCGCTGCGGCAATTCGCATGGAAGGTCAGATTATGAATTATATCCCACATAAAAATGGGCCCTGCTATCAATGCCTGTATAACGAACAGTATGAAAATGCACAAACCTGTGAATCAGAAGGCGTCCTCGGTCCAGTAGTTGGTGTAATCGGCACCATGCAGGCTTTGAGTGCTCTCCTCATTTTGCTTGGAGAGATAGATCAATTAGTAGGCAAGCTATTGCTGCTTGATGGCCTTAGCATGCAATGGCAACAGGTACAGATCCCACAAAACTCAAAATGCCCGGTTTGTTCATCACATGAAGAAAGTGTCTAAAGCATTATTATCTATACCTTGAACTGATTTATTAATTTCTCTAAATCTTTACTGAGGTTTGACAGTTTCTCGCTGGCACTGGTAACGTTTGTTGTATTATCAGCGCCCTGATCGGCCAGATCTGATATCTGGACAATACTTCTATCAATTTCTGTAGCAACTATCGCTTGCTCATCTGCGGCGTGGGCAATCTTTCGATTCATCTCAGATATAATCAGTACTGATTCAGCAATCTTTTTCAAAGACTGTGCAGCCTCTTCGGCTTTTTCTACTGTATTTTGAGTTGTGTTTCGACTGCTTTGCATGACCTTAACGGCTTCAGATGAACCGGCCTGTAATTTCTCGATCATCTGCTGAATTTCCTGAGTGGACTCCTGAGTACGGCTAGCAAGTGTACGTACCTCATCGGCAACCACTGCAAAGCCTCGTCCCTGCTCTCCCGCTCTTGCCGCTTCGATTGCTGCATTTAAGGCAAGGAGATTGGTTTGCTCAGCAATACCACGAATGACATCCAACACGGAGCCTATTGCATCACTTTCACTTTCTAATTGATTGATCACATTGGCTGATTGATCTACTTCAGCAGCCAGCATATTGATTGAATTCACCGCATCACCAACAATGGACTCACCTGCAATAGCCTCTTTTTCAGCATCATCTGCAGACTCAGATGCGGAGCGGGAGCTTTCCGCAATATCCTTAACCGTGGTTGACATTTCGGTCATGGCCATTGATACCTGTTGCGTTTCTGAACGTTGGCGCAACATGCCGTTATTGGTTTTATCTGAAAACCCGAATAGCTCCTGTGACGATGATGAGAGTACGATAGTTGCATCCTTAACCTGAGTAATTATTCCATGAATTTTACTGGTATAGCGGTTAAAAGCTTCAGCTAACTCGGATACTTCGTCTTTACCCTGGTTATCCAGACGAGCTCTTAGGTCCCCTTCTCCACGTGATATCTCATCCATAGCTTGAGTCGTTTTCTGTAGCGGTAAGATAATGCTTTTGCTGATAATGTAAGAAAGAATAATGAATAGACCTAATATCACAGCAACTACGACGACCATAATCATTAGTTTTTTCTGAAAAGCAGTCTCCACATCATCAATATATATACCTGATCCTACTATCCATCCCCAGGGTTTAAATCCTTTCACATATGAGAGCTTGGCAACAGGGTCTTCTGATCCTGGTTTAGGCCATAAATAAGGTACCATTCCTGCACCATTCTTTTTTACGGTCTCGACCATGACTGTAAACAGCTTTTTACCAGAGGGATCTTCTAGATCGGAAAGGTCTTGATTGTTGAGGGAAGGTTTGATTGGATGCATGACCATCGCCGCATTCATATCATTTATCCAGAAATAGTTCCCATCGTCATAGCGTATCGACTTTATGCTATTAAGAGCTAAGGTTTTTGCAGCGACTTCATCAAACTCACCTTTTAAAAATCGGGCATGATAGTCAACAAGAATACTATGAGCTGATTCAACCAGTTTCCGTACCTGAAATTCCTTTTCCTGCATCAATGTCCGGTTGAACATCACCAGTGAAATTGCAGTGATAAGAAGTACTCCCGTTAACGCCAGAATAGTTAATAACCAAAGGCGGAACTTTATCCTTAATTTTCTTAACATATTCATTGGAGTTCTCCCAAATAATTGCTGATTTTTATTCTATGGAAGCTCTGAATTAATCGGAGGTTCCTTATAAATATCGCCTGTTTCGGGCTTAACTTGAGCCTTTATCAGATGTTCTTCAATTTATTGTGGTAATACACCTCTACACAGAGTTGGTTTTGATTATTTCCTATTACTATTCTATAGCTTACTCTCACCAGGCTTTCAAATATTCAGTTTATTTAAGTGAGCTATTAAGTTGTTTTATGATTTAACGCGACTTAAGTCCATGCAAGTAATGTATTTCGTCGATGCAGAACAGCCTAAAGGCACTTAGGTGATAAGGCGAAGCACGACTCCAGGGAAGGAGGAGCCAGAGCCGAACAATTGTCGTGATATCGCCACTTAAAGAGCACCGGGTTTTACAGGGTTTTCCAATTGATAAATGATTCCCCTTATATTTAAATATGGGTCATAATGTACCAATAAAAACCTGATTTCTGGTTGAAAATGAACCAACTGGAAATTTATAAACCAATAACTATAACTATTTGCCATATTTGCTGGGTGATGAAATGAGCCAAAGTGCCTTAAAAGCTGATGACATAGAAGCATCGGATAGTATAGATCATAAATACCTCAAACAACGTTCAGTGCTAATCATCGATGATGAACACGGCATTAGAAACTTTCTTGTTAAAGGTTTATCACGTTATGTTGGGCTCATAGAATCTGCAGAAAATGTTGAAAAAGCCGAAGAATTACGCTCACGTTGCCATTTCGACCTTATTATTGCTGATATTAGACTACCGGGTAAATCTGGAGTCGAGTGGATACAGGAGCTTCGCGAAGCTGGATGCAACACATCAGTCATTTTCATCACGGCTCATGGTCACCTGGATATTGCCATTGATGCCATACGAGCCGGTGCATCAGATTTTATTGTTAAGCCATTTCGCATCGATCAAATGATCAATTCGGTAGAACGCTGTATCGAACGTCAGGAGATCACGCGTGAAAACTTTGTACTCAGGCGCCATTTAGACAAAATCTACGACAGCGCAGGTATGATTGGTAGCTGCCAGTTAATGCAGAATCTATGCGATGTCATCAAACGTGTTGCCCCCATGCCTTCGACCATTTTAATAGAAGGTGAATCAGGAACCGGCAAAGAGCTGGCTGCCAAAAGTATTCATGATATGAGTAAGCGTAGTGGAAGTTTTGTCCCGGTAAATTGTGGCGCGATGGCAGCGGACCTGCTTGAAAGCGAATTGTTTGGACATGTCAAAGGTGCATTTACCGGAGCGCATCAAGGTAGAGAAGGTTTATTTCGCTATGCTAATGGCGGCACTCTTTTTCTGGATGAGATTGGTGAAATGCCCCTATCGATGCAAGCGCATTTATTACGTGTGTTAGAAGAGAAAAGTATTCGTCCAGTTGGTTCTAATCAGGAAGTTCCGGTTGATGTCAGAATCATTGCCGCTTCAAACCGTAACCTGGAACAAAGGGTAAAAGAAGGCGAGTTTCGTGAAGATCTATTCTTTCGTCTGAATGTGCTGAGCTTGAAAATACCGCCCTTAAGAGATCGAATAGAAGACCTTAAGCTATTGTCACAGTATTTCATCAAGACCCTGTCAGCAAGTCTCGGTACCAAGCCCTACAACCTTTCAGAACAAGAACTCAAAGCCCTTTATGAGTACCACTGGCCTGGTAATGTTCGTGAATTGAAAAATGTGATTGAGCGTAGCCTGCTCCTTAATACCAGACTAAGCGATTGTATTTCGGGATCATCACAGCCTGTTCAGGAAAAGTCAGTAAGTATGCCTGAAACCGAGAAATTAGAAGATGTGGAAATGCATCATATTCTCAACATACTCGATCAGCATAATGGTAATAAATCGGCCGCTGCTCGTGTATTAGGTATTTCGAGAAAAACGCTGGAACGAAAAGTAGTAGGCTGGACAAATAAGGAATAACTGAGCATGAGAGCTGTGAAGCTTATCATCAGTAAGATTCGGCATACCGTTCGCTATAAACTGCTGGTTCTGGTGTTATTCCCTATATTACTGGTAATGCCTATCGCTTTGATACTTGCAATCTACTGGGGAGCTAATTTCAGTTACGAACAGCTTTATATCAAAGTTAATACTGATCTGTCAGTATCACATGACATATTTGAACGTATTAAACGCGATTATCTAAACATTCTTGCCAGGAAAGCAGAGTCCTACTCCTTTCGCACTGCACTGGCGGCAAACAGGATTTTAGATATTAAACAACATCTTGATGAACTCAAGATACGTGAAAATTTTTCCTACATAAAATTATTAAATGCATCGGGTAAAAAAGTTATTCAGAATTCTCAATGGCCTTTAACATCAGGGGTCAAAGCTTCTTCCGCTTTACAGGCAGCTATACAGGGTAAGGCATCATCAGGAATAGAAATTTTCTCATCATCTGAACTCGCTTTGGAAAACCTCAGTGAACAGGTCATACTACCCTTAATCGAAACCCCAAGAGCTCGCCCAGGTGAAAAGAAAATAGAAGATAGAGGGATGATGATACGCGTTCTTTACCCGGTAATAGATAGTCAACAACGGGTAATGGCGATTATTGACGCAGGGGTTCTGTTGAATGGAAATTTTAGTTTTGTCGATGCAATACGAGATCTGGTTTATGGTCCAGGTAGTTTGATCAGTGGCAGTATCGGTACCGTTACCGTATTCCTGGATGATGTACGCATCAGTACCAATGTTCCAACTAGTAGCCCCGGACAACGTGCTCTCGGTACACGCGTTTCTAACGAAGTCAGAACTAGCGTGCTTGATCAGGGAAAAACCTGGATAGATCGAGCCTTTGTGGTGAATGACTGGTATATCTCATCATACGAACCAATTCTGGATATAAACAATAAACGTGTCGGCATGTTGTATGCCGGTTTTTTAGAAGCTCCTTTTCGTAACTCTTTATTCAATGCGCTCATTGTACTTGTATTCCTTTTTTTCGTACTTACGGGTTTATCAGTACTGGTGGCAGTATTCGGTGCCAAATCAATCTTTAAACCTATTGAGCTGATGAGTGCTGTCATTACAGCAACACGCAAAGGTGAAGATAAAAGAATCGGTCCCATCAGATCACGCGATGAAATAGGATCCCTGGCCAATGAATTTGATGCCATGCTTGATCTATTAAATGAGCGAAAAATTTTATTACAGAACTGGGCAAATAATCTGGAAGAAAAAGTTGAAGAACGTACTTCCGAGCTGAAGGATAAAAACCGGGAACTTACTGAGACTATCCACGCCTTACGCAAAACCCGTCAACAACTGGTAATCGCTGAGAAACTCGCAGCACTGGGTGAATTAACCGCCGGAGTTGCTCATGAAATCAACAATCCCACAGCGGTCATGCTGGGTAATCTTGATATCATTATCGATGAAATGGGTGAGCAGTTAGAACCTGTACAGGACGAGATAGACCTCATTGTTAAACAGATCTACCGTATCAAAGACATCACCAATAACCTGCTTCAATACGCAAAACCTGATAGCTATGCTGGCTATATGATAGAAGTTGATGTCAATCAACTGTTACATGACACACTCAAACTGGTGCACCACTTACGCACACACCTGGATTACCAGTTAGAACTCAAACTAGATGCGACTTTATTGGTGTGTATCAACCAGCAGGAATTGCAGCAGGTATTCGTAAATTTAATAGTTAATGCAATTCAGGCACTACCCGAAAAAAATGCAAAGCTATTCATTCAGACCACTGATACCAAAGAGAAAAGTGTTGAAATCATTATTCGCGATAATGGGCAAGGCATAGAAGAGAACAAAATCAATAAGATATTCAATCCATTCTACACAACAAAATCACAGGGCGAAGGTACAGGGCTCGGTTTATCGATCAGCTATACATTGGTGCGTCGATATGGAGGAAATATAGAAGTTAACTCTCAACCCGATAAGGGTACAGAGTTCAAGGTAACCCTGTTCTGTGATCCCGAAATGATAGAGGATGAAAAAATGATCAAACAGCAACTGGAAGAAATGGAACTCAATTCCACCGATTTCTAACAGGAATCATTCAGATAGCTAACGCCTATTCCTCTAGCAACTGAAGCGCCAGACCATTCCTGCCCGGTTTGTGCTGATATTTTGAAATATTAAGTTTATAGATTACCTGCACATAGTCTCCTGTTTCTGTATTGCATACTGTTTAAATTTCATTCATTATTGGAAAATAAACATAAAATAATGAAAATATGCAGGATTTTACAGGTTCATTCATTCTTGCTTTAGACTTGGTTCTATCTATTAACCCCGATCTGGTAGAGATTGTTGCATTATCTCTCAAGGTCAGTCTGACGGCTGTATTTTGCTCTGCGGTTATTGGTTTACCGCTGGGTGCAGCTATAGCTATTTCCAGATTCAAGGGAAGAAATGTACTCATTATCATCGTTAATGCCTTAATGGGTTTACCACCGGTAGTTGTCGGACTACTGGTTTACCTTTCCCTTTCCAATGCCGGACCGCTCGGCTGGATGCGCCTGCTCTACACTCCATCGGCCATGATTATTGCTCAGTCCATATTGATTACGCCGATCATCATTGCATTAACCCGAGAAATTATTGAACAACTCAATACTGAATACGCCGAATACTTTAAATCACTTTGCCTAACGCGTCGTCAGATTTTGATAACCCTGTTATGGGACGCACGTTATGGCCTGCTTACCGTTGGACTTGCCGGTTTTGGTCGTGCCATTGCTGAAGTGGGTGCTGTGATCGTAGTTGGCGGTAATATCGATCATTTGACCCGCGTAATGACAACGGCGATCGCCTTAGAAACTTCCAAAGGTGATCTTAGCCTTGCACTTGCTCTGGGTATTATTCTGATGAGTATTGCACTGGCGGTAAATGCCTCCGTTATGATGATGCGAAATACCGCAACACGTACCGCCTACGCCTAGATATAGAAAAGTATTATGCAACTCAAGCTGGATCACCTGAATTTCGAATCCGGAAAACTCCATTTAATCCGTGATATTTCCGTGACCATTGATCGTCCCGGTATCACCGTATTGATGGGACCCAATGGTGCGGGAAAAAGCCTGCTTTTACGTCTGATGCATGGCATGTTACCAGCAAAAACCGGGCAGGTTTTATGGGATGGCTGTGCACCTGATGAACGTGTGCGTTTACGCCAGGCAATGGTGTTTCAAAGACCTGTATTGCTACGTCGTTCTGTAATTGCCAACATCGAGTTTGTACTGGCAAAACGTAAGCTCACAGTGAGTGCAGACCTATGCCAACAGGTGCTATCACGAGTTGGCCTGGATGGAATGCAGGATCGACCAGCCAGACTTCTTTCCGGAGGGGAACAACAACGACTGGCTCTGGCACGTGTTTTAGCATTAGAACCCGAAGTCCTGTTTATGGATGAACCTACCGCCAGCCTTGACCCTTCATCCACAGCCATGATCGAAAGCATCGTCAAGGAAATGGCAACAAACAACACCAAAATATTTTTTGTCACCCATGATGTTGCACAGGCTCGACGACTGGCTGATGAAGTGATGTTCATACATAAAGGGAAGCTGCTTGAACATGCTCCCTTCGATAGCTTTTTTGATCACCCGAAAACCGATGAGGCTCGACAGTATCTGTCGGGTCATATCGTTTTATAACCACCAACCAAAGAGAGAAAACATGAAACCTATAAACTTACTTCGAAAATCCAGGCTAATAATGCTATTAGTCCTTTCTGGTCTATTCAGCAGTGCTGCAGTAGTGGCAGATGATTCATCCTTTATCATGCAATCCACTACATCTACAGCCAACTCGGGCCTTTACGATTATCTATTACCGATATTCAAGAAGAAAACGGGCATCACTGTCAATGTAGTAGCAGTTGGTACTGGACAGGCCATCAAGAATGCCAAGAATGGAGATGGAGACGTACTATTTGTACACGCCAAACCCGCAGAAGAAAAATTTGTTGCTGAAGGCTACGGTGTTAAACGCTTCGATGTTATGTACAACGATTTTATCTTCGTCGGCCCTCCATCAGACCCTGCTGGCGTCAAAAGTGCCAAAACTGCTACAGAAGCCCTGAAAAAAATAGCAGCTGCTGGAGCGCTGTTTGCTTCACGCGGAGACAACTCTGGCACCCATAAAAAAGAGAAGGCGTTATGGAAAGCCACTGGAATTGATCCTAAATCCAGTAGTGGTAAATGGTACCGTGAAACAGGGTCAGGTATGGGCGCTACTTTGAATGCTGCTGTGGGCATGTCTGCTTATTCAATGACAGACCGTGGCACCTGGATCAGTTTCAAGAACAAGCGTGATTATGAAATCGTGCTGCAAGGTGACCCTGGATTATTTAATCAATATGGCATCATGCTGGTTAACCCTGAGAAATATCCACATGTAAAAGCTAAAATAGGACAGACCTTTATTGACTGGATTCTGAGCCCTGAAGGACAAAGTGCCATTGCTGCCTACAAGTTGGGCGGTAAGCAGTTATTCTTCCCTAACGCGAAGTAACTATCCGTTGAAATGAATGTTACCGAATCCTTTCACATCATATCCCTGAAGGGATTCGGCACGTTCTTTAAAAGCGGGAGAACGGCAAAAATTTAGAAAGGCCTGAAAAGCCGGTTCAAACCAGGCGCGGCGATCTACAAGCAAGTCAAATCGTTCACGCATCAGCGGAATAAAACCCAGATTAAATTGACTGGCTATACTTTTTAATCCCAGCGTAGCATCGGCTGTTCCGAGCAGCACACTGGTGACCGCATCAGTTTCTGTGTAAGCCACTTCGGTAAAATTTATTTCCTCCAGTCCAATGGCATGTTGATTAAGCAACTGCATCAATAATAACTGTGTCCCTGCCCTGGCCTGACGTGGTGCTATTCGACATCCTTTAAGATCATTTATCGAATGTACATTGCCATTGATTTCCTGATTAAGCACGAGTCCGCGTTCGCGCCAGCAAAACTCCATCAAAACAACAGGCTGGTTAATAAACCGAGTTGCTACAGTCTGGTTATTCCAGCCATCACTTTCTTTCTCATACAGATGTATCGCAGCTGCTATACCCTCACCTTCCGCGAAACGTTCTATACCATCCATAGAACCACCAAAATCACTTGCCAGCTTACAGGCGGATTCTTTTAACGCCCACTCCAGTAAAGGATCAGAGCTTCCCAGAAAAACCATTGGTCTTTGCTTATCTATAGTTGCTGATTTTTCACCATTCTGTGCCAGCCAGGCTTCAACTTCACTGCGTTGAAAGAGTAATTTCCCGGTAACCCGTGTACAGGGAATTTTTCCTGTAGAAACCAGCTCGTAAACCTTGCGCTCTTTGATTCGCAATAGCTCAGCAATTTCGGGCGTGGTTAAAAAGTCGTGAGGATCATTAGTCATTGCATCAGTATATCTAAAATTTCATTAGTGCTTTTATAATAATCGCAGTAAAACACATGTAAACCACGCAAATTTAAAACTACCAGGATGAGTGGGTCAGTCTGATGTTCACAGGGTAAGCAGTTTGGGTAGACGATTTAATGCCTCCACCCTGTTGTTATCCCAGGCATGAGCAAAACTGATACGCAGACAGTTGGTGAACTGCCCAGATACTGAGAAAAGAGGACCGGGAGTGATCACAATCCCCTGCTTTAAAATCTCAGCATATAATTCTAAAGTATTCACCGTATCGGGCAGTTCTATCCAGACAGCCAGACCACCTTCCGGGAGGCTAAATCGCAAATCCCCCGGCCAGTTACGTAAACAATTGATTAAATAGTTTCGCCGCTGACGTAATTCATTACGTTGTTTTCGTAGATGAGCAGAAAAATCACCATTCTCCATAAAGTCAGCTACACCCTGCTGTAGATATCGACTGCTGGCAAGTTGAGTAACCAGCTTTAGATGCAAAATGCGCTTATGCCAGCGAGCTCCGGAAATCCAGCCTAATCTAAGATCGCGAGATAGACACTTGGAGAAAGAGCTGCATAAAATCACCCGCTCTTGAGTATCCAGAGCTTTCAATGGGTCTGGCACAGAATAAAACGCAAGGTCGGCGTAAATATCATCCTCTATGATGGCTAAATCGTAGGCCTCAGCCAGTTCCAGAATACGCTGTTTAGCTTCTATCGTCATTAATGCTCCACTAGGAGTGGCAAATGAAGGGGTCAATATACAGGCCTTGATTTCCCAACGTTTTAACACCTCTTCCAGCGCTACTATATCCATGCCGGTATCTGATGATGCGGGGACTTCCACGACCTTTAGTTCAAGTTGTTCAAGTAACTGTAATGAACCGTAAAAACCAGGTGACTCTACGGCTACAACATCTCCCCGCTTACAACAGGCCAATAAGGCCAGAAACAGGGAATGCTGGCAGCCCGATGTGATGCACAGCTCTTCGGGTGATACCCTCCAGTTACGACGAGAATGATGCACTGACAATTGCTCTCGTAACCTGTGATTACCAGCAGGATCATCGTAATACAGGTAATCATCACCACGTTGACGTCGTAATGAACGACCTATGGAGCGTTGTAATGCAATAATGCCTGGGGGTGAATCACCTCTATGAAGCTCAGGCAATAAATCAAAGGCGGCACTTCTACGCATAATATCCAGCAACAAATCGCTTACGGTTGCAGGCCTGGGTGCCTCAATACGCAAACGAGTGACAGGCTTTTTGACAGTCTGGGGTAGAAATGAAACAAAATAACCCGCTTTGGGTCGAGACTCCACCAGGCCCTGTGCTTCAAGACGATGCAAGGCATGTTGAACAGTAGCTTTGGACAGCTTCCGTTGCTGACACAGAGTTCTTATTGATGGCAGACGTTCACCAGCACGCCAACGCTGATTCTGAATGCCTTCAAATAGCCATTTCTCAAGTTTGTGGTAAAGATATTTCTCTGTCACCTGTTTGACCTGTTTTGCTAATCTGTACCTATTAAAAAGAAATTTTTTAGACCTATCCCTATTGATTGTACACAGCTAATCTCCTTCCATCAAAAATCAGTGGATTACCTCGATGGAAAAATTACCTTTTGTTGACGATCGACCCCCATCCTTTACACAGGACGGAAAGTTTCATGTGCGCCTGATAGAAGGGCGATTGCAGAATCTGCGTAGGCTAACCAGTTGGCCAATGTTAGCGCTCTTCTTTGGGCTGGTCTGGGTCCAGTTAGACGGTCAGCCGATACTGTTATTTTCATTTGAGCAGCATCGAATCATTGTATTTGGAAATGCAATCTCCTGGCACGATCTGACACTACTGGCAGGGTTGATGATTACCGGTGCATTCCTCCTTTTCTTCATGGCCGTGGTATCAGGTCGCGTATGGTGTGGCTTTGCCTGTCCTCAGAGTATCTGGACCTGGCTGTTCCTGCGTATTGAAAACATGACCGAAGGAAGCGCTAATGAACGAAGGAAAAATGCTCAAAAATCATTAACAGGTAATCGTCTGCTCAAGCGCATAGCCAAACACCTGTTGTGGATACTTTTAGCACTGCTGACCTCATTTACCTTCACTGGATATTTCATTCCGGTAAGAGAAATCATCACTGATATTGAAACCTTACAACTATCGATTTACACCATCGCATGGATACTGCTGATGACAGGTCTTACCTATCTGAATGCAGGCTTGATACGTGAGAAGATTTGTCTTCATGCCTGCCCTTACTCCCGTTTTCAGAGCGTGATGTTTGACCGCGATACTATAACGGTCAGTTACGATGCCTCACGTGGAGAGCCTAGAGCCCATCTGCGCAATAGTGAACAGAACAGTGGCGATTGTGTAGATTGTGGAATATGCGTGCAGGTATGTCCGACCGGTATTGACATCAGGAATGGGCTACAGGCAGGCTGTATAGACTGTGGTGCCTGCATAGATGCCTGCGACAAAGTTATGGTAAAACTGGGTTCTGATACAGGACTCATTCGCTTCGCGTCTGAATCAGAGATGGAAGGTAATAAAACGCGCTTTTTTCGACCACAGCTCATCGGTTACGCTGCAGCATTGTTTATTGCTTTCACTGCAACATTATATGGTTTTAGCAACACCACCAGCCTGATGGTGGCGGTTCAACGAGATCGCAGCTCTTTATATACAGAACTGGATGACGGTACGGTGTGTAACAATTATCAGGTGAAACTAGAGAGCGTTGATAATAAACCTCATTTGATTCAGGTATCTCTCACAGAAAATCAGCGTTTTGATTTGTTCGGTCCTGAAGATATCGATCTTAACGAAAGTAATTCAACATGGGTTTCTTATCGTGTCTGTACTCAGGATCTAGACCTGCATAGACTGTCACTGACATTTAATTTTACTGATTTAGATATCTCAACCTCAAAGCAAACTACCTTTTTTAACCGCGTCTCTCCAGGATAGCGTGCTGGTTAGATAGTTATAGTCTCGTTTACTGTACTTGCGGACGCTCCTGCTATAGAAGCGTCCGCTTGAAATAATGGCTATTTATTTTGTTACCAACCAGCCTATAGAATTCCGTAAAGAAAATCGCTTATATAGTTAGATCAAGCTTCCAGATGGCTCTGTCAATGCTAATTCAGCCCTATGCAGATCAGGAATATTGAGCAATTCTTAGCGGGCTTTTTGAAAAAAGTGATTACATTGATCTGAGTTTAGTAATCCGGCATATCTTTTTTCAGGGTCTTTTAACAAACTTCTTGCAATTTCCGGCTTCCCGCTTTCTATACCCATCTGCGCGTAATACAAAGTTCTCGAGACTTCAGGCAGAATGAATGAGGCGCTAACACTCTGGCACTTTTCTATAAATACAATCGCCCTGCCATATCGCTTTTCTTTATCCAGTTTATAGATAATCAATCGACCAAAGCAAAGCAGAGTCCGTGATGGTCCCCATTTTTCAATTTTCTGGTAGGCGGCTTCCAGCTCGGATGTCGGAGTTTCCAGATTAAACTGATTGCTTAAAAACAACACTGCTTCGCTATCTCGATGCGTTGACACCATTTGATAAGCCATAGCCATAAAACGATCCTGCTCTTTTTGTTTTTGCTTTAAGGCATTTTCTTCACTCAGTCTGCTGTTGGAACGAAAGTTTTCAGATCGAATTTTTCCATATTTTCGCTCTATCTCCATGGCTTTGATTTCATGAGCCAAAGCTTCTTCTGTATCTTCCTTACATTCTTTTAACCAGAGATAACCGTATAAATATCCTGTTATTCCTCCTGCCACATGTGCAACCACATTAACACCGCCATAATCTGATGCAGTCAGCATGGTCCAGATCTCCAGACCGATATAGCAGATGGCTAATATCCAGGCAGGCACATAAAAGGTTTTCGCAGCAATTATATACCACCAAAGCACCTTTATTCTCGCCTTCGGCATCATGTAGGCAGACAAACCAATCATACCCATGACTACCCCTGAAAAACCCAGAGAGGGTCTTGGCACATCGCTTCCGATTACTACAGATAGCGAATAACTGATACCCACTGCAAACGAGATAAATACCATAATCCAGATGTATTTCAGCTTATTATCAATGAGTATTTCCAGCGCCGGAGCAAATGCCAGATAAAAAATCATATTACCTAATAAATGCATGAAATCCGCATGGGCTAGTGCTGATGTAAGCATTTTGAAGGGATTCCAGCTCTGTGGGTAATACAACAGGCTTTCTGTAAACTCATATGATCCCGATTGGAAATAAAAAACGACCAGGCAGAGAAGTATGGTGAGATGGGTAACTATTGGCGGCCTTGCCAGGGTCAAAGCCGTACTGTAAGGAATGAGCATATCCTTGTGTTTTCAGATTCTAGGGAAGTAACATTATTTCTTAACAAGCCAACTAATGTAAAGCAGAGTATTCACTTTGCAGGGGTATAACTACATTGCTGATTCAACTGTTGGTTCATAGTACATTTTAATTAATGCCACCGTTTCATCATCAAGATTTTTACGAGCTTCTACGGTATAGGGTATGAAGCCGATTTTTGAGTACAATAAAAGCGCCCTGCTGTTATTGCCAAAGACAGATATATGAGGGACAGCATTATGTTCAAATACACAGATTTTTATCATGTAATGAGACAGCGCTTTTCCAATCCCTTTCCCCTTAAATTGATCAGATACAATTACGTTTCCTATAAAAGCAGTATCACCTGGAATAACATCATACAAATCAGCAAATGCAGCAACCGTATCATTTACAATTGCAACGGTTAGGTTTTGACGACTCCTGAAAATCTCTTCAAGTTGTTCCATATCCCAGGGATATTTCGCTGCAGGCGAGATTAAATACAGTTCTTCTGGCGATGAGACCAGATTGATTATTTCTGAAAAATGCAGTCTGGTGGCAGGTATAAATTCCACAATAGATAATTTCCGTGATTGAGTCAGTAATTACCAACAAGGTAAACCAATTTCATCGTTAAGTGTTTAGAAAATCAACTTCAAAATTGATAAATGTCAATCGATTGTTGATCAAACTCCGGCTGGCAATAGGATCTCTGGAAGTGTCAGAAATGATTGAAATGAATATCTGAAAGTTAAGCCACTTCCCTGTGGCCCGATTGTTTAATTAGCTTAATTCTTTAATCAGCTTAGTCTATTGCCAGATCAGCAGCATTATCGCCGATCTTGAATAGTCGCTTGATGGTTTTCTGAAATAATGGAGCGATCAATACCAGTATGGTGATAATCATAATGGTCAGTGTAATGGGACGCTCCCACAGAAAGCTCAGGCTATCGTCATTGATCAACAATGCACGTCTGAGATTGTCTTCCATCATGCCACCGAGGATAAAGCCAAGTAATAGAGGCGCCATGGGAAAGGTAAGCAGTCGCAGAAAAATAGCAAGCAAACACACCCCTGCCATGATAATGATATCCATAGAATTAAACGAAACCAGATAAACACCGGTTATCGAAAATAACAGAATCATCGGTACTAATATGGGTCGTGGAATAACAAGCAGGCGTGAAATATAAGGGATCAGGGGCAGATTAAGTATCAGTAAAACCACGTTGCCGATATACATCGAAATGATCACCGACCAGAACACGCCTGGATGGTCGATAAAAAGGCGTGGTCCAGGCTGAATTCCATAGGAAATCAATGCTCCCAGCATGATAGCCGTTGTACCCGATCCGGGAATACCCAGCGTTAGTAGTGGCACAAATGAACCCGATGACGCAGCATTATTTGCAGCCTCAGGAGCAGCAAGACCACGTAATGACCCGGTACCAAACTTGAGTTTTTCTTCGGCACTGGCCAGATTTCTATCGACCCCATATGCCAGAAATGCAGCTATAGTGGCACCAGCGCCAGGTAATACACCAATCAAAAAACCCAATACTGAAGAGCGTGCAATAGGTGGAGCAATCTCCTTCACCTCTTCTTTCGTAAGTTTCATACTACCCAGCTGGCTCATATCGTTTGCATCGCCAGGATCTTCCCTATGTTCACCGTTTAACACTGACATCAATGCTTCAGCTAAGGCAAAAGTAGCCATTGCCAGTAACAGAAAACTAATGCCATCTAACAAATCAATAGAACCAAAGGTAAATCTTTCTACTCCGGTCGCACGGTCGGTTCCTACGGTTGATAACATCAGTCCAAATACAGTCATTAATAGTGCTTTAACAACCTGCCCCTTTCCACTGAAAGCAGCTACTGCCGATAAACCTAACACCATCAAGGCAAAATAATCTGCCGACTGAAAACTGAGTGATACCTCCGCCAGCATAGGTGCGGCGATCAGCAGGAATATCGCCGATATAGTGCCTCCTGTGAATGACGCATAAGCAGCAATCGCAAGTGCTTTACCCGCCTGCCCTTTGGCTGCCAGAGGATAACCATCAAATGCTGTAACAACGGTTCCCGAGCAACCAGGCGCATTGATCAATATGGAAGATGTAGACCCACCAAATATTGCACCATAGTAAACACCCGCCATCAGGATAATGCCTGAAGATGGATCAAGACCGTAGGTAATAGGGATCATCAAAGCAATAGCAGAAATGGGACCTAGCCCTGGTAACATGCCGATGAATGTGCCAACAAAACAGCCAACCACAACCATAAACAGGTTCATTGGTAAAACTGCAGTGCTTAATCCTGTTAAGATACCTTCTAACATAACGAATACCTCCCTAAAACAGACCGGCAAAAAGCCGACCGGGTGCTAGATAAATATCCAGTACCTGAGTTAAAAGCCCCCAGAATACGAGTACAAACGGTACCGCAATCTTCAAAAGCACCTTCCAGCTACGCTCTCCAAGAATCCAGAAACCACCTGAGAGGAATAATATGGTTGAGACAAGAAAACCCAGCCACTCAAGTGAAAAACCATAGAATAGAGTCAATCCGATGAGCAATCCCACTGGTAACCACTCATGATCCTGATGATCATTTTCATCATCCGGATTGCCGGTAATCAATAAAAAAATAGCAAGCCCTATACCCATAATTGATAATACATAGGGCATAGTCTGAGCGGTCATTGGTTCAAATTCATCCCCTGGGAAGAGTTTTATTTCACTACCGTAATAACCATAGGTAATAGACAGGACGAGGAAAAATAATGCACCAATGCGTTCTTTAGATAATTGCATAATGGAGCTCCTATAGAGTCTGGCCTATGCAATATTCTGCATAGGCCATTAAGCAGAAAAGGCGTGGTTTATAGAAAACCCAGTTCGCGCATTAAATCGCCAACCTGTTTTTCCTGCTGCTCAAGAAAGCTGTAAAATTCATCACCAGGCTTATAAACATTTACCCAGCCGTTACGTGAACGAACAGTTTCCCATTCAGGAGTGTCATACATCTTGCCCAGCACATCGGCATAAGCTTTTGCTTTAGCTTTTGAAAGACCAGGCGCTCCAAAAAAACCACGCCAGTTAGCAAACACGGTATCGTTACCCATTTCCTTTAGAGTAGGCACATTAGGAGCATCTTTAAGGCGCTCGGGAGCGGTAATCGCCAGTATGCGAACCTGCCCTGCTTTGCTCATTTCAAGTGCTTCACCTAAGCCTGTAGAGAGCAATTGAGCTTCGCCGGAAAGTAAACCAGCCATCGCTTTACCGCCTGCATCATATGGAATATAACGCAATTTTTTAGGATCAAGTCCTTCTGCTTTTATTGCCGCCGCAGGTACCAGATGATCCAGACTGCCTTTGGAAGAACCACCTGCAAACTTCATCTTGCGGGGATTCTTCTTGAAGCCGGTTACCACATCTTTCCAGGTTTTGATTGGCGAATCTGCCGTTACCACAAATGCACCGTAATCTGCAATAGTGGCCGCAACAGGTGTCAGGTCTCTGAAGGATTGTGGGAATACCTTGGTCAATGAACGCACAACTATCGGCGTTGAATTGACCATCAAAGTGCCTTCAGATTGTTCAGCGGTTTCAATCAGGTGAGCAATTGCCTTACCCCCCCCTCCTCCAGACAGGTTTTGATAAGAAGCAGTATTCACAAGACCTGATTTAGTCAGAGCTTCGCCAGTACCGCGAGCAGTACCATCCCAGCCGCCACCAGCTCCTCCAGGGATTAGAAAATGGATAGAGTCTATTTCTGCAGCATTAACAGAAAGGCTGGTTGCTCCTGCTGTAAGCCCCAGAGCACTGGAAAAAGCGATAGCCAGCAATTGACGTCGACTTAGAGAAGGTAATGATTTCATAGATAATTCCTCTGTTATGTTGTTTTGTTTGTATGGGAACAATAACCAGAGGAATAAATAAAAAGAAGATTATGAAAATATTGAGTTTTTAAACCTTAAAGAACATTTTGTTCATAAAGTTCACGGGCTTGCTGCTAAATCATCAGCTCTACAATAATAACGTTCTGGCCGCCCTACACCACCATAATTCACATCCACAATCAGCTCTCCACAACTCACCATATATTCCAGATAGCGGCGTGCGGTTGTGCGACTGGCTCCGATAGCTTCACCTACTGATGAAGCGGCTAGCGAGTCACTTCTATCAATAAACAGATCACGAATTTTGACCAATGTTAAGGCATCGATTCCCTTAGGTAAGACGCCCTCCGCTGAGGGTTTGGGTGTATCGCTCCCCGCTCGAGGCAGCAATGCATCAATTGCCTGTTGATCAACCTTTTGTAGCGAGTTCAACTGTTCAAGATGCAGTCGAAAGCGTTGCAAGGAATCCTGAAAACGATCAAACACGAGTGGCTTCACGATATAGTCAAAGATGCCACTGTGCATGGCAGACTTAAGGGTTTCGATATCACGTGCTGCTGTCATCAGAATGACATCAGTATGGATGGTTGATTTACGCATCGTTTTCAGGAAATCAAGGCCATTGCCATCTGGAAAATGAATATCGAGTAACAGAAGATCTGGCTGTAATATTTCGACCATTTGCTCGGTTTGTTCAAGCGTATGAGACATCCCTATCACTTCAAAGCCTTCAATCTTTTCGATAAAGCGCTGCTGTATTTCAGCGATACGTACATCGTCTTCGGCTATCACCGTTCTAATACTCTGGTGTTGATTCATTATAATGCCTTAACTTTTTTCGGAAGATATACAATAATTCGTGTTCCACCATTTTCTGCACTTTCCAGATTAATCTGTCCATCCAGATCCTGCAGTATTGATTTTACCAGAAATAGTCCATAACCATGTCCGGCCTCCTGTTTACTGCTGACACCCTTCTCAAAGATACGTTGTTGATCATCTTCAGATATCCCAGGACCCTTATCCTCTATCTCAAAAATAAGATCGTTACCATAATCACTGAAAGAGACCAGAACCTGATTAGAACCTTGAGGATTATCGATTAAATTAAGTCGGGTGGCTTCGAAAGCATTATCAATAATATTACCGATCAACGACATCAACTTTTCGGTCGACATATGCTCAGGGATCTCGTGTAAATGGCTGGAGGGGTCGACACATAACTCCAGGCCCAGTTCATGTGCACGGTTATATTTCCCCAGAATACAGCCGGAAATTACGGGATCGGGGATGGATTTAACCAGCAGGTGCACCAGTTCCTGAATACCCCGACTTTCCTGTCCAATCAACTCCAGTGCCTGCTCCTTGGCATCTATCTGTATCAACCCCGCTATGGTGTGTAGCTTGTTGGCATAATCGTGGCTCTGAGCCCTCAAGGTTTCGGCGTATTGCTCTATCTGCGATAACTGGCGGCTCAACATTTCAATTTCTCCTTTTGGACGAAAACTGGAAACCACTCCTGTTACCTGATCATTCACGATGATAGGCAATCTATTTACAATCAATTGCTGCCCATTGATATCGATTTCCCTGTCCAGTTCAACCTGTCCAGTTTCCAGTACTTTCCATAAATCACTCTGGGGGAAAATATCTCTCACCGAGCGCCCTCGTATCCGCCCATCCTGTACCCCAAGAGTTATTAGAGCTGTTTTATTAAAGGTAGTAATCCGTCCTTCAGCATCGATGGATAAAACCCCCTCGCGTATAGACTCAAGTGTGGTATTACGTTCTTCAAATAACCTCGCTATTTCTTCGGGTTCAAGACCGAATAGAATACGTTTGAAATATCGAGCCACCCCTACACCAGTCAGTATGCTCACCAGAAGCGAAATTAAAACCACTGTCAAAGCAGATTGCTGATAGCTGAAAATGGTCTTATCCACGCTATCCAGCATATAACCCACACTGGTGACCCCGATAATCTGCCCTTTATCATCATAAACCGGAGATTTACCCCGGATTGAAGGTCCCAGGCTGCCAACTGCTCGAGATACATAGGATTCCCCTTTTTCCAGAGCTCGCGCATTGTCTCCACCTACTCTTTTTTTGCCTATACGTTCAGGTATCGGGTGTGAAAATCGAATTCCATCTCTATCCCCCACGACAATAAAACGGGCATCGGTATTTTTACGAATTTGCTCCGCCATGGGTTGAACCATATCCACATTACGCTCAGCCAGTCCCTGTCTAATTTGAGGCAGATTAGAAACGATATTGGATAACTGTAAAGCCTGATCACCGATACGCTGTTCCAGTTCAACCTGGATATAACGCATGGTAATAGCACCTGTAATAGCTGCCTGTATGAGAACAACAGTAGCAAAGGCGAGCATTAAACGCGTTTGAAGATTTAGCCGAACAAGGGGGGATGAGAAAAAGACCATCATTCACCTGAAAACGATTATTAGATTTTTACAGGTAAGTATCACCTTGCCAGTGATACTTGTCCAATGATGGCTATATTGAGTTTATTGGGTAATTTCTAAGAATATGAGTAATAGACTTTACTTGTCCTCTTTCCTACGTCTCATCTGAGACTCAACAGAATACTGCCAATCTGTAATATCTTCTTCGTACTCAGCGAGTTTTTCTTCCAGTTCTTTAATGCGTTCAATTGCAGCATTGATTATGGGCACATCGATGTTCGGTGCCCTGGCGGCTATTATTCTTAATTTTTCTATTAGATTACTCATAACCGTACCTCTATGTATCTCAATCAATAGTAAAAGTTGTAAATGTATTCCTAATTGTAGCCGATTAAGGGCTGTTTAAGCTCGAAAAATTTTGTAGTTCCAACTGTATAAGCAAATAGCCAGAGCACTTCTTATCGATATAATCGATACCTCTAACTGACCAGCGAATGCCGAAGTATAAGGTAGCTTGTCAGGAAAATCTCCTACCTGACAAGTTTCAAGAGTGTACGCAACACCTTAATCCCAATGAATAAGGCTCAATTCAGATCAGATTTCAGTCAAAGACTGCTCAATGATATCCAGCCCTTCATGGAGGTGTTCATCTGAGATGGTCAAAGGTGAAAGCAGTCTGATGGTATTTCCATAGTATCCACAAGAGAGCAGGATCAATCCATGCTCCAGGGCTTTAGTGGTCAATGCTTTGGTAGCTTCGGCATCAGGTTTATGGGTATCACGTTCGCTTACCATTTCGAAAGCCACCATGGCTCCAAGCCCCCGTATATCGCCTATAGGCGCGCTATCGCTGCGTGCTTTCATCTTTTTCAGCCGCTCAATCACTATTGCACCAATCTCATCGGCACGAGTGCAAAGGTTATCCTGTTCGATAATATCCAGTACCGCATGTGCTGCTGCACAGCCAATCGGGCTACCGCCGTAGGTACCTCCCAGACCACCAGGAGTCGGTGAGTCCATAATCTCGGCCTTACCGATAACGCCAGACAGTGGATATCCGCCTGCAAGCGCTTTAGCGACCGTAATCAGATCCGGCTCTATATCGTAATGTTCAGTGGCAAACACCTTACCTGTACGAGCAAACCCGGTTTGTACTTCATCACAGATCAACAGCATGCCATGCTCGTCACAGAGTGAGCGTAATGCTTTCATGAAATCTTTTGGAGCAGGATAAAAACCGCCCTCACCTTGAACAGGTTCAACAATAATAGCAGCCACATCGCTGGCTTCGATATCACATTTCAGTAAACGATGCAGATGATCAAGGCTCTCTTCGGTGGTCATACCATGATGCTCAATGGGAAATGGAGCATGATAAATACCAGATGGAGCTGGACCGAAACCGGAACTATATGGGGCAACCTTGCCGGTCAAACCCATAGTTAACATCGTACGTCCGTGAAATCCACCGCTGAAAGCTATAACAGCAGATCGTTTAGTATAATGACGTGCAATTTTAACCGCATTTTCAACGGCTTCAGCACCCGTAGTCATGAGTATGGTTTTGGCATCTTTAATCGGTGCTTTTTCATTTAACCGTTCAGCCAGAGCTATATAACTCTCATAAGGTACTACCTGAAAAGCGGTATGTGAGAAGCACTCGTTCTGCTTATTCACGGCTTCAACCAGTTTTGGATTACAGTGGCCTGTATTACACACGGCTATACCTGCAGCAAAATCCAGATAGCGATTGCCTTCGACATCCCATATTTCAGCATTTTTAGCTTTTTCTACAAATATCGGACTAGCTGATGCAACACCACGAGGTACAGCTGCAATTCTACGTTTTAACAATTCAGCATTGGACATTATTCGATCATTCCTACAGTTGGTTTGCTGTCTGGAAGCCGCCCAAACAGGTTAATATTATTGCGAATAAACTAAACAGACCTGTTTAATATAATTAGCGAGTGTTAATTAAAAATTACATTCGATTCAGATCGAATGCAAGTGATTTTTAGTATATTAAACAAATGATAAATTTCTGAGTAATACCTTATCATTCAAACCCAATCAATGATTGATCTAACACCAAAAAGCCTGTTTAATATTATAAACAAATCTAATAAATGTATTTAAAGGTAAAGACTTGGATATTGATGTAGGCAAACGTCTGAAAGAAATTCGTAAATCTCATGGCTTATCGCAAAGACAGCTGGCAGAGCTTTCAGGTGTGACCAATGGTGCCATCTCAATGATTGAAAAAAACAGTTCAAGTCCTTCTGTTTCATCATTAAAAAAAGTCCTAGCTGGTTTCCCAATGAGTTTGTCTGAGTTCTTTAGCGAAGAAGATTCTGGGGAGGAAAAGTTTTTCTTTAAAGCCGACGAGCTCAAAGAGCTTAGCCCTGCGGAAATTAACCGTATCGGTCTACCTGGTAATATTGAAAAGGTGTCGTTTAGACAGGTCGGTGATGCCAGCAAACACAGCCTGCAGATACTATACGAGTGCTATCCTTCCGGTGCTGATACCGGTGAAGACATGTTGACTCATGAGGCTGAAGAAGGCGGGATTATTATTTCAGGAGAAATCGAGATAACCGTTAACGATCAGGTTCAAATCCTCAGAAAAGGTGATGCTTATTTATTCGACAGCCGACATCAGCATCGATTTAGAAACCTGTCAGATGAAGACTGTATCATTGTTAGCGCCTGTACGCCCCCTTCCTTTTAATAACCCTTTATTTAACGATGTTCTTATTATTTACAATACATGTTTATACGGCATCAAGTTAATTTGATAATGTCCAAAATCTTTCGCTGTGTTTTGAGTTAACCTGTTGATTTTCGACGAATGATGCAGAATGAAATCAACATCCACATATCACAAACGCGGACCTATGGCCCGCGTTTGTTTGTTTAACGATACGATTTGATTCTGCAACAACACCGTGCCAGTAAGAGCGGCATTAGCAGCAACCAGAAAATGCTTCCGCCACCACCACCGCCGCCTCCGACACCGCCACCGGAGGTAGACTCGTTGTCCGCAGCGACCACGCTTATAGTCAATTGATCGCTGTCACTCAATGCAGGGATACCACTATCAGTGGCTGTGACGTTGAGAATGTAATCACCTGCAGTCAAATTATCAGCACTGAAGGTAACACTGGTTTCACCACTGGAGGCAGTGGCCAGTCCATCCAGATCCCAGGTCAGATTGTGAGTGTCATTGCCATTGCCATCACTAATGTTCGCGCTAAGGGTCACATCTCCACCACCGATAGTAATGCTGTTTACACTTTTTCCTTTCTGAGTTAGCGTAATGGAGACTTGTGGTGCCAGGTTAGTGTCAGTGATGGTCAGGCTGTGCTGAGCATTTGCATTATCAAGCAGATAATAATTAGTCGCCTCACTATCGCTGAGCACAACACCATCCAGATTGATCAGCAGCACTTCATCGGATTCGATAATGTTGTCGTCTAAGGTGCTCAGGGTCAAGCTACCGAGAGTATTCAACGCGCTTTGCGTACCGGCTTCGATTACCAGCGTCTGAGTGGATTCAAGGTCCAGGTTATCAAAGTCCGTAGCTGAAGCAGTGGAGCCGGTCGAGTCAAAACTTAGCTGTACTGTGACTGGGTATTCCGGTGATTCTCCGCTCAAGATCACCCCGATCTCGATATTGGAGGCTTCACCCGTCGTAGAAGAGGCAGTGACAAAACGTATTTGTGGATACACATTCACCACCTGTTCCATCACACTGCTGACGTTGCCGCTGGTATCGGTTGCGGTCCAGGCTATGACCTGCAGACCCGTTGCTATATGCACCTTGCCATCTTGATCTGAGACCAGAACTTCACCATCGATGCTCCCCTGGTAGGTCAAAGCAGAAGTGGCATCTAGCGCATCCGAGGCTGACAGGTTATTTTGCAGGATAAGGTAGTCCAGATACGCTACAGTACCTGACTCCTGATCAGCTGAGACGAATAATTCAGCGCCTACCGACAACATCTCTGGCGCGCCGTTATCGGCACTGTTGTCAGGATCCTCTGTGTCAGGTACACCGTCGTTATCATCATCAGTATCAGCATTATCACCAATACCATCACCATCAGTATCTACTGATTCGCTGCTGTTGAGAGGAAAGGCGTCGTCATCGTCCGAAACCATATCGTTATCGTCATCGGTATCGGCATTATTACCTATACCATCACCATCAAAATCTACCCATTCATTGATATCCTCAGGAAGGTCATCACTATCATCGGGTACACCGTCACGGTCGGTATCGAGTTCATCAGAATCGAGCAAACCATCGCCATCAGAATCACGATAAATAATCCCGCCGATAATAAGGCCCGGTAACTGCCTGATTGACCCGAAGTCCCATGAGGTCGTATCCCAACCTGCATAAAGTGTATTGCTACCGCAAATGCTGTTATTTGAGGTTGTGGGGCATTGCAGGTTGGCCAGGGTATCGCCAAGGTAGCCATTGTTTGGTGAGCTGTTGGAACTGGAAATCTGTCCAGTGTTATCGGTAGCCCAGTAGCTGTTAGTAATGGTCGTGCTGGAGACATATCCGACCAAACCACCGATCTGGTCTGATCCACTGACGGATCCGATGGCAAAGCTGTTGCTGATGGTGGAGCTGTCAGCAGTTCCAACTAAACCGCCAATAAACTCAGTTGACCCGCTCACGGTCCCGCTGGCAAAGCTATTGGTGATCGAAGCACTACCTGAAGATCCTCCGACCAAACCTCCAACGATGAACGAGCCTCTCACGGCCCCTGTAGAAAAACTGCTACTGATTGAGGTGTAAGTGCCAGCATTGCCTAACAAGCTACCTACAGATCTGTCTCCATTGACTTGCATCAGCTTACCGGATAAACCCACATTGCTAATAGTGGCATCTTGAGCGAATCCGAACAATCCGATGTATTCTGATGAAGTTCGGTTAATATACAGGTTACGAATCTGATGCCCATTGCCCTCGAAAGTGGTAGCGAAGTAGGATAATGAAGAAGGGCCAATGGGTGCCCAACCAGAACCATCGTTCCAGAAAGCGTCATCGGACAGGTCACTGTTCCCATTGGTATCAAAATCTAGATCCGCTTTCAGTTCGTATCCCCTACACACCGACTTAAGAACACCCTCATAAATGCGCGGTGGACAGCCACTGCTGTCCCTTACGCCACCCTCACTCGAGACCCGACCTAACCCCTGAAGATCGAAGCGCATCGCATTCAACTGTGCTAGGGTGTGAATATCAATTAGGCCATTGGAATCGGCATCGGCGTCGACCTTAGCGTCGTCATTATCGTCTTTATCGGCATCGGTTTTAGCACCATCGTTATCGAAATCATCAGGGTTAGCGTCTGGAGTCAGACCAGAGGCAGTGCAACTACTATCGCAATTTTCGGGCAGTCCATCCAGGTCATCGTCTCGCCAGGCGGTGGCATTATCGGGAAAGAGGTCCAGCGTCAGACCGGATGCTGTCATACAGCCAGCATCACAGAAGGGATTGAACGTATCAGGATGTCCGTCACCATCAGTATCCTCGGAAGCAGCGTACAACAAGGGCCAGGCATCATCTGTATCAAGTACCCCATCGCCATCGGAGTCACGGTAAGTAGTACCACCAAAAATGAGGCCGGGAAGCTGGTTTGAGGTGCCAAAATCCCAGACATTGGTATCCCAGTCGGTGTAAAGGTTGTTACTACCGCAACCACTGTTGGCTAAAGATGAAGCTGCCGTAGGGCATTTCAAATTGGCCAGGGTATCACCGAGGTAACCATTTTCGATGGGACCGTTGGAACTGGAATTATGGCCCGTCACATCAGTAGCCCAGTAGCTGTTAGTGACGGTAGTGCTGAGGTCTTTTCCGATCAAACCACCTACGTAATATGTGAGCTCTCCCCTCAAGGCAGTGGTGGCGAAGCTTTTGGTGATTGTAGAGCCGACGGCATATCCAACCAAACGACCAATGCGTGATGATCCAATCACACCCCCAGTGGAAAAGCTGTTAGTAATGGTAGCACCGTTGGCATATCCAACAATACTACCGACATAATTTGATGCCCCACTCACGGCCCCGGTGGAAAAGCTGTTTCTGATAGAAGTCTGAGTAGCAGCCCTACCAACCAGACTGCCGACAGAGCTGTTTCCATTCACTTGCATCAGCTCGCCGGATAAACCCACATTACTAATAGTGGCATCTTGGGTATATCCGAACAATCCGATGTAATTTGATGAAGTCTGGTTGATATACAGGTTACGAATCAGATGACCATTACCCTCGAAAGAGGCAGAGAAGAAGGATGATGAAGAAGCTCCTATGGGAGCCCAGCCTGACCCTGAATTCCAATAGTCATCGTTGTCATCAATAGTGCCATCACTATTGGTATCAAAATCCAGATTGGTGGTTAATTCAAAACCATTACACCCTTGTGCTGGGCAGCCTGTATTTACACCATACAGCCTAGTCCCATCAAGGTTATTGCGTATTTCATTCAAATCAGCCAGATCGTCGATTTCTATCAAACCATCATCATCGAGGTCGTAGTCGGTACGCCCACTGGCAGCGGATACAGGATTGTTAAGGGTAAAAAACAGAAACAAAATCGCCAGGAGGCGAACAACATTTGAAAAGGGGGACACGTAAAGCTCCTTTTTAACTGGTTATCAATCCGTCATAACATGCCGGGGTTTTAGCAGCCAGTTGACCTGGCGGGCAAACAAACTACCATTAGGTTCCATCTGTATCGATATACTGATTCCCAGAATTGAGAGGACTAAAGGTACTATCGGATATCAAGGTAACCGTATGCACAGCTAGCGATGGACATCGCACCTCGTGTAGACGTGAAATGCGAAAGAATTCTAGCAGACAGAGTTCTATCTATAAATATAAATGTCAACCTGAATTCGATCACATAGACTTGTGTCACAATATCGGGGCACTTAACAAGAAATTATAAAATTCAGATGCCTTAGAAAAACTCATTCATATATTTTCTTATAATCCGCCAGATTCTGATCCAGCATTTCTTCATACTGGGCCTTAAAAAACTCTCGTGCCCGGTACAGATCCCGATTATATTCGGCCAGAGTTGGTGCCTGAGTTGAAACCACGAAGGCATTAAATCTAGATGCAGCATGGAGTAAGGCCAACCCCACATTTTGCGCATTGCTACCCTTCACCAGAGTATTGGCCTGATCGATAAAACTATCGACTAATTGACGGAAATGTTCGTCCAGTTCTTCGTCAGTCATCTCATGGCTAGCTGTTTCTTCTGCCAGATTTTGTATCAATTGTTTTACTGGCATCAGCTTCTTTCCGTCTCGACCAGGTTCTCTGCCAGCAGCTCGGTTAATCCAATAATGGGGATATCCATCTCATTTTCTTCCAGCCCCTCCTCCATGACCAGACGACAGTTGGCACAGGCAGAGACCAGAGTATCTACTTTTAATTCATCAAGTTGCGACTTCTTCTTATTAAATACCTTAAGTCTTAAATCCGCTGCCCGTTCTATGGTACTGACGCCACCTCCCCCACCGCAACACCAGTTCATTTTGCCGTGATCGGTCATTTCTACATAGTTACTGGCTACAGACTGAATGAGATATCCTGGCTGTGCTTCTACGCCACCTTTACGTACAATCTGGCAGGGGTCATGGAAAGTGATACGGTCGCTATTCCCCAGTTTGGTTTTAAATCTGCCTGCACGATGCAGTTCATCTAGCAGCTCTAAAATATGAATCACCTTAAATGAATACTGGCGACCTATGAAGTTAGGGCCTTCCCAGCGAATGGCCGAAAAGGCATGCCCACATTCGGGGCTAATGACATTTTTTACCTTGAGCTTTTCGGCACCAGCGACAATTCTTTCCACCAGTTGGGCAGCCACTTTTTTACTACCAATCTGCAAACCGGAGTTTGTTGCTTCAAATGCTTCTGAACACAGTGTCCAGCTGACATTGGCCTGTTTAAAAATACGCGCCAGAGCATCTATATATTCTGGAAAGTTCATGATCTCCATAGAAGATAACACTGCCATATAGTCTGCACCTTCTACATCCATTGGAATCGTAAGGCCTGTGTCTTCTTCTATATGTCTAATCTGAGCCTGTAAGGCTGGTAATTTAACCCCCATAGGACTTCCGGTATCAACTGCGCGTTGAGTAGCACCAACCAGGTCCTCAGGTGAGTAATCAGCTGCAGCCAGGCCATGTTTCACCTTTTGAATCAGCGAAGCTATGTTTATACCCACCGGGCAAACCATGCTGCATCGGCCGCACATGGTACAACCGTCATATACTAGCGGTTCCCAGTTTTCCAGATCAGCTTCAGTTAACGGGGTAGTCAACCCCAGTTTTGTTGCCAGCTTGCCCCAGAAAGTATATTCCTGAGACCATAGCTTACGTAGAGGCAGTGTTTTATAGATTGGTGTATAGCGTGGATCACGGGTTTCGGTATAAAACAGGCATGATTCAGCACAGATCCCACAATGCACGCAGCTACTAAAAAAAGTATCAACCTGATTATTAATCTCTGCTCTTAATGCATTTAAGCCACGTTCTAATCTTTCACTCATGTCCAGCCTCTCTGTTTTGTACTATCATGATTTTCAAGCTTCAGGAACGAATACCCCGACGACCAAACCAGGCACCGGTAAATGCCCTGCTGGGAATAAAGGTAAATGCGTGCATTAGCGGGCTAAAAGGGAAATAAATTAAAAATAGTTCAACACAGAAGCGATGTAATAGTCGTAATGCTTCGAATGATTCAAGTAATGCAAGACAACCCGTTAACATCACCACAAAAGTTAAAATGGTAGCAATGTGGTCTGTAGACGTCGAAATTAGACGAGACGCCAGGTTCAGTACACGATGCAACCAGAGCATGAGTAAACCAAGGAAGGCAATTTCAGAAGCTACTATAAAAGCCCAGTGTGGCATCGGCGTCCAGCTAAAGCCCAGGAAGTGTTCATCCAGAAACAGGACATGAGGCTTTGCGAAAAAAAGGATTGCAAACAGCCCCAGATGAAACATATATCCAGCTACCAGCTGTAATTTAATATCGGGCAGCATGCTTTTTTGAGGGATAAAACGACTAAATACTGTTGATAAAGCACCCGGAGCAGAACTGGTTCTAGCTACTGATAAATCTACAGGTTTACGTGAAAACAGTATGACCAGAATTTTCCAGGCGATCCCTGCAAAGAAAACAAATAAAGAAAAATACCATAATGGTCCATCGATAAAATCACTCATGACCGGTTTTCCTCCATTTTTACAGCAGGCTCACCTTTAAGTGCAGCATATTCATCGGCACTGATGATCAGATTATTATCTTCACAGTATTTTGCCCAGCGATCGTGATGTTCTGAAGCCCAGTTAATATCAACATATCCATTGATCATGCCTTCCTTAGTACCCTCGGTACCGACTGATCCAAGATACATATGGCCGATAGAAACGACGATTAGCAATATAGCGCCCGAGGCATGTAGCACGTGAGAAATTTCCATAATCACTCTGCCCTGCCCAAACACTGGTGAGACCAGAATCAGACCAGAGAAAGATATAAGCAGACCAATGATAATGACCATCCAGTACCAGGATTTTTCCCCCATATTGAAGAAGCCCCCTGTGACATGAGACTTACCAATCATGCCGCCACCCTTAAGCAGCCAGGTGAGATCACCTTTTGCATAGATATTTCTACGCATAAACTTTATTAGCATCAAAATGATTGATACCAGAAATACAGGACCAAACAGGTTATGCCCCTCTTTGCTGGAAGAGGCTATCAACGAAAACAGATCATGCCCAAGTACCGGTATCAATACATTGCGGCCTAACAAAAGTATCAAGCCGGTAATTGCCAGAAACAGAAATACAAAAGCCAGTACCCAGTGAAGAATTCTTTCGAAATCTGTAAAACGGAATACCATATTACCGGATAGTCCATTTTCTATTTTTACCTTACCGCGAATCAGGTAAAACAATAAAATAATCAGCACTATACCTACAATCGCATAGATACCGGCCTTAACCAGAACATCCATGCGAAATTTTCTCCATTGATCCCCTTTATCGTTTACGAGTACTCCAGCATCAACACCTTGAGACTGGGTAACACCCGCAGGTTCAGACAATAACAGATCGCGTTGCCTGACATCGCGCCACAGATTGCTGCCGGGATTTTTGTTTGCAATGCCTTCAATTTTGTTTTGCTGTGCATAAACCTGCTGTATTAGTCCGTTGAAACACAGCACTAACAGCACGCTTAGCATGACTCGAAGTATCGTGGATGAAAGTATCGGTTTGTTCACTAACTCAACCCTCTGCATTTCTTTAATAAAATACTGCTTATTGTTTTTTTAAAGAGGAAAAATACGTCCCTGTATTGAAGAATGCACAAGCACAAACTTCTCTCCTCCAAGGGTTAGATTAAGATCTCAACTTTGCATTATCGTAGCTTACGCCCCAGTCGAGAACGCTTGCACCACGATTTATGATCCGCTTACGGTAAATATCCGACACCATACTGGCATCTCCAGCGAGCAATGCTTTGGTTGAGCACATCTCTGCGCATAGCGGCAACTTACCTTCAGCTAGACGGTTTCTACCGTATTTCTTAAACTCTGCAGAGCTATGATCTTCTTCTGGACCACCGGCACAAAAGGTACATTTATCCATCTTGCCACGCGATGCGAATGCGCCATCCTGTGGAAATTGCGGTGCACCAAACGGGCAGGCATAAAAACAGTAGCCACAACCGATACAGATATCTTTATCGTGTAGTACCACGCCATCGTTAGTCGTGTAGAAGCAGTCAACAGGGCAGACCGCAGCACAGGGAGCATCAGAGCAATGCATACAGGCTACAGATAAAGACCGTTCACCCTGCTCACCATCTTTAATGGTAACAACGCGGCGTCGATTGACACCCCAGGGCACTTCGTTTTCATTTTTACAGGCGGTTACACAGCCATTGCATTCAATACAGCGTTCCGCATCACAATAGAATTTCATTCTAGCCATTTTTAAAACCCTCTCGTTTAAGCTTTAGTAATGCGGCACAGACTGCATTTAGATTCCTGCATCTGTGTCACTGAGTCATAACCATAGGTCATCGCAGTATTAGCTGCTTCACCGACCACATAAGGAGCCGAGCCTTCAGGGTATTTGTGCTTTAAATTCTCACCATGCATGACGCCATCGAAGTGAAATGGCATAAAAGCAACGCCGGAGCCGACCCTTCTGGTCACCATGGCTTTTACTTTCACCTTAGATTGCTCAGCACCTTCAACCCAGACATCATCGCCGTCTTTTATACCGGCATTATTTGCATCACGTGGATGAATTTCTACGAACATTTCCTGCTGTAGTTCAGCTAACCATTTATTGGATCGAGTTTCATCACCGCCGCCTTCATACTCCACAAGACGACCCGAAGTGAGAATGATTGGGTAATCTTTTGAGAAATCTTTAGCCTGAATCGAGGAATATCGAGTTGGTAAGCGCCAGAACGATTTACGATCTTCATAGGTAGGATATTTTTCCACCAGATCACGACGTGAGGTATATAGCGGTTCACGATGGATCGGTACAGGATCCGGAAAGGTCCATACCATCACTCGTGCTTTCGCATTACCAAATGGTGAGCAATTATGTTTGATAGCCACACGCTGGATACCACCCGAAAGATCGGTCTTCCAGTTTTTACCTTCAGCTGCTTTTTGTTCTTCTGCAGTCAGGTCATTCCACCAACCCAATTTCTTCAGTATCTTGTCACTGAATTCCGGATAACCATCTTTTATTTCAGAATTCTTTCCATAGGAACCTTCGGCAAGTAAATTGACACCATTTCTCTCCACGCCAAAACGTGCACGGAAGGTCAGACCACCCTCACCTACTGGTTTTGAGGTGTCGTACAGATTTGGGGTACCAGGATGATTCATCTCAGGTGTACCCCATGATGGCCAGGGTAAGCCGTAGAAATCACCATCAGCAGGACCACCTTCAGCTTTCAGGGTATCGTAATCAAAGGTACCCCAGTTTTCCTGATGCTTCTTAAGACGTTCAGGACTCTGTCCCGTATAACCGATAGTCCACATACCACGGTTGATTTCTCGCAGGATATCTTCAATCAGCGGCTCTTCTCCATTGACCTTGATGTTTTTAAACATCTGATCGGAAAAACCAAGTTTCTTAGCCAGTTTGTACATAATGATATGGTCAGGAAGAGATTCAAATAAGGGATCAATAACCTGACTACGCCACTGTATCGATCGATTTGACGCGGTTACAGAACCGTAGGTTTCCATTTGGGTGGAGGCTGGCAACAGATAAACACCATCGGTTCTATCATGCATAATGGCCGATGCAGTCGGATACGGATCTACAACCACCAGCATATCCAGTTTTTCCATCGCTTTTTTCTGCTCGGACCCACGAGTCTGACTATTAGGTGCATGCCCCCAGAACACCATTGCTTTCACATTATCTTTCTGGGCGATATTCGCTTTATCTTCAAGCACACCGTCAATCCAGCGCGACACCGGAATACCCGTACTATTCATGACAGGAACATCTTTGCCTTTACTCTGCGCATAACTGGCATTATCGAAGCGGCCTTTTACCCATTCGTAATCCAGATCCCACACACGCGACCAGTGTTTCCAGGAACCGGTAGCTAAACCGTAATAGCCTGGTAAGGTGTTAGATAAGATACCCAGATCAGTTGCACCCTGTACATTGTCGTGACCACGGAAAATATTGGCTCCACCACCGGAAACCCCCATATTACCCAGTGCTAACTGGAAGGCACAGTAGGCGCGTGTATTATTGTTTCCAATTGTGTGCTGAGTCCCCCCCATGCACCAGATAAAGGTACCAGGGCGATTATCGGCCATGGCCTTGGCTGCGGCATATACCTGATTTTCTGGCACACCAGTAACGCGTTCAACTTCATCTGGCGTCCATTTTTTGACCTCGGCCATGACATCTTTCATACCGTAAACACGTTGACGGATGAACTCTTTATCTTCCCAGCCATTTTCGAAGATATGCCACATCATGCCCCAGATGATGGGTACGTCAGTACCGGGGCGGATTTTCAGATAATGATCGGCGTGGGCTGCAGTACGTGTATAACGCGGATCAATGACAATGATAGGTGCATTGTTTTCTTCTTTAGCTTTGAAGATATGCTGAAGAGATACAGGATGCGCTTCAGTTGGGTTCGAGCCAATCAGCAATATCGATTTGGAAAAGTGAATATCGTTATAGGAGTTGGTCATTGCACCATAACCCCAGGTATTAGCTACCCCGGCTACAGTTGTTGAATGACAGATACGTGCCTGATGGTCAACATTATTGGTACCCCACATGCCAGCCATCTTGCGGAATAAATAGGCCTGTTCATTGTTAAATTTAGCTGAACCTAACCAATAAACCGAATCAGGGCCAGAGCTGTTACGAATCTCCAGCATCTTATCGCCGATTTCATTGATGGCCTGCTCCCATGAAACCTTTACCCATTTACCATTAACTAATTTCGTAGGGTATTTAAGTCGACGATCACCGTGACCATGTTCACGAATAGCGGCACCTTTGGCACAATGTGCGCCTTTATTGAACGGGTGATCAAAAGCGGGTTCCTGTCCCGTCCAGACGCCATTCTGTACTTCTGCAATAATGCCACAGCCAACAGAACAGTGAGTACAGATTGTTTTAACCCGTTTGGTATTATCTGCAGCAGCTGGTTCAGTTTTAGCCTCGGCTTTTTTCATCATTACAGGCGAAATGGTAGTAGCAAGTGCAGCACCACCAGCCATTAAACTGGAGTTCCTTAAAAAGGATCGGCGACTGATTGCATCAGCGACTTTCTGATTTTTGCCAGTGGCTGATTCAATCTTCCCAGTGGGCTCGGAAGATACTCTGGTTAATTTTTTCATGGATAACTCCTCTCACTAAACCGCAGCAGATTTGTAATAATCAAGCACGTGCTGCGTTACCTGATAACCTTTCTGTTGTTTCTCTTCTGTTTTTGTTTCGCTGACACTGGCACTAACCGATTCTGGCAATGCAGCTGCCGCTGCAACACCAACACCCAGTAGAGTGGATTTTTTGACAAAGTCTCTTCGTTGCTGATCACGGGGTTGTTGATCACTTTCTTGGTTTAACTTTTTCACTTATTACCTCCCCTCTCGGGTTTCAAACTTATAACAATCAGGACTGCATCGAAAAATAGTCGTCTTCCAGCGCTTTAAACGCGACACCGAAACGACCTAAAGATTTGTAAAACACAGCGGCACTAGCCTCACTGAGATCGCTATAAAAACGACCTATCCAGGACTCCATGTGGCTGTTATAAAATTGTTGCTGGGTATCTAAATCGAGACCTTCGCTGATCATCATCGACATCACTTCGCATAATGCAGCAGCATGGTCTTCGGGCTCGGCAACGGATTCATCTCGCTCATAACCTAGTCTTGCAAGGTCATCACGTAAATCACTCAAAGGTTTTTCCATTAAAAAGCCGGTGAGGTACCAGGATGCGTATGGCACGAGTTCACCTTTACCCAGACCAATAAATAATTGATGGAATTCTTCTTCAATACTGGTCGGATTGAGCATTTTGGCAGACAGGCCCAGAGTCGACATAGCGACCAGCAAATCATCACTATCGTCATGTGGTTGCTGAATCAACTGCGCGATGTATTCCAGCATTGCAGAATCAGGTGGAGATCTCAGCAAAGCGGCAATCAGGGCATAACTGGAGGAACGATAGAGTTGATCTTCTGCAATAGCAGCGAGATCGTTATCGGTCACTTCGTTAGCGTAAGCAGTATTCTCGTCTTGGGTGCTTTGTATAGTTGTTATAGGTACTCGCACTTGCAATGTCATATAGTAATTCCTCAGCTTTAAGTTAGTGAGCAATTTACATTCCAGATATATCTGGAAAATAATCTCTAAAAATAACCAATTAGGATAGGCGTTTAGAAGATTCTGGATTTAGTGGGTCAAAATTACCCTTTAGTGCCTCTGGATCCTGGACAATATCAGCCACTCGGCAGTCATCGCACATCTTCAGACGGCTCTTTGCACGCTCTGAAGTGAACATATGATGGTCTTTTAATGCATGCGTCATTTTTGCTATGACCGAGGTAGGTGCAAAAGCCTTTCCACAACTGATACAGGCGAAGGGGCTGTCCTGGCACAGCACCTTACTTTGATTTCTTTTCTCCCGGTCCAGAATCAGGCGGGGTGATATTGATATTGCGTCTTCAGGACAGGTGTGAGTACAGGTGCCACATTGAATACAATGGCTTTCAATAAAGAATATCTCGGGTACTTCGCGGTTTGATCCATCCTGTAGCGCTTTACCTGGACAGGCACCCACACAGGCCATACATAAGGTACAGCGATTTTCATCAATGGTGGCCTGACCGAATGGAGCTTCCGCCGAGAGTTCAACGACTTCCCTGGTTCTGCCAACCTCTTTGTATAAGTGATCAACAGCCTGATATAAAGCTGTGCGTTTGTTTTCAGGCATGATGTATTCGGCAGCTTTAATAGCTGTAACTTTTTCAGGGACAACAGGATTATCCTGAGGGGTAAGTAGCGTTACACAGGTAGTATCCAGATCAAGTCCCTTGAGGATGCTATGGCACCAATCCAACTGTTGCTGCAGTTTTTCCATCGATAGCGGGGGTACTTCATCGTTAGCTCGTAACAAAACTTGCTCAGCGCCATAGGCAATCGCTGAGAGCCACATCTCAGCACCAACACTGGCTAGTTCTTCAACCTGAAATGGCAATAGATTGTCGTACTGCTGTAAAAGCTGTGAAGGAAACTCCTCCTCACAATGGAACATGATATGAGCATGCTCACCACCATGCTCGTGGTAACTGTGCAACATTTTTCGTAAACGGTTGCCGTTATCCTGCAAGCTCGGGTAAACGTATTGCATTGCACCAGAAGGACAGACGGTTGCACAGCTGCCCCCACCCTGACAGAGATTAGGATTCACTTCGATCAGGTTGTTCAAGCTGATAATGGCATCAGCCGGACAGGCATCGATACATTGTGTGCATACCGTACGACCATTACTGGAATGCGCACAGATAGATGCGTCATATTTAAAGTATTTGGGTTTTTCAAAAACACCCACCATATCCAGCAGGTCTTGATGCAGCTGCGCTTTGTTATCTGCATTTAGTGATTGATGAAAATAACCCAATGGCAAAACCTGTTGGGTAAAAAAGGGCTGTGTACTGGTGTCAACAATAATATCTGCAGTGAGCTTTTTGCTCTCGTTGGCAGTTTCTCCCAAACAGATTTCAAAATTACCAAAATTTCCTGTAATCGAAACATGAGCTGGTTTTTCAACCTGATATTCAAATTCGAAGGCTAATCTGGTATCGCTGGCCTTACCGACCAGAACTCGAGTGACGGATAAACCCGATGGAAAATCTTTACATTCGGCTAATGTTGCAGCATCGGTGAATAGCACCACTCGCCCCTGTGATTGCAAGGTCACGATACTAGTCGGCTTTGACTGATGGGATGCTAGCGCTTTTAAGGCCTGTTCTCTTGCGTTGATATTGCTCATTATGTTATTTATTTTCCACTGTATTTGGGTTGCTTTCTGAGTAACTGGATGCCGATGATTGCTGTTGCTCATCAAGCTGTGGCAAGGGTTCTGTGATATCCGTTTCAGTGATATCGGTTTCTGTGGGATCTATGTTTTTTTCGTCATCGTCGTCTGGCTCAGGCTCATTTACATCTGCTTCTTGTTCTTCAAATTGAACATCATCTTCTTCCATTTCAGCCTCCAGTTGCTTTTGAGCTTCAAGCTCCATCTGATGTTTCATGTCACAGGTGACAATATCACCTAGAGGTTCAAAACTGGTGTAATCATCATCGTACTCATCCAGCCCATCGCGAATATTAAAAACGGGAGCGTGGAACATTTTCTTTAAGGCAAGGTTACGCAACTTGTCACTGACACCAGGAGACATAAAGGGAGTGAAATCAGAGTCTTCATGCAGGGTGTCGATGTCTGGCATATCAGCATCGGTAAGGACGGGTTCGGGTTCGCCCTCTACGACTTCATCAATCAGGCTTTCAGTGACTACTACTTCAGGTTCATCAACAATTGACTGTTGTCCCTGCTCTAGCTGCTTATCTTCCTGCTCGCTGATCTCTCTTGCTTGCAGCTTACGACGAGACCAGCGCGATAATAGACCTTCGTTATCAGCCGTCATGTTAGATCTGAACCGATCTTCACCTTTCCTTTAGCTGTTTCTTTCCAGTCATTTAATTTGCGCTTGCTTCGTTTGGTGGCTTCATAATGGGTCAATAAATAGGCTTCTACCCATTGATAAAGTCGTTTGGGAATAGGTATTGCGAACACCTGCTCCCCTCCCTCCAGATAGGAATGCACCTCATCAAAACTCAGGCTGATCAGGTAAGGAACCGGCATCTCATCCAGATCATCGGTTTCATTGGCTACGATAAAACAGCCGGGCTTTGGCGACATCAGATTGTGGTAATAGCTTTCGCACTGGTCTACGTGGAGCTTGAGTAATAAACCAGTCACCAGGTATTTTTCAATTCCATCCTCTTTATGTATCAGCTTAACCTCCTGAGATTCCGAAGCGTCAGGTACGGCACCGATAACATCATAGCAAAAGTCCAGCCATTGATGGTTGCTGGGTGATTTTTGAATAATCACCGACATAGGCATGCTTTCGGGTAAATTCTGTGTAAAATCGCTGAGTTCTATTTTTTGCATTGAAATTGCGTTTTTTCTAATTCTGAGATTAATGAGCAGATTAAGAAGATTAGAGCAAATCCTGTACCATAAATTTTTTATGGTATCTCTATATTGAACTGTTATCGCCAGCAGCGTTAGCGCGACACAGCAATCTATAAACGATAGATAAAGCGATAAAAGACAGCGTCTCCTGGCACCGTAGAGACGTTACAGGCATGATGAAGCACTTCCTGCCTCGCTTTGTTTATGCCCTTTGGGTACTCGCAATGACCGTATCAAACTGGATATTCAGAGTCTGATAAGACGAATAGAACAAATAAGTTTGAAATAAAGTTAGGTTTTAGAATCTGTAATGTGGAGCAAAATAGACCATAGCTGATTTACAACTGGTATATAACGACCCAGTTTTCAGGTGAATCAGAATAACTTAACGTGATTTAATGTAACAAGAGGCAGAAATAGCTGTCATATTGAAGCAAAATATTCAATCATTACCTGTTATGGTTTCTACAAAGTAATCTGTAACCTTATGATAGTATTAACAAATATTGACACACTGTTACCGTAAATACGGCAATATATGAATAAAACAGCATCGTTTTCTGTTTTATTTGGGTATATATATTGCTATACAAATTAATGCTCAAAGCTGATACCACTTTAAGCAAGATATCAATAAAGAGAGTTTTATATGCTGACTAAGCAGCCAACTACCAGTCAAAACCAGTTAATTGACCGCTACGGGAGAAAAATCGATTACATCCGATTATCGGTCACTGATCGTTGCGATCTGCGTTGCCAATACTGTATGTCTGAAAATATGCAATTCGTACCACGTACCCAATTGCTGACACTGGAAGAAATCCATTACATCGCCCAATCCTATGTAGAACTGGGTGTAAAAAAAATCAGAATCACCGGTGGTGAACCGCTGGTAAGAAGCAATATCATCTCGCTTTTTCAAAACCTGGGGCAACTGGACGGACTGGAAGACCTTACCCTGACCACAAATGGTTCGCAATTAAGTAGATTCTCTTCACAGCTAAAAGATGCCGGTGTTACTCGTATCAACATCAGCCTGGACACACTCAAACCAGAGCTGTTTTCCGAGATTACCCGTGTCGGCAAAATCGAAAAAACACTGGATGGCATTCAATCAGCCATCGATTGTGGATTTAAAAAAGTCAAGATTAACAGCGTTGTCCTGAAAGACCGTAATCACCACGAAGTAAAAGACCTGCTTCATTATGCTCTGGAACGCAAGATCGATATCAGCTTTATAGAAAACATGCCCTTAGGCATCACCGGTGAACATAGCCACAGTGGTACCTATTACTCAAGTGACGATATTATCGATGATCTGTCCTCAGATTTTGAACTAATCCCGACAACGGAAACCACGGCAGGCCCTGCCCGATATTATCGAATCAACGACTACCCCGAGACACGCGTTGGATTTATCTCACCACATAGTCATAACTTTTGTGATAGCTGCAACCGAGTGCGCCTTACAGCAGAAGGCCTGCTGCTGTTATGTTTGGGTCAGGAGCACTCTATGGATTTAAAACAGATTATCAGAGCCCACCCTTGTGACAGAGAAGCACTGAAAAATGCCATTATCGAATCACTGGATATCAAACCCAAGGGGCATGACTTTAATATACAGTCTAATGAAATTTTACTTCGCCATATGAACATGACCGGTGGATAAGCAATGAACCAGCCAGCTCTGTTGAGCCCAGCATATCAACCAGAACTCAGTAATGCCGGATTGCATAGCACTAACGAAGTTACAGGTTTTAACGAATTTAACGAACAGATATCCGGCAACATAGCCGTCGAGCGCGCATTAACGGTTTACCTGGATAAACGCGAAATCGTTACCTTAATGACACTTGGTAATTACCCCGAGCTATTGATCCTGGGCTGGCTACATAATCAACGTATCATCAGCGATATAGAACAACTCAAATCAATCCAGGTCGACTGGGAAACCGAATCCGTTGCCATCGTCACTCATAATGGCATAGACAGCCTGGATGAAAAACTCAAACACAAAACCGTCACCACAGGCTGTGGTCAGGGCACTATGTACGGCAACCTGATGGAAAATCTGGATAAGATCAAATTGCCTCAGGTCAAAATTAAACAGTCTATGATCTACAGCTTATTGCACAAGTTGAATGAACATAATGAAATCTATAAAAGTGCCGGAGCCGTACACGGCTGCGCCTTATGTAAGCAGGACGAAAGCGAGATATTCATAGAAGATGTCGGCCGACACAATGCGGTAGACGCCATAGCTGGTTATATGTGGCTGAATCGTGTAGCTGCACATGACAAGGTGTTTTACACCACTGGTCGCCTGACCTCGGAGATGGTGATCAAGGTTGCTCTCATGGGCATACCAGTATTGCTATCGCGATCAGGCGCTACGCAGATGGGGCTTGATATCGCCAGAAAAATGGGCGTTATATTAATTGCACGCGCCAAAGGAAAACATTTCATTGTTTACAACGGTCATTCCAGTATCGAATTCGATGCCATTCCGCCACGTCTCGGCTCTTCACAAAAAAGAGCATTAGAGTAGATCAGTCATGCGACAATATATGGAAAATCATTTTGATGTTTTCATGAATGTTAAGCAGGTATCGGATTACCTGCATTTAAACGAAAAAAAGATATACTCGCTGGTTAGCGATGGCAAGATACCCGCAACCAAAATCACCGGTAAATGGTTATTCCCGCGTGAGCTTATCGATAGATGGATGCTCGATTCAACTCATAATGGATTACTGCATGATCGATTAATTATCTCAGGTTGCGATGACCCTCTACTATATAGAATCGTACTCGGTTATTCAGAGTCATTAGGCAATAAAGCACTGGTCACTTACACCCCAACCGGTACACGCTCAGGCCTCTCATTACTTGAAACACGCAAGGTCGATAGCTGCTGTATGCACTGGGGCCCAGAAAATGAAAGTTACCGCCGTCACCCTTCCCTGATACAGCAGTACTCCAGACATACCGACTGGGTATTGATTCGCGCCTTCAAACGCGAACAGGGATTAATCATGCACAGTGACCTGTATGAACGTTGTCCCGATACAAACAGCCTGTTCAGCGTCAATCATCGCTGGTCGGTTCGTCAAAAAGGTTCCGGAGCACAGCGCTTTCTAATGGAAGAACTCAGCAAACATGGTTTAAATGACGATATGCTAGAAGTGTCAGCAGTTGCATTATCAGAACGTGAAGCAGCCGCAGCAATCATTCAACAGAAGTCAGATATAGCACCCGGGACAAGAGCAATAGCCAATGAATTTGGGCTGCAATTCATCAGCCTTGGATGGCAGGCTGTTGATTTTGTCATCCCGAGAAATATCTGGTTCAGACACCTGTTTCAAAACCTCATCAAAACCATTCGATCCGACCCCGGAACAAAACTGGCTGAAGAAATGGGTGGTTATGATATCAGTGATTGTGGGGATCTGGTTTGGGGGGATGATTGACAATTTATGATAACTACCCTGCATTTATAACTTCTTTCTTTTTAGTTCAGCTTTATCGGAATTTCCTGAATAGTCGAATTACAAACTCCTTGAAAATTCATAATTAGAATCATTTATAAAATAGAACCTCATGAGTAAATGTTTATAAGTGTCTGTTTTAGATGAATTTATTAATCTAGAAAGAAACATTGGTAATACTTTTAACACTCAGTTAGTATGGTTTTTATTGAATTATATTCATTGAATAAACCGGAGTCCGGATTAGTAATACTATTTCGGATTCCTGTTATAAAACTGTTATAACTCGTAGCGTTACCTATGAACAAAGAATTTAGAGAGTATTTAGAGTTGCATATAAATGAATTATACTCTTTAGAAGGTAAATCATTCAAAACCAGGATATTTAGCTCCCTAGAAAAAGCCATACCTGATTCAACACTTGAAATAACGGAGGTTTTTACTAGCGATGAATTAGAACAAGTCTGGAAAAACTTTGATTCGCATACTTCTGAGTTGGGTATTGCCCCTATAGCTGAGTTTTATGGAAATATGGTTTTATGTCTGGGGCATGAAAGAAATAATTTTGGTAAAGTTTACTATTTTGATTTCGATTTCGGCTGCATAGGTCTTTGCGATTCACTATCGGAGTTCTCTGCTCATGTTCAGGAAGGCTAGTCAACGTTATAACAAGTTGCACCAACTGACATTTTTTCCGTCGCTCCTTTTTGTGCTTAATAGCACAAACGGGCTCCTCCAAAAATGCAGCTGTGCAAAGCGTTAAGTATCTTTAAATATCATGAAAAATATATCACTATCGATAATTCTATTTTTTTCAGTGTCAATATTTATCGTATCCTTATTGCAAATTTATGCAGGTTACGGTTTAAGTGAATATTCAAAAATTGACATGCCTTCAGATGAAAAATTTGAAGAAATACTCAATAACAATGAAAATAAAGATATAACTTTACCAAAGGAAAAAATAGTAAAAGTTTTAAAGAATCATAGGGAGCATTTAAAAAGTCTCAACGAAATATATGAAGAATCTAAACCTGCGTTTACAGAACTTGGCTTTGTCCAAGGTTTTATTGCATTTATGCAAATTTTAGTTATTTTTTATGCATTCATTAAACTTAGAAAAAATACTTAACAAGTTGCTTCTACGGAAAATTTGTTCGCTGTCGCTCTCAAATTCCCGCAGAGCGTGGCGTTATAAAGCAAAGAAACACGATAATGAGCTGTGATAAATGCAAAGATATAAATACGGTATTTCGCATTAATATGCCTGGGGATCTAAAACAAGCTATACGTATCGCAAAGCAAAATGTTGCCGATGGAACATTATCAGTTGTAAGTGAAGAAACAGGTCAATGGTCTATGCCATTTGAACAGTTAAGCCAGAATGGTTGGGATGACCTAGTAAATTATGTATTTTCTTGTAATTCGTGTGGACAAAAGTTTCTTTTGAGTGCAGAAACGTATCATGGGGCTGGTGGCGAATGAAAACCATTAAAAACATAGCTTATAACAAGTGGGACAAGATCGCCCGCAAACAAAGCGGGCTGGGAGCTCGCTACCCGCTCGGCCCCTTACCCAGGTGTTATGCGTTAAATGGATATGTCAAATAGTTCAATAAAGAAACGTATTGAGAAATCTATTAAAGATTTTGAGTCCGGTATGATTGACATCAAGGCGCTCAAAGATTCCATTGAGTTAAATGGGCGGGCGCTTGAAATGATGCCTTACAATCTGATCAAGGAAATTGATGAGATTAAGTACAAATTGACGGTATCTCAATTTGCTGATTAAGAGGATTGCTACCCTGAGACTGACGATGTTCTTCTTTTGATAAAGGCGTGGTTAGTTAAGGTGCCTGTAGAAAATGCGCAGTAAATACACGCATAACACATCACTCCAGCCGACCCAAAAACCGCTACGCGCTTTTCGGTCGGCTGAGTTCAGCCGTTATATTTCTGCATGATTGAAATAGGTAAAAAATACGAAGTGCATGATGGTACCGGTAGGTTCTGGGGCAGTGTTTGCTTGAAATACCCATTCACGAATTCGAGCCTAGGAATTAAAAGCATATCAGGATATTTAGAAGCCACATCAGAATTCAGTGAGATCCAATCCCTATTTTTAGAGCATGATGAATTTATGACAAGTAATGGGGTTATTGAAGATGAGGGGAATAATGCAGTAGAAATCGCTCAGCTTGGAGTGGTTATAAGTGATCCTGAAACTGGTGAAATTCAGCATGTAGATCCTGTGTACGTTTCAGATAAGCTATTGTTTACATGTGGTTTTGATGAAGAAGAAATATAACAATCGCCTTCAAAGGACTCGCGGCACAATGCGTGCCGCTTCGGTGAGAGCTGTGGCGCTCGCCTTTGAGGCTGAGCGTTATGTTTGGAAGAATAATGGAGCCTCCGAGATATTTACTTAACAGATTCGGCTATGTTATTTCCCGAATTATATATTCAATAGTATGTGGCTTAGCGCGCATTGGAATAGCGAAGGAATATTGTTACACGTTAACAGCAAGTAAAGCGTTTGGCGAGGGGAGTCGTGCTTATGAAAGAGGGGATTATGAAATTTGTTATAAGGTACTTTCGCCTTATCTTTCAGCTGAACAAGATGGAGTGTATGGAGGTATAAAGTATCAACTCGGCTTATTGTATTTTTATGGTCGAGGTGTAACTTTGAACAGAGTTCAAGCAAACAAGCTATTTGAAGAGGCAGCTCTCCTTGGCTGGGAACAAGCTCAACAGTATCTGTCACAGTATGAGGTTCGTAATAGTGAGGAACATAACAATTAGCTCTAGTCGTTCGTCACTTCGTTCCTCTCTGGGACGCCCGGCTTCGCCGGCCGCCCCTAAGCATCAGCGTTAGCACAATAGAGGAAGAGAAAAAGATGTCACATTGTTTTTATGCATATGTCCCTTCGACAAATCATGATAAGCAATCTGTTATTTCAGATATAAAGTCTTTGTTCTCAGAAAATACAACAATAACTGACCGTATCGATACCAACCCTTTCACAGGTGCAGAAATAAACAATTTAATCTTCGATGAAGAATATGTTGTAACTGTATTTTATGAAACTGATGACTCAGTCATTGATGATAAAAAAGAACTTGGTATTCATCCAGACTTTGAAACTGGGAGAATAAGAGTTTTATTTGGTGGTGATCCAAATGATAGATTTGATGATATTGACGTTATAATATACGACTACCTTACTAATCTAGAAAAAGTAGTGGTATATAGCCCTAATCAAAAGAAAGTTGTATTCAACTACAATGAAAAACAACAAAAGTGCTAACAAGTTTAGGTTGCGGAAACCCAAAGCTTCGCTTTGGTTTCCGCAACTAAAGGCGTTAAACACTCAAATAGAAAAAGGAAGAAAGGAAAAATTCATAATATGGGCAATCTGTTGCTTCCTTATTGGAACTGCTATGTATAGTTTGGTGAGCACCAGTGACTCATTGAGTAGTGCTCCAATATTATTAACATTGCTTGCGATAGGATATCAGGTGCTTAAAATAGTTACTGGTGTAACTCTATATTTCAAAAAAGTATTTACGCCGTATTTAGCATTGGCGATCTTGGTATGGACATTGATTGCTACAATCTACGGGGCCTACTCTTATCCAGAAGCATCATTAAACTGGTATTCGTTGGTGTATATAACAATAAGCTTGGCAATAGTTGTCGCTTTTGTGGTTTATTGTTTCCGGTTAAAAAAGAGGGGGTACTATTTTGAAAATACCCGTGCTTAACAAGGGGCTGCACAGGATTCGCTCGCTGCGCTCGCTCTCCTGTGAGTCCGGGCGTTAGCTGGTTTAAAGAGTAAATTACGTGTCAATCAATTTTGAAATGCCATGTTTTAAAGTTCAGTTTTTAAGTGCTGTTATTTCAAAAGCGGCCTAAAGGAAAAAAGGCTGCACAGTCTTTTTCTTTCAACCTTATTTGCAAGTTGCGGCCTCGTTGATACTCGGGTATAAAAGTGCTGTTGGTTCATGTTCACCACTTCACTTTTGTTTCAAATCATAAGTGGAGGCTAGTATGCGGGCTATAATACTCATATTCTTTGCTCTAATTTCCATAAGTTGCACAACTGTCCCCACGCAGAAATCCAATACACTGGTACTAAAATATGAAGATTTTGGCCCGCAAGTTATTGCACATGAAATCCTGGGTATGGAGTGGTGGCAATGGAGTGATCATGGCGATTCAAGACCCAAGGAATATAACATTCTTGTAGTGGTTTACAGGAATATTGATCTAGAAGTTGTATCTAAACTATACCCCTTGAATATGGATTTAAATCATGATTATAGATACTTAAAGTATGCAGATGCGATCCACTACCTTAAAGATCGAATAAGTGAAAACATTGAACCATCAGTAACCAGCAGACTCAAGAGTACTATAACTGTTCTTAATGAAAAATTTAAAGATTTATAACAAGGCTAATTCTCAAGGATTAGCTCAGTCTCGACGAGCCCAACTGTGAAGCTCGCAGATTCAAACGGGTTTACTCTGGCTAGTGCGCATTCTGCGTTACAACTTCTTGTCAGGCAATCGCGTGTCTGCAAAGAAGCACCTTGATTACGTATCATCCTGTGAGCCTGAGATATAACATAATTAATCAGAGGTGCCTTTAATGATAGCACTGGATTTAAAGTAATGGATAAGTCTAAATGGTTAGAGTTAATGTCTAGAGTTGGCCTGGTAGAAAACCTTCGTACTTATAATGAACTTCTATCCATCTACAACCAGAAACATCGACACTACCATAATGTAAATCACATTAATGCTGTTCTAGAATATCTTGAAGAGGCTAAACATTTAGCCAATGACTTTGATGCATTAGAAATAGCACTCTGGTTTCATGATGCTGTTTATAAACCCTTTTCCTCAACTAATGAACTGGATAGTGCTAATTGGGGATCTACATTCTTACAGCAGAATGGAGCTAGTAAAGAACTCTTAACTAAAGTTCATACACTTATCATGGCAACACTGCATAATGTCATACCTACAGATAATGATGAAAAGCTCATCGTTGATATAGATTTATCAATTTTAGGAAGCTCAGCAGAAACGTATAACCAGTTTGAGTCATGGATAAGAAAGGAATATAAGTTAGTGCCTATCCTGATCTACAGAAAAAGGCGTAAAGAAATATTAACCAGCTTTCTTGAGCGAGATAGGATTTACTCTCATGACTATTTCTATGAAAAACTTGAAAGTAATGCGAGAGCTAATATTACAAATGCTATTCAAAACCTGTAAATCGATTAGTATCTCTGGTTCGAATGATAAACCACGAAGAACACAGAGAACACAAAGAAAACTGCTATTACTCTTCGTGACCTTTGTGGTTAATTAAAACCTATTGTATTTCATCAACATGTGTTCTCACTATATTTAAAAAATGAATATTAAAATATCAAGACTGTTTTTGATCATTGTAATTTTAAACACCGGTTGTTTTCAAAAACCAGCTGATAACGAAAGTGATATTTATCAGGCACTATTTAATTACTTATCTTTAGGGGCAACGGAAGAACATAACATTGTTATTTCTGAACAATTAATATCTGAGGAAATTATTTTTCCAAAACTTGATAGTTATGTTGAAAGTAGATTGGGTTACAAAACCTTACCAATAAATCTATTACATAATATTTACCCTGCGACATCGACAGAATTACAAAAAAGATTTATCGAGGTACTTAAAGATGGTGGCGATATAAATAAGCAAGACATTCCTAATAACACCCTGTTAAAGCCAGTATTTATTAGTACTCATGAAATTAATACTTTATTCAATGGCAATTTGGAAAAGGCATGGGAAAAATTTTGGAGCAAATACCCTGGCTCTAGATCTTTATTAAGTTTTTCAAGACCAGCAATAGACTCAAAAACCGATACCGCGATTATTTATGCTAGTTTTGATTGTGGAGGTACATGTGGGGAAGGCAACCTTTACTTATTGGTAAAGCTTAAAGGGAAATGGGTTGTTATTTATGAACATCGTATGCGTGTATCATAAAATAGTTATTCCTGGTTCCCATGCTCTCGCGTGGCAAACGATATCTATTGCGGTTAATTCGGACTTGTATGCATTCCCACGCAGGAGCATGGGAACGAGAGTACTGACAAGGTTAATATTACCAATGATATTCAACATTTATACATTGATTCAAAGGGAGACTGGCTATTCATGAAAATCTGGATACTCCTAATAGTTTTGTTTTCCTACCCTGTTTGGGCTGAAGAAGATCTTGACTGTGATAAGGCTGTGACAACCATCGAAATCAATTATTGCCTGTTTAAAGATCTCGAAGCCTCCGAGAAAGTTATGCATGAATACCTGACCAAAAGTATCGAGCGACATTCTGATGATAATGTATCAATTGAGTCGATTCATAAAGGTCAGGAAGCATGGCTCAGGTACAGAGAAGCGCATTGTGGTTCAGTTTACGATATCTGGCGTGAGGGCACTATTCGCACTGCAATGGAACTTGACTGTAAGTTAAATTTAACGCATAGCCGAACTAAGGTATTGTGGGAGTCATTCTTAACCTATGGAGATTCCACCCCTCCCCTGTTACCAGAACCAGTACCTTATGTTCCGAGAAGGTTCTAAAAGCTCACATAAGCTATCATCATGTTAAAGATAAACCACGAAATCACGAAGCACGCGAAGAAACCCTTTATCATTCTTCGTGCCCTTCGTGGTTAATTGTGACTTTAACTGGTGTAACCCGGTTCAGGCTGCAATTGATCAATTTCAGGTAATGGCTCATTATTAATCGCAGCTTCAAAAGAAGCCAGACGTTTGTAAATCGATAGCAATTCGATGATGGTTGTCCAAGAGTTCACCAGATATTGAAATGAATTACTAACCTGATTAAAAGCATTCAGTATTTGTTGCAGGATACCCCAGGTAATAGCTCCTGCTGCGATAGTAGGTACCAGAAGTATAAAAACAAAGATATTATCAGCCTGTATATAAAGCATACGAGCTACGTTAAAATACATATAGTGAAAATACATTTTGAAGTAATTTTTACGTACGTTTTCAAATAAAGCCGACAGTGTTGGCGGTTGAGCTCGATATTCATCATCTTCACCATATACCAATTCTTTTCTATAAGCGGCTTCTACACGTTGATTCTTAAAATTAATACCTGGTAACTTTATTCCTACCAAAGCTAGTAAACCAGTTCCAAAAATCGACCATGCCAGCGCAGCGAAAAAAAGCGGATGAAGGATTTCCCCAACTATAGGCAGCACCGTTACATACTTTGAAAGTGCCCACAATACCGGTAAAAAGGCAAATAGCGTCATTACTGAGTCGACGATAGAGACTCCAAGATCTTCCATTATTGTGGCAAAACGCATTGTATCTTCCTGAATACGTTGCGATGCACCTTCAATATGCCTCACCGTTGCCCATTGAGCGGTGTAATAGTCATTCATCGCGGTACGCCAGCGAAAAACAAAATGGCTGACAAAGAACCTTGTCATCACAAATACAAAAATAGCAATGAAAGCGATCTCAGCAAATATGATGAGCAAATCATATAGGCCATTGGTATCCGATGCGATTGATTCTGCAGATTTGGTCACCGAGTTTTCCGAAGCTATCTTATCAACCGAACCGGATAGGGCCTTCTGCACAAGATCAAAAAATGGGCGACGCCAGTTGTTGATAGCCACCGAAACTTGTACCGAAAAATAAGTCGAAAACAAAATCAGGCTTGAACCAATGATGGACCACAACTGCCAGGGGTGTCTTGCAACTTTAAACCAGAATGTGACAAATATCGCCACACAGGAAAAATAGTAGAGATAAAACAATAGGAATGAGTCTGTCACAAAATGCCCCAGACCTACGACCGTTTTCTCAGAAACCAGATCAAAGCCTAACATTGCTCCTATTGGTTCTTTAAACCCATACCAGACAGCACTGCATATAGCTGCATAAACAACAACGGAAAGAAAGAATAGTTTGGGGCTTGGGAAAAATGATTTAAACATAGGAAACTCTTAGTATTTTTGTTGGCAATGTTAACCTGAAAACCTTTATAGACATAGCTCAAGCGTAATGATTCAAGTTAGATCCTGGCATTCATGTGTGTGGCAAAATCCGAAGGTTCTGGCAGGTGGTTATTCCTGCACAAAGATGGCAGTCCTTACTAATCAAAAAAGTGTGAATATCTACGTCCCCTTTTTCATTTTAACCACGCCTGATTGATAAATTCTCTGCAGACCAATCGTTAATTGCTGTCTACTTTTCGCTGCGGTTAAACTGACTCGAATACATTCAGGGTAATTTCGCCCTACCGCAAAGAGCCCTGCGGGCACTACTTCTACGCCAAGTTGATGACATTTCTCCTTAGCCTGCTCTGCAGAACCATTTACAGGAAGCCACACATGAGAACAGAGATCTTTATTCCCATCGAAGCTGGATTCTGGAAATATCTTTTTAAATATTCGATGACGTTTCTGGATTTCTTTCCATTGCCAGTTCATTCTTTGTTTTGCCAGTCCTGATTCTATCCACCTGCAGGCTATTTCGGCCATTAGCGGACTAAACTGCCAACTGGTCGCATGAGATTCAGCCAGGATCTTTTGTAATATGGGGTGTTCTCCCGCGATCATTGCAAAGCGAACCCCGGGCGCTACAGTTTTGGCAAAGCTGGTGATTAGTATGGATTGTTGTTTTATCTGTGTACTGATGGGTGGCTGGCTGGATAATGCACCGATTACATACTCTTCTATAAACAACAGATTGTACTGTTTGATGATTTGAATGATGTCCTGCTGACGTTGTTTGCCCATACTACTCGCTGTCGGGTTTTGTAGAGTAGGATCTGATACCAGCACTGTCGCATTGGTTGAGCGGACTGCTGAAGCTAATGCATCCGGAATAATGCCTTGCTCATCCATTTCTATTCCATGTAATTTAATACTCAGCTGTTTTGCCACAGCCTTCATACCGGGAAAGGTAAGATTATTAACCAGAATCGTATCATCGGCTCTACAGCAGCTTAACAGGCTTACCAACATGGCATTTTGAGCACAGGTTGTGGCAACACATGACTCTGGGCCTATAGGATATCCCAGATCAGTTAGCCATTTGGAACTACTGATTTTCTGACTTAAAACGGATGATGGGGAATGATAGTTTAGATATTGAGACAGCCCCTGATCTTCCTGCATCATTTCATTCAGGGTGTTTTCCAGATCATGGTCATTAGGCAAAGCTACCGGAACATGCGTACTTAAATCGATGATAGATTGATCCAGTTCCTGTTTAAGATTGAATAATGCGGCTTCCGTACTTTGAGCCAGAATGTAGGTCCCCCTGCCCACTTCACCGGTAATCAAATGCCTTTTAGTGGCTTCCTGGAAGGCTTTGGTCACAGTACTTAAATTGATATCCAGATGCCATGCCAGCTGACGTTGTGGTGGCAGTTTCTCACCTACCTTCAACACACCAGTCTCAATGTCCTGAGCCATTTTATTCACTAACTGTAAGTAAAGTGGCCCCTGCTCTCTCGATAAATCTGGACTCCACATAATATTATCCGCCATACAATATAACTCTTGAGTCATACAATCTCAGTATCTAGAATTGTTGTCAACTGAGATTTGGATCATTAAGAATGTTTAACCTGACACAGCTTGAACAGGCTGCAGCCATTGTTCATAAGACCATACAACCTACCCTGCAACACAATTGGCCATTACTGAGTAAAAGCAGCGACTGTGATGTGTGGGTGAAGCATGAAAACCATACGCCCACAACTGCGTTTAAGGTACGCGGAGGGCTTCATCTGTTACATCAAATTAGCTGTAGAACCGATAAACCAATAGGACTCATTTCAGCCACTAGAGGCAACCACGGACAAAGTCTGGCATTTGCTGCTAGTCGTGCCAACATCCCTGTCTCTATAGTTGTACCTGAGAATAATAGCCAGGATCAAAACCGGGCCATACAGTCTTTAGGAGCTGAGCTGATTATTTTCGGCAAAGATTTTGAAGCTGCTCGTCAACATAGTCTGGCATTACAACAGGAATATGGCTATGAACCTGTTGCTCCCTTTTGTCGGGATCTAGTACTGGGCGTTGCCAGCTATGCACTGGAGTTTTTATCCAGCATAAAGGATATGCATACCGTATATGTACCTATTGGTATGGGCTCAGGGATTTGCGGCCTGATTAAGACAAGAGACTTGTTGGGATTGAAAACTGAAATTGTAGGCGTCGTTGCTGAAGGCGCACCTACCTTCTCATTATCTTTTGAGGCAGGGAAAATTATTCCAACGGCAGGTGTAAATACTATTGCCGATGGTGTCGCTACCAGTTCCCCGCTTGAGGAAGCCTTTGACATCATTTTGGCTGGTGCCAGCAGAATTGTCACGGTGAGTGATGATCAAATCAAAGCTGCAATGCGACAGTATTATCAATCCACTCATAATCTGGCAGAAGGCGCGGGGGCAGCACCACTAGCTGCTTTAAATAAGGAAAGATCAAAAATGAAAGGCAGAAAAGTTGGACTCATTCTAAGTGGTGGAATGATCGATTTAAATAGATTTATGCAGTATGTGAAATCATGAATATAGGGTTTCAGGCCAATAAAAAGACTGGCGTCCTGTTGGCATTTAGCAGTTTGTTTTTACTGGGCATGCTTCCGGTGATTTCAAATGGACGTCCAGCTGGTTTAAACGCCTTGAACTTCGCTTTTTACCTATCGCTTTGGCAGCTCGTCTGCTCATTGCCTTTGCTTTTTAGAGAATACTGGAATAACACATACGGTATTTTTACTAACCAATTACCGGTTAGAATAAGAAATAGAACCCTGCTGGTCATCCTGTTAACAGGATTTATCTTTGGCTTATCAACCTATGTGTATGTTCTATCAGTTGAAAAAGCGGGTACAGTAAGCGCTATTATCGCAATCCAGGCTTATCCACTGTTTGCGATTTTGTGGGAGACCATTTTCTTTAATAAAAGAAAAAGCAAAGCCGAGCTTACCTTTACCTTCCTGCTCATCGCTGCTTTGTATTATCTGGGCACACAGGGAAGCTGGCAAATTGAAGGCATATCTGTATGGTTTGTATTGGCTCTGGCAGTACCATTTTTGTGGAGCGTCGCACATGTAATTATTAAAAACACCCTGGATACCACGCCTGTTACTCCGGCTCAGGTCACTTTTTTCAGGGTGTTCATCTCTGCAATATTTTTATTCATTGTTGCAATATCAGTAAATGGCATAGACACGCTCATTCAGGGAATGACTGCTTTTAATTTCCAGATATCTGCATTTAGTATGGGTTTTGTCTATTATCTGGAATTAATTAGCTGGTTTTACGCGGTAAAACATGTGGACGTATCCTTAGCCAGTTCTATCACCACCCCTACTCCGTTGCTTACGATGATACTGGCCGTTGTATTTCTTCAGGAAACAATCCAGGGTTTCCAGGTGATTTCCTTGGTGGTGGTTATATTGAGTCTGTATGGAATACTCTACCTGGCTAAGCCTCATCCATCCATGCAATAAAAAACTTCATTTAATTGATATAAACTGTATTTAGAATTTTAATGAATATTGAATGCTAAGTAATTGTTCTTCTTATATTTAATAGTTGCAAATTGATTATTGACATTAACTAAACCACTAATCTAGTATGGTTTAATAATAGTGAGATATGGGAATTTTTCCATAACCTGCTATATATTATTTCTTCTAACAAAATTAAAAATAAGAGTGATATGAATAAACATCTGGAAGAGCTTGGTAAACTGATCAAGGAAAAAAATCCGCAACTACACAATTCACTAGAGACAGGTGTCCCGGACCTATACATGGAAGCTGAATTTGGGCCTTTGTACGATGTATTACCCGAGGACCTTAAAGCTCTCTGGAACTGGCATAATGGCCAGAGTGAAGATTACGCGGCTGATTTTAACCCAACGAATCATGAAAAGTTTCTTTCTGTTGATTACTCAGCAGAAACCATAGAAACCCTGAACGATTCCACCGAGGTCGGTGTGCTTGCAGAAAATAACTGGCAGGAAGACTGGGTACCTTTTCTAGAAGACTGGAAAGGTAATTACCTATGCGTTGCTACTCAGACTGGAGAAGTTTTTTATTTTGATAGAAATGAAACATCAACAGGTGTCAGGTATGCATCAGTCACTGAATGGATGCTGGATACTATCAAAACATACGAACAATTATAAATGTGAGAGGAGAGTAAATTACTCTCCTCTTTTTTACTGCACACTATAAAATTCCAATGCTACGGCCTTCTAATCTGTAAATTCAATTTTATACAGATTCACCTCTACACCTCGTTTATAACTGGTTCACCTCCTAATCATATAATATGATCTTATCAATCAGTAAATATGATGGCGATATTTTGCAATTTGGTGTGTACTTGTTGGAATGTCATTAAAAACATACGAACAAAAAACTTATTATGGAACTATACCACCTGAAAACCTTTGTTATGGTCGCCGATGAAGGCCACCTAACCCGTGCAGCTGACAGGTTGTTTACCAGTCAACCGGCAATCAGTGCTCATATTAAGTCGCTGGAAGAAGAGCTGGGTATAACCCTGTTTAATCGCACACCCAAGGGTATGCAATTGACTACTGAGGGAGAGCAGTTATTGCCACGTGCACAGCAGACCCTGTCTGCTGCTGGTGAATTTGTGCAATTTGCCAAAGGTATGCAGGACGAGTTAGTGGGTAGTATCCGTGTTGGATTGAATAATGATGCCGAATTTCTGAAGCTGCCACAGATACAACGCTATTTAACCTCACAATACCCCCGGCTTGAATTAAACTTTCTTGCTGGTATGACAGAAACCAATATTAAGAATGTGCGTGTTGGGCGTATGGATGGTGCCTTTATCTCAGGACAGCTCGATGACCCACAGATTGAAGTCATGCCACTTGGTAAGGTCGAACTTTGCGTGGCAGCCCCCGTTGACTGGAGAGAAAGAATATCTCCTGCATCTATTGAGTTACTGGCAAAACAACCCTGGGTTTATACTTCGCCCGATTGCGCCTATTTCAGTGCGATTCAATCCTTATTCGATATTCACTGTTGTAAACCAGAAAAAGTGCTGGTTTCCGATCAGGAAGATGCTCTGCATAGTATGGTTAAAGCTGGTGTTGGTATAGGAATTGTAAGAAAAGACATTGCTGTGAAAGGAGAACAGGAGGGCTATTTTTATATTCCACCCACTGACATCCCCTCGGTTAGTCTGGATTTTATCTATCTTAAAAAGCGGGCTAATGACCCCATTATCCGCGCTTTCAAGAATGCTCTAAATACAAGCTGGGATATCGATTCTTCTGAGGCTCAGCATCAGGAAGCGAGTTAGTTGAGAGCTAACCTCATGATAGACACAGCTTCGGATTCCAGGCTTCGCATGAGCTGCCTGAGAACATCATTCGAACATGGTATTACCTGATGTGGGACAGTGGTTTAGCGATCACCTCATGGCTGCAGATGAAATCAGCTTAACTCTTCAGTAAGTCGCTCTAACCTCATCCATACGACTAGAGATAGTGACATCCTGTCCCAGATGTTTATCGAATATAGTAGCGTAGGCCAAAACAGCCTGAATATAATTTCTGGTTTCTTTAAATGGAACCGTTTCAACCCATAGATCTGCTGGCAGAGGTTCTGTTTCTGGTAGCCATTTTTTCACATTTCTGGGTCCCGCATTATAGGCTGCAGCCGCTAGAGGAATATTATTATCGAAACGGTTTAATACCGTTTTAAAGTATTGTGTACCCAGCTTTATGTTGTTGCTGACATTCAAAATATCATTTTGTGCTGGATTTTTAAGACCCAGAGACTTCGCGACTTTTCTAGCCGTAGCAGGCATTAATTGCATTAACCCAAGAGCGCCAACCCGTGATCTGGCGAGTGGATCAAACAAACTCTCGCGACGAATGATGCCGTAAACAACTGCTGCATCTAGATTATGATTGCTAACCTGATGCATGACTTCATCCTGGAAAGGCATCGGAAAACGTAGATCGTAATCGTTTCTGTGTTTGGTTTTGGCAACGGTTTTGATCGCATTATCAAACCATTTCCAGGTGAAGGCCATTTTGGCGGCCTGTTTTATTTCTTCCGTATTCAGCTTACGAATACCCTGGAACCATTCACGACGAGCTTCCAGATTACGTCCTACAAAGAAAAGCTCACGAGCGCGTAAAAGCGGTTTGTTCTGCTCTAACAACTTTTCGTTCTCAGTTGATGTTCGAGAGGTTAGTTGCTGTTGATCAATCACATAATCACTTTTAGATTTATCTGCGGCCAAGAAACCATAGTACGTGCTTCGACTGGATAAGCCTTTATAGATAGTTTTTGCTTTGACCTGGTGCCCTGCTTCTTCGTAGGCTCGAGCTTGCCAGTAAGTCCATTCTGCATCTTTTTTAAGACGTTGCGGCATGGCATTAATGGTTTTTATCAGTCCAATCCAGTCTTCGTCACGTAGATAGATTCGAGCCAACCAGAGATAAGCATTATCCGATTTAAGTTCGTCAGGTAGTTCTTCTAATAACTGTTTAGCTTCGGCTTTATGCTGGTAAGCCGAAGATAGCGCTATACGTTTTTCAATTTTCTGATGTTGTTTGATATTAAATTTGAAATTATCTTTAACCTGTCGCCAGAGAGTTTGTGCTTTAAGACTATCTCTACGGGCCAGTCGGTTTAAGGCATGGATGATGATTTTTCGGTTAAGCTCATTGTCTTTTAACCTTTTCAGAACAGGAAAACTATCTTCAGGATTTCTATGGGCCTGATACCAGGTCTCAACAAGCTTTCGGTCGTGCTCATTGAGTTGTTTGGCCAGGTACTTTGCCAGCGATGGGCGCCTGGCCTGAAATGCTTTTTCGATACGTAACCAGATGGCCTGTTCAGGGTTTTTAGTGGTTTCGAGGAAATGCTTGAATACCGGATCACATTGTTCAGGTTGTGAATAGCCAGAAAGCCAGACGGCTTCAATTTCCTTATTGATACCCAACAGGTTTTTACCTGTATTCAGGCGAGCATGTAAGGCCTGGCATTTAAAACGGGTCTCATTGCGACCATCATAAAAATCCAGATAGTCCTGCCATTTCTGCTGCTCAGCTAGTAGATTTAGCCATTGGCTGCGTAAATGATAGGCAAATGGGTAATCTTTATTTCGATCAAGAAATTCTCTTACTTCTTCAACACTAGTGTCCTTAAGTTGTTTACGAATTTGATCGTATTCGAGGTAGGCGGTAATCGGATAATCTGTAAGGCGTTTTTTAATGATAGAGAACTCTAGCAGATCATTATCGAGTAAAGCCTGCTCCGCCTTTTTGAAAAGAACTCGCTGCTCTTTTATAGATGCATTGGCAATTGAGGCATTAAAAAGCCCTGGCATCAACAGAGCATAAATAAGTACTTTGCCAATTCCCGAGACTAAAAGATTGTTGATAAAACCTCGCACAACATTTCTATTATTTTCATTAAGTTAGCAATGATTCTAGAAGTTAATTCTGAATATTACAAGGCCTTAACTTTCATCGACATCATCCATATCCGCCTGACCTGACAGACGGCGTCGAATATGAGACCAGGACATACCTACCGCCAGTATCACAGCCAGTAGAATTTCGATGACATAAGAGAGCATTTTCTGTCCATCGAGACTGATCCAGCCCCACTTGAATAACATTCCAACCAACAGGCCAAAGAAGGCAAATGCCAGTGCTAACCCAATGACGCCAAGTGAACGTAAGGTGGCTCGGAGGTAAATCACATAACCAATGATAAGCACGACACCAACAAATGCCTGCTCAATAGATATGGAAGGAAACACTTCTTTAACCCAGTGGTAATAGGAATAGCCTTCTGGGTTATAGGTTGCAAATAACAGGATTGCAGAAAACAGAAAACGTAAACCGAAACTGGAGAAGGAAAAATTCATAAATTTAAGCGCCTTAATAACTTCAGCTGATTCTACCCTATCCTTTTGTCAGTCCACAATCACAACCATTGAGCTAATTTATTAGTATATGCTAATATTCTAAGGTTATAAAAATTACAGGCGGACATAATCATGGCACAGGAATCAAAAAAACAAACAGAAATAAAACCGGAAACTCCCGACCAGGACAGTAATCTGGTGACTATCAAAGCCAAAAAAGAAGGTCAGGTTCTGGAAATCAATAAGCAGATGAAATCTGTAGAAAGCTCAATAGATAAACTTAACAAAAAACTCAACGAAACCAACAGAAAGATCAAATCAGATATCACGCGTTTAACCGAGTCTGATGCTGAAATTACCGACAAGGTAACCGACACTTATAAACAACTCGGTGTTATAGAAGGTACCTTTAAGGAGTTAAATAAACAATCCGATAAGGTTAACAGCGACCTTAAAAAGGTGAATGTAACGATCAAGGCATTGGAAAAATCCTCGGCTGAAGCCTTAAACAGTGCCATAGAAACGCAGACCAGTATAAATGATGAATTTAAGCAGGCTCACGATGACATCATTGATCGTGCTGAGAAACTCGCCAAAAAAGCCACCACCATCAGTAACAAACTGAATAAAAGCATTAAGGACAATAGTCAGGCACTCACAGAGCTAGAAGCCAGAATTGTTAGTGAACTGGAAACCATTGCTCATGCTTCGGAGAATCGAGATCTGAAACTGGAAAAAAATATTGAGCAAAGCGCTGAAGAGATCAATAGCCAAAAAGCTAAAATGATGCTGATGCAAAGTGTTGACGAAGCACTGGATAAAAGAGCTGCTGCTCTGGAAACCACATCGAATCAGCTACTGGAAGATAGCGCCAGTCTGAAGCAGTCCAGTGAAATGTTAACTGTATTGACTGCCAAGTTATCTACAGATGTTGAAGCGCTGGAAATACATACCACTCAGCTTGCTGAACAAAACCAGCAGCAACAGGGCTTTATTGAAATATTACAGGAAAAAACCAGTTCACTTGGGCAAAACCTGCTGTCATTAGCAACACGGGAAAAGAAGCACTTTCGCATATTTGGCGTAACCAGTGCGTTATTACTTCTCGCTATCATTGGTTTATTTGTGTATGGCGAATACATGCGAAGTAGCGAAATTACAGCTGAATCTCAGCGCAATGCCCAGGTTAGCGATCAGGTAAAAAGTCTTCAAGGAAGCGTTAGGGATGAGCAACTATCATCGCAGACCTTTTACGAGGAGATAAGTACACTGAAAAACAATATCTCTTCGATAAAACAGGAAATGCAGGGTATGAATGATCAGGTTGAAAGCCTGGATGGTCGAGTTCAATACATGGCGCCTTTATATAATTTTGGCAGCGACAATACAATCCACGGTTCACAATGGTTAATACAACTCAAACCGGAACAGTATTCGATTAAAATAGCCACCGTTAGTGATCAACAGGATCTGTATGATATTGCCCAACGTTATAGTTATTACTTCGATCAGGATCTTGCTTATTTCATGAATGCTGAAAAACAGTTAACACTGATCTATGGCGGTAAATTTGAATCTGAGCAACAGGTGAATGACGTATTGCGGCATATGCCTCGATACATGAACAACCAGCGTCCTGGCACTATCTCAAACTCGCAAGTCCTGCAGCAGATAAAAATCTGATTATCATTGACCAGAAATAAAAAATACCGGATTTATTCCGGTATTTTTTTATCTTCAGAATCCGAGATTCAGGACTCAAATCGCCGACCAAAGATCTCGCGCATTGCGGCATCATCCAGAGAGTTGAGTTTCTTAATATTGGTATGAGGCACCTGTTCAACATTCGCATTAGCGTCAATTACATCGGATATGGATTGCTCTCGAATGAGGTGTAGCAATGGAAATGGAGAACGATTAGTCCAGTTAGCGCGATCATCAGCTTCAGAGCCTTCAAAGCAATAATCAGGATGAAAACTGGCTATCTGGAACACCCCTTCCCACCCCTGTTGCTCAAGTAACAGCTCTGCCAATGCCATAAACTGGTTATAGTCATTAAAATGAGTCAGGTGGTTTGGAATGATTAAAATCATAGTTTCAATCGACTCATCCTTTTCCATTTTTAACAAATTGTCATACACATCAGTAAGGCAGCTTTCATCATCTGCCGCCTTACTCAACTCAAAATGGATTTTCCCCTGTTTATAGGGACGAAATGCAAAAGGACATAGGTTTAATCCCAGTACAGCTTTTTCGAACCACTGTATGACTGAATTAATAAATACATCATCGGTTGATTTCATGAGGTGCTACCTTTAGCTATAGCTATGAACTATATCATGGGCTTTAAGCTGGAAAAATCGGTTGAATCATAAAAGGTAGTTATTTATTCCAGATAATCACTGTAGTTCCATCATCAAGAAGATGAGCGTTTAAGCTGATAGAAACTGCTGATCATAATAGCCAGAATCATTATGCTGCCGGCGATGATAGACACTAAACCGGGGAACTCTCCAAGAAACAACCAGACTAGAAAGGCACCAAATACGGTTTCCATAGGCATAAATACAGCCACCTCAGCAGCAGGGATATATCGCGGCGCCATGGTAATTTGAGATAAAGCAGCAGCAACCAGACAGCCAAGTAGCAGTCCCTGTGCCAATTGTCTGAAATCCAGGCTGGATAACTCAGTCATCGGAAAGGTCCAGCTTGCGCTGATAAAGCCACTGACACACATTGCAGCAAGTGTATTGTTTGCACGTGTCAGCCTGCCAAAGATAAAGACACTAGACCATAGCAAAAGCACAATCACTGCGTATAGATCACCAGTTAAGCTACTCTGTTGATTATCGTATACCACAAAAAACAGGCTGATCATAACCACCACAATGGTTAACCAGGTTTGCCGTGAAACTTTCTCGCCTAAAAATATTAGCCCAAGAATTGCTGACACAACCGGTGCTGCCCCGACGATTATCAGGGTGTGTGCAACGCTGGTATTTTGAATAGATGCCACAAAGAAGAAATTAGTACCCGATATAAACAGAATGATTAAAAACGCATAACGATCCATTTGTTTAAATTGCTGCAGTGTCTGACCTCGATATATAACCAGCATAAATATCAGCAGGGACAGTCCAACAAATATGCTACGTAGAAAAGTAGTTGTCCACATATCGCTACCAATCAGTCGAATCAACAGACTGTCTGGACTTAATGTGATGGTTCCTAAAAAGGCGAGTAAAACGCCTTTGCTGTTATTCGATAGATTCATTGGATCAATAGCATGCTAAATTTTTTTGAAGTCCCAGACTTATATAATTGTTGTATGCTAGGCCGCTTCTATTCACAGGAGCAAGTGATAAATGCAGATCGGACCCCGAGAAATCATTACCCCTTTTCGCCCTATTCCCCTGGATGTGCCCGAAGGCATGAAGCCTAACGAGTTTTTCAACAGTACAGAAAATCTCAACGACCTGGTTAACAATAACGGACTGCTGCAGAATGAAGAAAATCTGCTCATGTATCGCAAGGCATTGGGGCACTCGAACGTTTTCGATACCTCTATTATCTACAATACTTCACAGATTATTCTGGACCCTCTGGGGCGTCCGGTAAGACGCACACAGGTACCAGAAAAAGTTCGTAACGTATGGAACCGGATGAATCAGGTTCTGATTCAGTATATGCACGAATCTTTTCCAGACCCGGAACAATATTTGATCCTGTGCGGAGAAGCCAGTCTGGACGCCACCTGGCCTATGACTTCTCCGGGAGTACCCAGTATACGTATGCTACATAATCACTTCATTGTGTTTGATAAACAGCAACTTCGCGATGCACAGCTTGCCGATCCGGATAATCCAAACCTCACTGATGGCGGCCAGCATAGCTTATTCCAGAGCTATATGCGCGATGTCTACCAGGCATTCTTTGATACTCTGGATCTGGAAATTCTTAAACCAGCAAGTAGTGGACAATCTCAATTCAAACTTACCGGTTACCCACAGGGTCTGCCCTGCTGGGAAATAAGCGGAGGCATTGATAGTCTTCAACAGGTACAGTTCTGGCGAGAATATGATCTACTGCTCAAAGGCTTCATCGATTTTTATCGTACATTTTTTACCCAGGTATCTACTCGAAATGCTCCTATTCCCAAAGATGTATACTTCCCCCAGCAAGTGACTGATAAGTTACTGTTTAACAACGATTTTTTAAGCACTGCCAAGATTGTTCGTGAACAATGTGTAAAAGATGCCAAATATGCCAATGCAATTCGCTGGCAACCTGCATTTAAACAACTAATATATAGGAATGACTCCGGAAACTGGATTGTGACCATTAGCCAGAACTCTATTGGCAATGCGATAACCGAGTTGCTCGGCGTTGTAGTAAAACGAACTCCTGACGCAGATGCTTACGAGAAAACCGAACCACAGTTGATAGAACATCTGTTAAAAGTTCGTAAACTTCTGATAAAGGCCGATTTGGGCCAGCCTATTGCTACAGATTACTGGCCGGCAGAATAATAGTATGTGAGGAATAACGATGGCAGATGATGATACGATCATCATGACTGATGATGAGAAAGATAAAGTGTTGAATACTGAGGATGAAAGTGTAATTTACAAGGATGAAGAGGATAGCAAAGCAGATCAGAATTCCGACTAAACTTTTAAGAAATTCTGATCAATAATTCATTCTGAGGCACAGCGTATGGCTCGTGCCGATCCAAAATAATTGGATGCTCCACTTTTCTGTATATCAATAACCTGGACCGCAGTGGCACCAAGCTGCGATGCTTTGTTTTTAAATTCCGCGACCAGGCTTTCTCTACTTAAAAAATCACCAGGGACTCGAATATAAGCAACTGTTTCGAGATTGCATTGAGGTGGTATATCGTAATAGACGATAACATTTTCATGGTCTATTTCATCGGTGACGGGCCCGGTGATGACAACATCCGAATAGCTACACCCCGTCAGCAATAATATAAAACCTGTTAACAGCAAAAAATATCTCATCGCTTGCAATCCATCATTTCTCAGTGCCTTTGTTCAATACGGATAAAGAATGAATTTTGTACTTTCCTGGCAGCGGTGTAAACATCCCTAAATCGCTTCGTTTCCACCAGTTACCCGTTTGTTTGTATTCCTCTGGTGTCGTGAACTGGTAATGCCAGACTCTAACACGAAGCATTTCAGGGGCCTTGTCAGCGAAAGGATTAGTCTTTAATAATCCGGTAACTGTAGGAGAATTTTCCAATAATGCGGTAAGGAACGAATCAAACCATGGTAAAAATCGAGGATGCAGTGTTACAAACCACATCATCCAGTCCAGCCGGGGGTGATGAGGTATGATGATAGCCGGCCTGGAGTCCAGCTTGTTTGGCCGATAGATAAATTCATATTCCTTCCAGAGCTGCCCATCCATCGAACCTTCTATCTTTAGTTCAAGCTGACGTGTTGTCATGGTCGGGAACACATGATAGGTATTGACGATATGCCATTGTTGTAGCAGATTCAGTGCATCGTCGGTTAATGTCCCAAACTGTGTAGTGAAGGACATTCTTGCTATATTCAACACCCCTGCAACTACAAAAATCACTACCAGAACACTCTTACAACTCACGCTTAATGTAGAGATTGGCTTTTCCAGTCGCCACTTCCAGCCACCCAGCAACCAGCTTTGTAATGATCGAGGTAGAATTCTGGTAATGGCTTTATCATCGAATAAAAACAGGCAAAGCATAATACTCAATAGGTTAAACCAGTTGTGATTACTGGAAAGCAGAATGAGCAGTTGTAATCCCAGAGTGATCCAGGCTGCAATAAAACGGTAGCGCCTTGGCATAAACATCATAAACGGCAATACAATTTCAATGAATAAAACCGCAACTGTGGCGATTATTAATACAATATCTGGCAGGTTGTGAAAATACCAGGCTCCAACATGAGGTATAGGCTGAGTTTCGAAGTAGTACAGTAATGCCGTCATGTTCAACCAGGAAGGATCGTTCATCACCAGCTTTGATATCCCTGACATAAAGCGTAGGCGGAATAATAGCCATCGGAACAGGAAGATCATGATCCTTGAATCCGGGCGTAGAAAAATGGCCAGAAACCCTGCTTCCAGCAATAATTCATCCCATTGAAAGTTCATAAAGGTTTGACCTGCTGTCACCAGTGAAAGGTAAAATAGAAACAGCAGTATAAGAGCGATACGAGGCCAGAGATTAAATAGTAGCAATAATGATACGGCGCAGCCTGCCCAGGCAATAGACTGTAAAAACAGATCACTCTGATCAAACCAGAACAACATGGGGAAATACAGAAAAGCTGACCACCCCAGATCATTAAGTAAATAATCCAGCCAGGGACTTAGAGGAAGAATCCCCTGCTCACCTGCCAGACCGGTTATTTGCGGGGCTAACGAAAAGAAGGCAATAAAATAGATAACTGCCAGTAACCTTAAAAATAAGGCACTGATCAGTCGATAGCTATTTTCACCATCGCTATAGGCTTCGCTGAAAGAAAACATGGTAGTAGATTCTGAATCCCTGTCGTGGCAGGTATTTGAATTCAGTATAAAGATAGCTCGGAATGCTAGAGAATGAAATTTTTATGCAGTTATTGATAAATATTAATCAGAAACTCCCTCTCTGTCTTCATTATTTAACTCTTTTAACAGAGTGATGCCTTTTTTCCTTTGACTGTGAACCAGATCTATTTTTTTATCCAGGTCACTTTTTTGCTTTTCATCGGTCTCCAGATCACGCTCAGTTTTGAGCTCTTCTTCCTTGATTTTCAAACGCGACAACAGCTCATTTAATTCATCTTTACGTTTTTGCCGGGCACGTACATCAAGATCAAAAAAATCAGTCAACTTCTTAAGTAGTTTCTTACTTCCCATGTGATTTACCCTCATTTTCTTCGTGATGAAAATCGTGAATTTCCCTTAACTCATTATCATCCAGTTGAACAATTTTCTCAGCACTGCTGAGTCCCTTATTCTGTTTAACAAATAAAGTCTGGCCCATTTCAATCAATTTACGTGAAACATTGTATACATAAGCCTGATCATTCATCAGAGATGTGGCCACTTCCGCTGAAATTTTATGTTCACGGATAAATTGATTTATCTGAAGACTTTGTTCTGAGTATCGACTATCTGAATCGAGTTTCAACTGATCTATCATCAACGATGGTAGATCGTCTGATTCAGCCTGATGAATAGATTCGAGGTCTCTTAATAATGAAGCAATCTGAATCCTAAGCATGTCATATTGCAACTTGATGACAGCATTTTGAGAGTTTGCATAACGTAATAGATTTTTCTGCAAATGCTTAATGTCTTTTATAGCATCGACCATATCCTGATTCGCTTTGCGTAACCAGTGAATCTCTCCTGACTGTTCCATTTCCCAGCTAAAGCTGGCTCTACTGATATAGGCAACGATATCGCTATACAACCCTTTAATATTGAGGTTGTAATAGCGGTCTATATCAACCTCCTTACGCACCGGTAATTCATGTACCAATGTGTTGATATCAATATTAATATCAAGAATCTTATCTAGCGGCAAACGCAGACCATGTGCTATCACATCCTGTGTATTCTCCCACATATGCAGGGTTTCATTACGTACTGCCTCAGTTGCTGTATCGGCATAAGCAATGGTAGATTCGTGTAAAAAACGTGCCTTTAGACGGGCTGGAGCGGGTGTCGGAATGATTTTTTTCAAAAACCCCACCAGGCGATCAAGAAACGGCAGCATGACAATAATACCAACCAGATTAAACAAAGTATGGAATACAGCCAATTTCAACGTATAGTCGTCGCTGCTTATGCCGGTATGCCCACTGATCCAGTCAACTATCCATAGCAATTGCTGTAAAAAAGAAATCGCTATCAAACCCGTTATTACATTAAACACCAGATGAGCACCAGCTAATCGGCGCCCCTCTTCATTGGAACTTAAAGAACCAATAATTGCAGTAATAGTCGTACCTACATTCGCCCCGATTGCCAGAGCCAGTGCGTTTTCGTAACTTATCTGCCCGATAGATAAAGCGGTTATGGTAAGAACCAGAGTGGCATGGCTTGATTGCATGATCACAGTAGCTGCCGTGCCAATCAATGAATAAAGTAATAGACCCAATAAGCCGTTTACTGCAAATTGAGTTAGGTCGAGGGTATTTTTGAAGGCATCGAAACCTTCTTTCATATAGTGAATGCCCAAAAACAGGAAGCCTAAGCCTGCAAGCACATACCCTACCCCTTTCAGAGTACTCGATTTCTGAAATATCAATAAGGTACCAAATACCAGAATCGGCATAGCATAGGCAGAAATCTTGACCTTAAGTCCAAACCCTGCGACAAGCCAGGCACCAGTAGTGGTGCCAAGATTTGCTCCGAAAATAATTCCAACACCTTCTGAAAGACCAAGCAGACCCGCACTCAGGAAGGAAATCGTAATCACAGAAACCAGTGAACTGGACTGCATGATACTGGTTGAAATAACGCCAAAAGCGAGACTTTTCCAGCGTTTGTCAGTGGTTTTTTTGAGGATTCTGTCGAGCGTTCCTCCAGTAAAAACCTTGAATCCATTTTCCAGAGAAAGCATACCGAAGAGGAAGATGGCGACGCCAGCGCTAATCACCTTAAAGTCAGGACTTACCCAGAAACCCCAGCTTAAAACAATAAAGATAGTGGGGAGCAGGATTCTCTGGATCATCTAGCCATATCCGTAAATGTTATTCCGCAATCACGGTCTTGTTTCTTCCCTGATGTTTTGCTCGATATAAAGCCTTATCGCAGCGACTGATAAAATCTTCAATACTCTCGCCCTTTCGGTAGCAGGCAACACCCGATGAAATGGTGATCTCAGTAAGCTTATGACCAGTTTTTACGTTAGTCAGCCTCAGTTTTCGTGCTGTTTTTCGGAGATTTTCCGCAACGATAAACGCTCCGGTTATAGGCGTATTAGGCAATATTACGGCAAACTCCTCTCCACCATAGCGAGAAAGCACATCATTACCCCGCATTTGATTAACCAGTATTTTTGAAAGCCCTCGTAAAACCTTGTCCCCTACCAGATGACCATGGGTATCATTTACCTGCTTAAAATGATCAATGTCTATTAATAATAAACACATGGGTTCATTATTCTCCATAACGTCATTGATAGAGGCCTCTAGTGCAGCATCAAATCCACGACGATTCATTAATCCTGTCAGGGCATCATTAAATGCCTGTTGTCTGGCTTTTTCGAGTTCACTTTTTAACTGATCAATTTCACTCGTTGTGTCGCGTAAACTTTCTTCAAATGTCTGAGTAGCATCAATAAAGCTGGTAGTTTCTTGAATAATATCAGATGCGATTTGCAAAATATCAGCCGGTTCAGTGACTGATTCAAGTCTTTGTATATGACTCTGAAGAGATGAGTTTGACTGATTCGTGCGTCCTGCCAGGTCAACAAATGAACCCAACACACTGGTGAGAGTGTTGATAATCTCAGCATGTAAATCTTCATTTACAACTTCCCTACATTGACAAACGTACTGGGTGAATAATTTTTCGGAGAGGTCTGAGGTGAGCGGGGTATTTCTGGCGATTAATGAATCGAGTTCTTCATTCAGTGCAACAGTTTCACCTGCAAAGTAATTATAGATGAGAGAATAGTTGATAGCGGTAACTGGCCATTTAAGCTCGCCCAGTTTTGCAAGAGTAAGCCTGAAGTATTCGGCTGTTTTTTCCGGTGTATCATTACCAGAGATAGATTTGCTCATTTTTATACGTTTTTCTTAGAATCGTACAATTATAAGCAATTAAAAAGGTAATAACACAAAATAAATTCTAAATATTTTTTTAACAATGTCAGTTAAGCTGTTGTATTAACTCAGCCTTCACCTAATTGTTCTCCAGTTTTCGTCCAAACCCAGCGTCCCCATTCGTCACGTTTGATTTCACCCATCTCACACAGTTTATCAATTGCAGCATCATACTCAGCCTCCATAATGGATAAACTGGTTTTGGTGTTTTCATCACTATCATCCTGAGCTCGTAAACCATATGCAACCACTTCTGCCGCACTAGCGGCTCTTCTAGCACGAAGCCACATCACGAAAAAGACAATCGCAAAAACACAGGAAATTATAGCTACAATAAGACTACTCATAATAGGTTTGCTAATTGTTGATACCTTTTTGATTGTAAAGATATTTGCCGAGTTTGTTAAGTATATAAACTTAAATTAGAAATCAAATTGTATAAATTCATTTCAACATAATTAAGTTAAAACCTTTGAATACATAGTGCTATTGCGAATAAATAGGCTAATTGCTATTTTTCATTGTGAACTTTTTACCGCAATTTCAGCCTGAAAATAATATAAAAACTCATCTAAATTATGAAAAGCTCTCTTTTTTTCCTCATATTTACAGGCATGATGTTCACTTCGTCCGCTTGTTCAACGAATATGGACTGGCGCACAGCTTGCAGGGAATCAGCCGGCATCGCACCTGATCCAAAGATAATTGATGAAGCTATAATACACATCTACGGATCTGATGCCTGGGGATGGCGCGGATGGTTTGCCATACATACCTGGGTAGCTGCGAAACGTAGTGGCGAATCAGAATATACTGTCTACGATGTTGTTGGCTGGAGAAACTACCGCGGACAACCCGTAGTAGCTGCGCAGCGAGAAATCCCAGACCGCTACTGGTATGGATCGAAACCTGTTTTACTCAAACAACATCGAGGCATAGGAGTTGATATTAACCCGGCACCAATATAGGTAATGTTCAGCCACAGCACACTGGCTCACGGCAAGGCAACAGCAGGCCGCTGTAGTCATTCTCCAGCAACTGCTGTTAACGTAGTCCGTGGGCCAGTGTGCTGCGGCCTATCTTTTATATTTACAGTAAGTTAGGAGTCTCAAGAAAACTCCAGCTCCGCGTTACAGCTCT
>JBNLGQ010000034.1:0-12203 GCA_050306135.1 Gammaproteobacteria bacterium
AATAGCGTCAACTTTACCAACACCTGGTCGAACCAGATGCCGGCCAGAATCGATGGAAACTACTATATCCACTATGTGGGCCTGGAACCCTGGTCTCATCTCGAAGTAAATGGGAGCAGTCAGGAGACACCGGTCACCGGCGTGGCGCTTACACTTGCCAGCGCATCGATCATGGTGGGAGATAGCACGACGTTCGTCGCCACCGTCTCACCAGACAATGCGACGAATAAGCTCGTCGTTTGGAGTTCGAGCGATAACGATGTCGCAACAGTCAGCTCCACCGGTGTAGTGACTGCTGTATCGATCGGCAGTTCCGTTATTACAGCAACAACGCAGGACGGTGGATTTACATCCACAAGCAATATCACCGTGAGCGATGAAACGACTAACTTCACCCTGACTCTAGCGGCAATCGGTAACGGGACAACGAATCCCGTTTTGGGGTCACACATATATACCGCAGGCACCTCGCTCAGCGTGACGGCGATTCCCGCAACGGGTGCGACGTTTATGGGATGGAGCGGCACCGTCACCGGCACGACAAATCCCATAACCATCACGCTGGATGCGAACAAGACCCTGACCGCCAACTTCTCGGATGATTTGAGTGGTCTCCCTGATGAATGTAGCAGTAGTGCGTGCAATTCGGCGACGCCCGTCTATCCAACGCTGTTCAACGATGGAGGGCTGGGAAATGTTACCATGTACAGCACTGCATCCAGCAACGGCGGTGCCTGCAATTACGGCGCAACCAATGTCATGTATTACGCGGCAATCAACGTCAACGTCACGCCGGGTGACCTCGCGGGGCAATGGCAGAATGGAAAGATCTGTGGTCAGTGTGCAGAGGTTACCGTACTGACCTCTCAGGGCCCTAAAACCGTGGTGGCCCGAATCATGGACAAATGTTTCGATACCAACTGCGGCATTGATCTCGGCGGCGCCGCGCCCGCAACCGTAATGCTGGACGGCAGTGGTCGCTATGAGGGCAAATGGCGATTTGTCTCCTGCGACGGTCATCCTGAAGTGTCCGATGGAGCAGCGACCCTCTATGTGTTCCCTGGCAGCAACCTCTGGTGGTCCCGTGTTCATGTACGCAATGCTCCCATGGCCATTGAGACCATCGAATGGCAAGACGCTGCCGGCTCCGCAAATGGCTTCATGCCTTATGCCAGCGATCCGGAGAATGCTTTTGAGGTACCGACCTCTGAAGTGCTTCAGTCCGGGATGTCGTCAATTCTAATCACGGTGCACTATGTTGACGGAAGCACGATGTCGGTGACCCTTACGCCAGCTGAGTTGGGAACTGGGTCAGCCACGTATCCCCTAATCGATTGATCTTTTAAAGGCAGGCCCTGTGTACCTGCCTGCAGACTTTGTTATCAAAACTTGCTGTGGTGCGTGGCTACAGCAGTGTTTTGATGTCTTGCTGCAGCGTATATAAGCATAAACGCACTTTTCACCAAAGGGAAAGGTATCAATGCCCCTACTCTTTCACGCACTTACCGGGTCGAACCTAAAGACGCACTTACCGGGTCGGACCTAAATAAGCTATTGTTTACACAGACATTTCATCCCAAAACAATTGATTATTCAGGCTTAAACCGCTCATTTCACTATCAAAATCAACCCTGTAATGCTCAGGTGATTCTCGCAGCACATGCTTTTCATCGATTACTGTTTTTTTCTTTTCCTGGCCCGGTATACAAGTAAAGAGTGTACTTCAGCAACATAGGCTTCATTGCCTACCGCAAGGCTTTCACTCCAGTTGATATCTCTTTCCGCATCCAGGGATAGAAGTTCATCCTTCAACCATTGTTGATGCTGTTACTGCAAGGACTCGATATCCTGCAGGGTCAGGCTCAGGACAGCTAAAACAGTATGGATGTCCAACTCGTTGGCTTCCAACTCGTTGATATTCATTAATCCCCCATTACCAGCAATTCCTTCTCTTCAGTATCTTCAATAGTACTGTTGATGATTGCGACAAATATTGCGAGCTGCTTTCTGGTCAGCACCGGCTCTAGCATGGCATAGGTTTCATGGTAAAACGCAAGTTCCTGTTGCCACTCTCTCGCCTGAAGCTCCAGAAATAACGCCCTCCTTTGTTCCATTATCAATAAATAAGCTAACGCCTGGTCCTGTTTCAAGCCCAGCAGTTCAACCATTTCCTGATCAACTTCTGAATACATTCCCTCCGTTTCTGCAACAGCAACAGTGGAAGCCAGTAGCAAGATGGTTACAATAATGATGATCTTCTTCACACAACTTCTCCTCTCTGTCAGTGACTATTACTTAAAGTCTGGAGCTTGCCTGTGAATATCTTGTGAAAAATTTAAACGGAATAGAATAAATATCAGTTAGCCGGGTTTTAAGAGGCTCAGAATATCTGGCCAGGTGGCAACAGTGGGGAAACAATCAGTATAGACGCTATCATCTCGGATAACCGTTCCTAAAAAACCATCAGGATATAGATCAGATTTACCTATTAGCATCAAATCACTGTCGCAGAAAACGGCTCCAGTTTGAGCCGATCAATCTTTCGAAAGCTCTGTTAAAAGGACACAGTGATTGTCGCTGTGGGAATAACCGGTTTATCCCTGGCAATCCAGACAGCTAGCAAAGGGCAAAACGAAATGCCACTAACATAAGGCAGCCTCTGATTACCCCCCTAAACAAACTGCCCGGCACACCAGCCTGACGACCAGGCCCATTGCAGATTATAGCCACCCAGCCAGCCACTCACATCAAGCACCTCACCGATAAAATACAGACCTTCCTGTGATTGCGCCTGCATAGTCTTTGATGAGACTGCGTCGCAATCCACCCCTCCCCGGGTCACTTCTGCAACACGATAACCTTCAGTACCCGCTGGTTTTATATGCCATGACTTCAACTGCTGCTCGATCTTTTTTATCTCAGCCACATTCAACTGATTTAAAGGGGTCATAGCCTGTTTTTCATCTAGTAACACCGCTGTCATACGCTGTGGTAACAAATGGCCTATATGGTTTTTTAACAGCTTTTTTGGATGCTGAGCAATTTCATTATTTATTGCCAACTGCAGATCCGTATCAGGCAGCCAGTCAATTTCAATCTGATCACCAGGCTGCCAGTAATTCGAAATCTGTAAGACTGCAGGGCCACTTAATCCGCGATGGGTAAACAACACATTCTCTCTAAAACTCTGCCCGTTACAAGTCACATTGGCATCCACCGCTATACCAGATAAGGGCGCATACAGTTCTTTATCTTTGGGTTGCAGGGTAAAAGGTACCAGACCTGCTGAAGGAGGCCATACCTTAATGCCGTATTGCTCTGCAATTTTATAGCCGAAAGGACTGGCCCCGGCTGTTGGAATCGACAGGCCTCCAGTTGCGATCACCAGAGATTCACATTTCCATTTCTGATGTTCCCCCAGCACCATATAGCCTGCATCCGATCCACTCTGTATCTTGTGAACTTCTGTCTTTAGTGAAATCTGAACACCTGCTTTGTTACATTCATCAAGTAACATATCAAGGATATCCTTTGAGCTATCGTTACAGAATAGTTGCCCGTGATCACGCTCGTGGAAAGGTATCTGATATTTTTGCACCAGCGCGAGAAAGTCCCACTGGGTATAGCGTGATAATGCTGATTTAACGAAATGCGGGTTCTGTGACAGAAAATGCTCAGGCGTAACATCGTAGTTGGTGAAGTTACAGCGCCCGCCACCCGCCATACGAACCTTGTTACCCGGTTTGCGTGCATGTTCTAACACGACCACCTGACGGCCGCGCTTGCCTGCTTCAATCGCACACATCAATCCCGCTGCACCGGCACCAATGATGACCACATCTGTTGTAATCACGTAATTTTTCTCGGTGTAATTAGTTGGGGTTGCAATATAGTCACTCTTTGTCATTGATTTAGAATTCAACTCGACATTATATCCTTAATTGAAAATAAAGTTACTCGACCTGCCGCATAGACGATATCTTTATCATTATTAACTCTTGACGCCAGGTACCCTCACTGACAATACTTAATCAATTTTTACGCTCAGGGAAACCTCGATGAAATACAACACTATTGGTAACAGTGATCTCAGTGTCAGTGAAATCTGTCTTGGCTCAATGACCTGGGGGGTTCAAAATACCGAGTCAGAGGGTCATCAACAGATGGATTATGCGCTGGAACATGGTGTTAATTTTATCGATACTGCCGAGCTATACCCCTCCCCAATCTCAGCAGAAACTCAGGGCAGCACCGAAACAATTATCGGTAGCTGGTTTAAAAAATCAGGTAAGAGAAAGGATGTCATTCTAGCATCAAAGGTTGCTGGCAAAGGTATTGACTGGATTCAAGATGGGGTAGATATAAGCCCGCAAAAGATTCGTAAAAGTCTCGAAGGCAGCCTCAACAGATTACAGACTGATTATATCGATCTATATCAACTGCACTGGCCAAATCGTGGCTCTTATCACTTCCGTCAAAACTGGAACTATGACCCCACTACTCAAGCACATGAAGAAACCCTGTCTCATATCGAAGAAACCCTTGCCTGTCTGAACGACTTCGTTGTTGAGGGTAAAATTCGTTACATCGGACTTTCTAACGAAAGCAGCTGGGGAACCAGCCAGTTTCTGCGCATTGCCAAAGAGAAAAATCTGCCACGAGTAGTTTCAATTCAGAATGAATACAGCCTGATGTGCCGTCTGTTTGACCTCGATCTCGCCGAACTCGCACATCAGGAGAAGGTAAGCCTGCTACCTTATTCACCACTCGCCTGTGGGATGCTAACCGGCAAGTATCAGAATGGACAGGTTCCAAAGGGTTCTCGCCTATCAATGAATACTGATCTTTTTGGGCGCGTGAATGACGGGGTGTGGTTGGTACTTACCGATTATATGAATATCGCACAGAAACACGGACTAGACCCAACACACATGGCACTGGCATTCTGTAATCAACGGCCTTTTGTAGCATCCAGCATTATCGGTGCAACCAGTGTTGAACAACTCAGTCAGAATATCGCCGCTGTAGATGTGGTACTGGGACAGGAAGTTCTCGATGATATTCAGGCTGTCTACAGGCAGCACCCGATACCTTATTAACGCAACATCTAACCAATTAACTTTTGATTCAGCTCATCTTTATATTTAAAAGCTGCTACGCTCTCTACAAAGTAGTCTAAATATATCTGCTTTAGTTACAAACCTGCGACAGCAACAGATTAATTCAGAGAAAGAAATTGAAACCTCATGACAGCTGAACTACCGCAGCAATCTAGAGCCATTTATCTGGCTATTCTTATTTATCTGGCCTGGGTAATCGTTTTTACCTATTTCGATTATCAGCAGAAAAAAACAGAGCTTTACCAGAGTCTGGATACACAACTGGTCAATTCCGCATTGACACTACCTCTATTACTGCCGAAAGGATTACATCATCACAATATAAAACCACAGGATCTAACTCCACAACAGGATATGAAAAATATTCTGAAACTGTCAGCATTCACCAGATATCAGAAAATAAAATATCTCTACTCATTAATTCTGCAGGATGGAAAAATCTATTTCACCAGCTCCAGTGCAACCGAAGAAGAGTTAAAAAAGGGTCAGGGCTTTGTCTCATTTCTCGATCCTTATGAAGATGCAGACCCTGTAACTTTTGATATCTTCAAAACAGGCGAACGCAGGTTTCTGGAATTTACCGACCGCTGGGGAACCTTCCGCAGTGTTTACATCCCTTTGCATGCTGATGATGGAAGCCTGTACCTGAGCTGTGCCGATATTGAAATAAGCCATATAAAACTATTACTCAATAATAACCTTTACCAGACTTTGCTCACATCGTTGTTATTTTTAGTGCTCGCAACGCCCTTTATTTTCGTTATTAACTATAGCTACCGTAAACTCTCCCTATCGCTTGAACAGCGTGTACAACAAAGGACAGAAGAACTTACTCAAAGTGAAAAAAAGCTTAGCTCGATTTTTGAGCACTCCCCAATAGGTATTCTGCATTACGATGCTAACGGTGTACTCATTACCTTTAATCAGCAATTTGTAGATATTATGGGCGCCAGCCGTGAGCAGCTGGAAGGATTTAACATGCTTGAAAGACTACAGAATCAGGGAGTACTAACGGCCGTTAAACAATCACTGTCTGGTGAGATTGGTCACTTCGAAGGCTCCTACACCTCAGTTGTCGGTCTACAGACCACCTATGTAACTGCCGATTTTGTACCTATGCTGGACCCCAGGGGCAGGATGATTGGGGGAGTTGGAGTAATCGATGATATTACCCAGGCCCATCAATCCTTAATCACCCAGAAAAAGCTTTCTTCTGCCATACAATACAGCCCCAATGTCGTGATGATTACTGATAGCAACGCAGTGATCGAATATGTTAATCCCAAGTTCACTGATGATACCGGTTATACATCGCAGGAAATCATAGGTAAAACACCTCGTCTCCTTGATTCAGGCCTGAACAAAAAAGAAATCTTTAACGAAATGTGGCAACAGATAAGCAATGGAAAGGTATGGCGAGGAGAGTTACAAAACCGCCGCAAGAATGGCGAAATCTACTGGTCACGAGTGTTAATTTCACCCTTGCTTGATGACAATAATATTACTCACTTTGTTTCGCTGCAGGAAGACATTAGCGATAGCAAACGGATACATGAAGAAATCAGCTACCAGGCCAGCCATGACATGCTCACAGGATTGATCAACCGGCATGAGTTTGACCGACGTCTAATAAACATTACCAAGACAGTACAGAGTGATAAAAGCACCCACGCCATGTGTTTTATCGACCTCGACCAATTTAAGATCATTAACGATACCTGCGGCCATGTAGCGGGTGATGAGTTACTCAAACAACTCAGCTTCACTCTGAAGAAAAGTATACGTAAAGGCGACACTCTGGCACGAATTGGAGGCGATGAATTTGCTATCCTGTTCGAGCACTGCAATGTTGAACAGGCATTACTATTGACGCGGAGTTTGCACAAAATCATTGATAACTTTCGTTTTCAATGGCAGGAGCATAGCTTTTCTATCGGCTCCAGTATTGGCTTGACGGGCATAGATCATTACTCAGCCAGTTCCACTGAAATTTTTCGTCAGGCCGATGCCGCCTGCTACCTGGCTAAAGATTTCGGGCGTAATCGCATCCATATTTTCCGCCAGGACGATGAACTGATCACTCAGCGAGAAGGCGAAATGAAATGGATTAATGAGATGAAAAAGGCACTGGATGAAAACCGCTTTCAACTCTACGCTCAAATTATTTATCCGATCAGCAATAGTGCTAACCTGCCCAGTTATGAAATTCTGGTTCGCATGCTAGCTGACGATAATACACTGGTCATGCCTGGCAGTTTCCTGCCCGCCGCGGAACGATACAACCTGACCCCACGCCTGGATCGATGGGTGGTTCAAAACACTTTAGACTGGTTGGAACAAAACCCTGCAGCGATTGATAACATCGACCATATATCGATCAACCTGTCCGGTCATTCACTTGACGACGAAAACCTGCTACATGAATTACAGACACACTTTAACAACAGTTCGATACCAACTGCTAAAATCTGCTTTGAAATTACTGAAACTGCAGCAATTGCAAACCTGCTCGCTGCCAATCACTTCATCAAAACACTGCGCGAAAAAGGTTGCCGATTCTCTCTGGATGATTTTGGAAGTGGCCTTTCATCCTTTGCCTATCTAAAAAACCTGCAGGTAGACTTTCTAAAAATCGACGGATTATTCATCCGTGATCTACTGGATGACCCGATTGATGAAGCCATGGTGCGATCCATCAATGATATTGGGCATGTGATGCAAATGAACACCATCGCTGAGTTTGTCGAAAGCGACGAAATTCTTGCCCTGGTACGCGATATCGGCATTGATTACGCGCAAGGTTATGCAGTCGGTCAGCCACAACCGATTGCACATATACTGCTTAACAGTGAGGATAAAAAAACTGCTACCTGCAAAGTATCCAGATGAACAACAAATCTTTGTTAAACATCACCAAACAGATAATGACTCATACCCAGATTTGTGTAACTAAAACTATGATGGATGCGCTTCCCAGCTTTGCTACGATCACCTGCCGCCCAGGCAACGATAATAGGGACATAGTGATCAATACTGGGATGAGCACGACTCAATTCAGGCGGGAATTGATCTACTGAAATCAGTTGATCGAAATCATTACCTTCTACCGCCTGTCTTAGCCATTCTTCAAAATTGATTGCCCATTGGTCGGTCATACCGCCATCTCTCATTTCAGACAGATTATGCACCGAGCCACCAGAGCCGATAATCAACACGCCTTCTTCTCGCAGCGGTCTGAGTGCTTCACCAATTTTAACCTGTTGCTCCAGTGATCCCGCTGCTAACGACACTTGAACCACTGGAATATCAACCTCTGGATACATCAACATCAACGGCACCCATGCCCCATGGTCCAGACCGCGATCTGCGTGTAGCTTTGACTGTATACCCTGTTGCTGCAATAACTCTGCTATCCGCTTTGACAGTACAGCATCGCCTTTGGCCGGATATTGCAGCTGATAAAGTTCACGCGCAAACCCACCAAAATCATGAATCGTACTCAGTTGATCCATATTGCTGATAGCCACCGGATCATCGATCCAGTGGGCGGAAACCACAACGATAGCTCTGGGTGTAGGGAACTGAGAAGTCAGGTCTCTGATGGATTGAGTGTCTTCAGCATCAGTTTGTAAGACTCTTGGTGAACCATGCGATACAAACAGCGTTGGAAATTTTGTTTCTTTGTTCATTACAGCTCTTTATGTTTTCCATCACAGAATGGGGTGTTGGCAGACTGTTTACAACCGCACAGATAAACCTTTTCGGTCTTTTCTGCAGTAAACGCTAATGGCTGCATGCTAGTTTCTTTATGCGCCCCATCACAGAAAGGCTGTTTCTGACTACGCCCACAGCTACACCAGTAATAGGTTTTGCCTGATTCAACGTCTACAGCATAGGGGGCTTTTTGTGCAATGATTGCTTCTGATGTCATTTTGCTCTCCTGTTGTATTTATAGGCTCTTTTGTCACTAATGGGCCTACCACAAGGCTTCAGGACCCAGTGGCACTATGCCCGATGGGTTTAAGGCCTTGATTGAATAGTATCCCAGCTTGATATGGTTGGCATTAACTGTTTCTTCAATACCTTCCAGCTTATATATTCTCTGTAGATAAGCGCGAATATTCGGGTATTCACGTACCTGACGTAAATTCACCTTGAACAGGCCATGATAAGCCAGATCAAAGCGGATTAGAGTTACGAATGCGCGGATATCAGCCTCGGTTAATTGCCCACCCACCAGATAATCCTGTCCCTGCAATCGTTGCTCTATGTAATCAAGGCTTTCAGATACATCCTTAACTGCCTTTGCATAAGCGATTTGAGTGGTTGCAAACCCGGCACGATAAACACCATTATTAAACGCATCGTAGAGGCGATCATTCACGCTATCAATCTCTTCACGTAATGGCTCTGGATAGAGATCGGTATCTTTTTGCGCGAACTCACCAAAGGCATTATTCAGCATGCGAATAATCTCTGAAGATTCATTATTGACGATAGTATGTTGCTGTTTATCCCACAGTACTGGCACAGTAATCTGGCCGGTATAATCTGATTTCGCACGTAGATACAGCTCATAGATATACTCTGCCCCATACAACGGATCGGGCTCAGCACCAGCTATAGAATCGTCTGTTCCAAACTTCCAGACTTTGTCAGTCAATCGAGGATCGACCAAGGTAACAGAGATCACGTCTTCCAACCCCTTGAGTTTACGCATCATCAAGGTTCTACAGGCCCAGGGACAAATTAGTGCAACATATAGATGGTAGCGTCCAGCTTCGGCTTTAAAGCCACCAACACCAGTTGGACCGGCGCTGCCGTCTGGCGTAATCCAGTTGCGAAAATTAGACGCTTCACGCACAAATCCACCTTCTTCATCGGTATCCTGTACGGGATCGAAATCCTTTGCCCAATGTCCTTTAACTAACATCTCTATCTCCAGTAAATCTTTTGAAATCCAGCCCGTAATGGGCTGGATTAAGTATTGGCTTATAAGCTATGCCACGCTTTGGGTGTTCGAATAACTAATCTTTTTCTGTCCTAACAACGCTGACAAACTATAAGCCCCATCGCCCAGTAACGCCTGCGCTGCTGCAGATAAACTCAGGAACAGAGGGTACTCCCAACCGCCATTTGCACTGGAAAACAACCATCCATTACCACTATGTACCCATAAAGCACCCAGTAGAACAGGAATCAGAACCAGGGAAACCTTGCGTGTCTGTACACCAGCGATAAGCAATACACCGCCAGTAATTTCAGCAGCCATCGTTGCGTAACCCAGCCATCCCGGTAAGCCCAGTGAGGCGAAGAAACCCGCTGTTCCTGCGGGCGTAAAAACCAGTAGTTTTAATAACCCGTGGGATAAAAACATCCCACCCAGGGCAAGTCTCAGTATCAATGCAGCATGAGGTGCTGTTCTTGTTTCAATCATTGTTTCTCCAAATTGGTTAAGGTGTGAGCAAATGATAGGCCTTCAATATTTATAAACAATACCGTATTTTGTGTTATAAGTGTTCACGCTTAGCGAACAATAGAAAGCAAAGATGGATAAATTAAACTGTATGCGCGCTTTTGTAAGCGTGGTCGAATCGGGTGGCTTCTCTGAATCCGCCAGGCGTTTAGGCGTGTCTAAAGCCTTGATCAGTAAACAGATTAACCAGCTGGAAGAGAGCCTCAACGTGCGTCTGCTACACCGCACCACCCGACGGGTTAGCCCGACCAGCAGCGGCCAGGCCTATTTTGAACAATGCCGTCCCATTCTTAATGAGCTAGATGAACTTGATGCCTTCCTGCAAACCACCAATGAATCGATAAAGGGTGAAATAAAAATAGCGGCGCCAACCACCTATGCAGAAATACATCTGATTCCTATCATCTCGCTTTACGCCAGACTGAACCCCGAAGCCAAGGTCAAGCTCGACCTGACAGACCGTTTCGTTAATCTGGTAGAAGAAAGAATCGACCTCGCCATTCGCATCGGTGATCTGGAAGAATCATCACTGGTCTCGCGCCGTATTGGTGAGATCCGAATGCTGCTATGCGCATCACCTGCATATATTAAACAGTATGGCTCCCCCAACAGCATTGAAGCTTTGACTGAACATAACTGTGTTCTGGACAACAACTACCCGGAAGGTAATCACTGGCGATTTATCGCCGGAGACACAGTCGAAACGGTCAGGATTAATGACCAGATACAGGTGAATAACGCCCGTGCAGCCTGCGATATGGTGATAAATGGAAACGGCATCGGCTATCTCCCCTCATTTGTAGTAGAAGATAAACTAAAGCAGGGAAATCTTGTTCAGATACTAAAAAACTATACCTCTCCACCAATAGCCATCCATGCGGTTTATCTACACCGTAAACACCTGTCGCCCAAGGTACGCCGCCTGATGGATCTGTTAATTGAGCAACTAAGCGAACAGACCCAATCAACAGCATAGACTATGATGAATTAATCTCTTAGAATGCGGCTCCCCAATAAGCAAGTAGCTCAGTTGGGTGAAGCTTGACCGATATGACTCAATGTCATATCGCAGCAAGCTGAACGCCTGCCATGGAAGGCAGGCCGGAGATGCCGCTACATGGACGTACTTAGCACATTAACTTAGAATGCAGTTTCCCCAAAGCGCTCGTAGCTCAGTTGGGTGAAGCCTGACCGATATGACTCAATGTCATATCGCAGCAGGCTGAACGCCTGCCATGGAAGGCAGGCCGGAGATGCCGCTACATGGACGTACTTAGCACATTAACTTAGAATGCAGTTTCCCCAAAGCGCTCGTAGCTCAGTTGGATAGAGTGTTGGCCTCCGAAGCCAAAGGTCGTGGGTTCGACTCCCGCCGAGCGCGCCATTTTCATTGGATTACCATGACTGCACAGCCACAGGTTTTGCCTGATACAGAGTCTTCAAAAGTAGCTCGCACAAGTGCAGAAGAATTAAGCCACCGGCCTGGCAAGATACCAAAATCTGAATGTGCCAGGGTGAAAACAATCTTATTCTACCCAGGCAGGCATTAGCATTATTACGCGACCTACTGGTGGAAATGGCTCAGGGATATGCCGTTACGATATTAC
>JBNLGQ010000035.1:0-23308 GCA_050306135.1 Gammaproteobacteria bacterium
TAAAAGATAGGCCGCAGCACACTGGCCCACGGACTACGTTAACAGCAGTTGCTGGAGAATGACTACAGCGGCCTGCTGTTGCCTTGCCGTGAACCAGTGTGCTGTGGCTGAACATTACCTATATTGGTGCCGGGTTAATAAGAGTATTATCATGGAAAGAAGGAGGTATAGAAAAAATGAGAAGAAATTGGTTAAATATAATAATGCGGTTTTTCCAAGCGGTCTGCTCATTCGTCTTAATCACTTCATTTACCTAGATTCTAGTAGCCAGCTTTACTCTATACGCAGGTGTAGCTGTGGCAATTGCATGTATCGGTGTAGCCACAGCTATTGTTTTAGGTGAGGGCGATGTGCTGGAAATAATCATTGATTTTTTCGGAGAGTTAGCTGAAGGGGTTGTCGCAATTTTTGAAGCAATAGCAAGTGTATTCGAAAATCTATTCGACTAAAATTGCTGCCCTTAACGAACTGTAAATGGAGCCATCTACCAATGAAGATATTAGCTATTTCTGGAAGTGTTCGATCAGAGTCCACGAACACGTATTTCTTAAAAGAAATTGCTCGAATATCCTTAGAAGCTAATAAAGACGTGACAATCGAAATATTCAATTCACATGATAAGCTTCCTATATTTAGTCAAGATCAAGAAGGCAAAGAAACTCCTTTCTCTGTACTCACTTTATGTGACAAGGTTTCACTTAGTGATGGCATCATAATTTCGAGCCCTGAATATATCAAAAGCATTCCTGGTGGGCTGAAAAATACTATAGATTGGCTCGTTTCAAGAGATGAAATTATTAAAAAGCCTATCGCACTCGCACATGCTTCTCACAGAGGGGATGATGTTCTAAATTGTTTGAGGCGGATTTTATCTACAATTAGTGAGAATTTCTCAGAAGACATATTTCTTCAGATACCCTTAATAGGTAAAAATAGAGATGAAATCAAACAAATTGTAAATTCAGAAAAATTCAAGCCACAAGTGAATAGATATATTTCTAAATATACTAAATATATTGAGTCAGTTTCAGGCGGTTGTGACTAATAATAATCAGTCCCAGTTGTCGTTTGGGCCAAGGTACCTTCTTGAGGGTAACATCAAAGCGCGTGTTGAGTTCTCATCTTACAAAAGGATTACTGCTTCGTTCCTCCCCCACCGTGGTCATAGGACCATGTCCTGTGATTATTTGAACATCATCATCCAGGGTGAATATCTGTTGATGGATAGAGTCGATTAAAGTCTGGTGATCCCCTCTGGGGAAATCTGTACGGCCTATAGATCTTTTGAAAATCACATCCCCTACAATCGCAATTTTAGTACCCGCATGATAAAAGATGACATGACCGGGTGTGTGCCCTGGGCAGTATCGAACCTCTAAGCTCTCTTCTCCTACAGTCACTGTATCATCCTGAGTAAGCCAGCGATCTGGTTTGAATTGTTCTGCAGCGGGAAAGCCAAACATCTTCGCCTGTTCGGGCAGGCCATCAATCCAGAACTGATCTTCTGCGTGTGGCCCTTCGATAGGTAACTGATGCTCATGTGCCAGCTGACCTGCAGCGCCAGCATGATCGATATGGGCATGAGTGATGAGGATTTTTTCCAGCGTCACGCCCTGTTTTTCTATTTCAGCCAGAATGCGCTCGATATCACCACCGGGATCAATCACGGCAGCTTTGCCGGTTTTTTCGCAGGATACTAAGGTACAGTTTTGCTGGAAATTGGTTACTGGAATGATGGTGAATTTCATACAGATGGTTTCCTGATGCTAAAAGAAATTACTCGGCGCATATGCTACTCATCATTTCATAATGTATCCACTGCTTTAGCCAGGGCCTGTTAACAGCTGTGGATTGACACTGCTGGAGACCATTTATTCATCTCGCAAGACAGAAGGAGCGACTTGTAGTCATCCTACATAAGCGACTTATGTCCATGATAGGACTGTATTTCGACAATGCAGGACGCCTGAAGGGACGTAGGTAAAGTGAGGGAAGGGCGCCTACTCCACTGTAATAGGCTGACATCACCACTGCGTCTCGATCTTGCCGACCCCTGCACCGCTTAGCACTGTAGAGCTCACATCCTTAACTGGGATAGGTATCACGATGGCTGCATCAGGTATGGAGGCGCTGAAGGCATCGAGTATCGAACTATCCTGTGTAAATGGAGCAGTTGATGCAGGCACTGGGTTGATCTGGTTTAGCTCACATTTTCTACCCAAGGCATTCTGGCATGCAGTATCAGAGGAAGAAGACGGTGAGAGTAGGCCGTATAGCTGGGTATCGGCGTCTGTGACCGGTGTCGTGACATTCTTAAAATCATTACCCTCTACAAGTGCATGGACGTTGTTATGGGGATCCAGAGCATGTCCTGCGCCGTCCTCGAAGTAGTTATTGACTAGATGCACAATGACGTTGCTGTTGATAGCTGGGGCTCTGCCTGAGAAGTCGTGCACATAATTGTTGGCAAAGGTGAAGTTACCTTTACCGTAGAACAGCAGATTCCAGTAGTGATGCCCGTTGCAATAGGGGGAGTAATCGTTGCGGCCATCGAACTCGTTCCATGATACGGTCATATCCGTCACCTCTGCAGTGAGGTCACCGGAACCGGAAACAATCATCTGGCGACCGATGCGGGAAAAGTAGTTGTGATCAATCCAGACTTTACTGGCCCTGGCCACATTGACGGCATCGCCACCGAAAACCAGACCGTGCCCTATATCTGTAAAGGAGAGGTTGCGGATGATGACGTTGCTGACACCATTCAAGCGTAGACCTTTACCCTTAAGAACACCATTTTTCCCGATGCCGATCAAGGTCTTGTTCGAACCCACCGTGAGTGGATTTAAAGCCGCCTTTTTATAGCTGACGTCAAACAATGTTTTGCCATCGCAGTGAGTTATATTGGAGGTAAGTTTCAGTGTGACTTCACTCTTCATCGTTGCGGGGCAGACATTCACCGCATTACATGCCTGAGATGTGCCGCTGCCATCAGCATCCGTCATGTCGATGGTTGATGCCACTTCAATGATGCGTGGGGTGTTGTCGCTACAATAGCCACCCGACGTGCTATCACACAGGGCTTGCGCTAGCTCGGCCATAGTTGATACACGCACGGTAGTACCACCAGCTCCACCGGTGACCAGGCGACCAATACCAAAGGGTTGTGTGGCGGGTCTGGCAGCAATGGTGGCAGCTGTAGTCTTAGAGTTGGTGATGCCTGAGTCAACGTCCGTGACCTTAACCCAGTAATAATAGGTTTCGCCTGGCGTCAGGTTTTGATCGATGTATTCATTGCTGCCATTGGTGGCATAGCCGATTTTGACTCGACCTGCAGGGTCAGGGTCAGTGTCACGCATTATTGCCTGAGCGTATGGATCAATACCTGTCAACGACCAGCTGAGTGTTACCGAGGTGCCGCTGACAGCGGCCTGAAGGTCGACAGATTTTACAGCATCAACCGGCGGTGCAGGCATGCCACAGCTAACCTGGGCAGACAGATGCTTGGCAGTACCAGAGCAGGGATCACCGAAGGTAGCGTTGTCGGCTTTCAAGGTACAGCTATCCAGTCCTTTACAGGCGTCGGAAACCACTGTCAGTGAACTACTGGAGTCGCAGCTACCTTTGCTGAACGATCCGCAGCTACCCTCTGGAGTACCATAACTGGCAAAGCTAACGTCATTGATAACCTTTCCTGAGGGGCAACTCAAGGTCAGGTCGCTTTCCTCCCCAGCCGTGGCACAAACACCAGTGGTGAAACTCCAGCTGGCTCCTGCGAAGGCGTTACCCGCAACATCCGTCAGGCTATGAGCAAGAGTGGCTGTGTAGCTGATGCCAGCAGACAGGGCAGATGTGGGCATGAACCTGAGGGAGTAGTTGCTACTGTCATAACTCACGTTGCCGGGAACAGGGGTGTTATCCTGGGTGACCACTAAACTCTGGCTATCAATACTGCTTTCCAGTAGTGCTTCGTTGAAGCTAACCACAATCTCTGCGGTGGATGATACCTCAGTCTGATCCGCTTGAGGCGATCTGGACACTATAGATGGCGCACTGTTGTCGGCTATGGGTGAGATTAGAATGTTTGCGCTTATTTTGTTAGAGGCTTCGCCATCATGCACGGTCAATTGAAAAGTAATCTGTGTGGGCTGTATGACCGAGGGTGCAACAATGGTGAGGCTGGAATTGCTGCTATCAGTGAGTGTGATGTCTGGTCCTGCGGTTTGTATCCACTGGTAGCTGAGAGTATCGCCGTCAGGGTCTGATGAATGACTGCCATCCAGGCTGCCAGTTTCTCCCGAGGTGAGATCTGCAGGAGCCTGGATGTTGGCAGTCGGCTCATGATTGCTAATGGGTGTAATGACATCTGGAGGTGTAGAGCCGTCAGGTGTTGTCGTGCTATCAGGAGGAGTAGAGCCGCCTGGTGCTGTAGTGCTTTCCTGTGGTTGAGCATCAGACTTCTCAGTCGCGTTAGTGTTAGAACCACAGCCATACAACATAAGGGTGGTTAGCAGTAATATGAAATAGAAAGAGTATGGGGAAATAGACAGTGAACTACGCTGATTCATTAAAACACTCGATTTGATTAACTGAAATGCTGCCATGATTGTCGAACGACAAGCAGGCACATCAGCGCTAAATTTTAGCAGAGAGCGTATAAGGGAAATAGTTTTATAGATGCTTTATCCATTGAATTATTAGTCAATGTGAATTACTTATATTTTTGGGGTGAATTATTCAGAAAATTCAGCGGGGGAGGCTCAGGCTCACTGGAGCCTGTGTCACTCAAAGCCCAATGCTGGTGCTTATCTATTCCTTCTCCTGGCGTTGATTTACGAGCAAGTTAATCAATGCCAGCACTGAGGTGGATATGATTAGCATGAAAGCTATCGCGTTGATGAGTGGTGAACTTCCATCTCTGACCTGAAGATAGAGCGATACCGGCAGTGTAGTGTCAGATCCTATCAAAAACAGTGTGGTATTAAAGTTTTCAAAGCTCATTAAAAATGCCACCGAACCCGCACCGATTAATGCAGGTTTGAGAAAAGGTAATGTAATCAGCCGTATCACTTCGGGGCGGGTTGCCCCCAGATTAAGGGCTGCTTCTTCCAGGCTGGTATCGAATTTTTTCAATCTTGCAGAAACCACAAGCATCACAAAGGTCGAGATAAATGACATCTGACCTAGTACGACTAGCCAGAAACTGGGGCGTAATATTTCAATATCTATACCCCAGTTATCTTCAAAATATAATCCAGCGGTATTACTGGCCAGTAATAAAGAAATACCCAGGATAACGCCCGGAATTACCAAAGGGGTCAATGCCAGAAAATATAACCCTTGTTTGAATGGGAAATGTTCCTGTTCAAATAGAAATGCCGCCATAGTGCCGAGAATCAGGGATAAGAGTGAAACAGCAAGTGCAGTTTGAATACTAACCCAGATAGCATTTAGATTACGCTCATCGTAAAAAACACCAGTACGATGGTTGAGATCAGCGGTGAACCAGTCCAGAGTAAATCCCTGCCAAGGCAGCCCCGGGAAATTGGAATCATTAAATGCCAGTACACAGGTGACCAGTAGCGGTGAAAACAGGAAGGTATAAAACAGAAAAACATATAACGCGTAGCTAAAGCGATAGGTTTTGCTGGTAGGTAAGGTCCGAATCAATGGAGTGCCCTCGACAAATCCTGACGTGTCAGTTTTAAACCAGCCCAGATAATCAGGGTTGATAGAATCAACAGTAGAAAGCCAAATGCAGCGCCCTGATTCCAGTTAAAGCTGGCGATGAATTCGTTATAAATCTGTTCGGTAAACCATAATGAGTTTTTACCACCCATCAGGTTAGGAGTCAGGTAATTACCCAGCGTGAGCATGAAAACAACGATGGAGCCTGAAGTGATACCAGGCATGGAATAGGGGATGATGATCTTGAAGAATATGACGGGCTTGCTAGCGCCGAGGTCATAAGCGGCTTCAATGAGGCTGTCATCCAGCCCCTGTAGCGATGATATCAGTGGTACTACCATGAATAACATGGAGGTATATACCAGTCCCATCACCATGCTGATATCGTTATAAAGCATTTCGACAGGTACATCGATGATGCCCAGTTGTAACAGGAAATGATTAAATACACCGGTCTCGCGTAATAGAATCATCCAGCCATAGATTCGAACCAGTTCACTAACCCAGAAAGGTACCAGCAACAGGATAGTGAAAAACACACTGTATCTAAGCGATAAAACCTTGGTGATATAAAAAGCCACTGGAAAGGTGATGATGAAGGTGAGTACGGTGGTCATAATTGCATAGATGGCGGTACGCACAAATGTCATCCAGTAAATTTTTTCCTCAAAAAAAGCCTGATAGTTAATCAATGACCAGACAGCAGATCCATCATCTCCTTCGGTTTGCAAAGAGATAAGAAAAAGGTCGATGTGAGGAATTACAATTAATAGCAGCAGCCACAACAGGACTGGTACCAGAAAAAAATAAAGGGTTAATCTTCCTGCGTAAGGCATGATGAATTAACCACTAATAGCAGGTACAGGCATCAACGAAAACGCCCACATCCAGCCTGTCTCCAGCGCGGATATGATCGAATCGTTTGTCCTGAGGCAGGGCTGCCATAATTTCATGGGATGTATTGTCTATTACTGCCAGTAGTTTGGTATTGGCACCATCAAACAGTACGTTTTTAACCAGTACCGAAAAGCGGTTTACCTGATCGTTGGTATCCGGGTTTATCACAATGGATTCCGGACGAATATACAGCTTACAATCTACCCCCTGCACGAGATCACTCATAGCGCGGGCGTTGATTTCAAGGTTGTCATCTATTCTGACTTTAAAGGGGGCAATGCCTGAAACGTGAGCATCGAAGGCATTATTTTCACCGATGAAACTGGCGACAAATCCACTTTTGGGATGTGTGTAGAGGTTTCTTGGTGTATCTATCTGCTCAAATGAACCTTTATTCATCACCGCAACCTGATCACTCATTACCAGTGCTTCGGATTGATCATGCGTGATATAAACAAAGGTGGTGCCCACTTCCTGCTGTAGTTTTTTTAGTTCTATCTTCATTTGCTCACGCAGTTTTAAATCGAGTGCTCCCAGTGGTTCATCCAGCAATAATATCGAAGGATCAAGTACCAGTGCTCTTGCGATAGCGACGCGTTGCCTCTGACCACCGGACAACTGACTGATTTCTTTATCGGCCTGTTCCGGTAATCCTACTCTTTCCAGCATCGAGGTGACTTTACGATTGATTTCAGCAGAAGCTATCTTGCGACGTCTCAGACCGAAAGCGATATTCTCCTTAACATTCATCATCGGGAATAACGACAGATGCTGAAAGATCAGGTTGACGGGCCTCAGGTTGGGAGGGATCCCTAATACTGACTCATCCCGAATCCTGATATCTCCATCACTGGGTTCGAGAAAGCCAGCAATCATTCTGAGTAAGGTGGTTTTGCCACAGCCTGACGGGCCGAGGATAGAAAAGAAGCTGCCCTGTTCTACCTTGAACGAGACATTATCTACTGCGCGAAAAGCACTGAAGTCCCTGATCAGATTATCAACCTCAAGATCATAGATCATAAAATTACCTTTTGTTACTGTCAGGGACTGTATGTATGCTTAATTTGCGGCTTTAACTTTATCTAAAACCTTACCTTCGATAGATTCAAGCCTGGCTGGTACTGGAGGATACCACTTGATGTTATCGATATCTGCTGCAGTGAAAGAGCGATCAAAGTTGGCGCGAATAGCTGGCTCAAGGAACTCACCAGCACCCTTTGAGGCGGTACCATATTTCTCCTGATTGGTGAAGTAAGCAGCATTTTCAGGTTGCAGCATGAAATTGATCCACTGGTAAGCACCGTCCACATTTTTCGCCTTGGCAGGAATTGCAAAGGTATCGATCCAGCCAAGAGCACCACTGGTGGGCGCAACAAAATCTATATCAGGATTCTGTTCATGTAGTTTCCAACCGCCGTTATCCCATGCCATTGCTACGTTAACTTCGCCATTACGCATAAGCTCCAGCAGAGCATCTCCATTAGCCCAGTAATTTTTTACCAGATGTTTGGCTGCGATCAGGTCTTCACCTATGCCTTCCATCAGCTCTTTATAAGCCGCTTCATTTGAATACTTGGCAAATGGGTCATCTCCCTTGGCAAATGCCATTGCAATCAGTGTCGGACGCTTCAGGCGATAACTGATTCTTCCTTTATAAGTAGTGTCCATTAATGCATCGTAGTCTTTTGCATTAGGTGCCGCTTTTTTATTCACTACCAGGCCAGATGTTCCATAGCAAAATGGTACTGCATATGAATCTGATCCTACTTTAGTGTTATTTTTAACGGCCTTTAACATTGAAGCGATGATCTGATCTGATTCGATTTTTGAATAATCTAAAGGCTGGTAGATTTTATACTTGGACTGAACGGATGAAATTCGATCCTGTGATGGCTGTGCCAGGTCAAAACCACTACCACGGGTGGCGCGCAGCTTAGCGATCATTTCTTCGTTGTTGGAGTATGTCAACTCTACTTTCATCCCCGTTTGCTTTTCAAACTTTTCAACTAAAGCTTTAGGGGCATAACCTTTCCAGGTCAGGATCTTAAGGGTTTCTGCAGATACGCTGCTGGCTGTAACCGCCAGAACCGCCGCGAAAATGAGTCCGGTAACTTTCATTTTTATCTCTCCTGTTGTTAAAAATTTAACACCATATACGGCGCATGTGTCAAACATGTTACATCTAGCTGAAATATTATGAAACCAGAATAATTAGCTAAATATTGATTGGGCAGCTATATTCTGCAGCTTTTATAACATTACCTTTAGGCATGAGAAGACTCGACCCAGAATTAGCTGGATGGCTGGATAATTATAATCAGCTATGGAAGGAACTTGAACGTAGCGGTTTTATTTACACTGCAAAAAATTCACGTGAAGGATTGTCAAAATTAACACAAAAACTTGTCACAACTTCATGTGATGTAGAAGCTATTACAGATGACAAGATTATAACTGCTACACACGCTATTCCAGTCAGAATCTATCAAACAGATGTTGCTCATTCACAGCCTGTTCTACTGTTTCTGCATGGAGGAGGGCATATGAGTGGGAGTATTGATGATTACGATAAGATATGCCGTCAGCTTACTGTCAGCTCACAACATATTGTTGTTGCAATTGAATATCGTCTGGCACCGGAATACCCCTATCCCTGTGGTATAGAAGATGCTGAGACAGTGGTGAAGAATATCACTACACTACTGGATAGTCTGTCAATCAGTTATCAGCCTCAGATTTCAATAGCCGGAGACAGTGGTGGTGGAGCGATGACGGCTTCGTTGGCACATCGATTGCAGCATAGTTCAGAGGTTAGTATTCATAAGCAGGTGTTGATTTATCCCAGCCTGGACTACAGCATGCAACATGCTTCAATAGATTCCAATGGTCGCGGGTATCTATTACACAAGGATAAGATTGAATGGTTTTTTTCTCAGTATCTACAAAATGGGGAAAATGTGCAGGAGGTGTCGCCATTAATGATGGAGTTTACTGCAAAACTACCGGCTACGCTGATGATAACTGCTGAGTTTTGCCCATTGCGCGATGAAGGCTTTGAATACGTCGAAAAACTAAACAGGGCAGGTGTTGCTAATCAGCACCTTCATTTTGATGACATGATCCATGCATTTATCAATATGCAGGATATAGTGCCAGAACAATGCGATTTACTGTATCAACGTATTGCTGGGTTTTTAAACGATTAAGGTTATTCGACGTCCCGCTCAAACTCAGTTTTATGGCATTTCGGGCAGGGCGGAATACGGGTGTTTTTGGTGATGCGCATTTCCTGTCCGCATGCCAGGCAACGTAGTGTTCCTGGACCACAGATTTCTCCAGTTCTGTATAGCGTGTTGCTTTGTCCAGCCTTAAATGCATGAAAATCCAGCCAGTTTTTATCTGCAGCCTGTGATAGGAGATCGGCAAATTTATCTTCTACCTGCTTGATGTCGAATTTTAGCCACTGATTCAACTCGTGGCCTTCGGCCTGCATATATTCTTTTGCATGTGCAATATCACGTTTCACATGCTCGCTCACTGCATGGATTTCATCCTGAGTAAGTGCATACAGTTGCTTGCTCATTTTCTCGGCATTACTGATCATCTCATCCAGAGTAGGAGACATCTTTTCTTCAGCTTTGACGATGGTAGCGTGAATCTCATCAACCATGTGATTAAAAGCTTCTAGCAGCTTGTCTTTTGGATCGCTCATTGCCTTCTCCTAAATTAATTATCTCTAATGTTTAATATAGTGCGTCAGGCTGTAATAACCAAATCTATTTCTTTTTGAAATGATAGATTTTGAAGGGCAGATAATTATAAAGCCTGCATGTTATGGTATGCAGGCCTTATAAATGAATAGTAAATCAGGCTGAGGGGGGAGCCAGAGATCAGCTAATATTATCGATCTGGTTTTTTATGTCCTTGTAGGTGGTGTGGCGAAAATCCTCTCCATGAACCAGGAACAGCACATACTCACAGATATTTCGAGAATGATCACCCATTCGTTCTAGTGCTCTGGCACACCAGGTTACACGTAATACGTTTTGAATATTGCGCGGGTCTTCCATCATACGGGTAATCAGTTGACGCATAAGAGACTCATATTCGGAGTTTACTTTTTTGTCTTTCTTGATCGTTTTTAAAGCAGAATCTGCATCCATACGTGCAAACGAGTTAAGTGCATTATTCAACATGGCACTGACCAGATCACCCAGGTGTTCCAGCTTGGCGTATTCGGTTGAAGTAGAACCTTCATCGATTAACTCCAGTTCAAACTGCCCCAGCTTTTCTGCTAGATCGCCAATTCGCTCGAGGTCGTTAATGGTTTTGATAATAGCGATGATGAGGCGTAAGTCACTGGCAGCAGGCTGTCTTCGAGCCAGGATCTGTAGACATTCCTTATCAATTTTTATTTCCATATCATTGATTTTATGATCGTTTTCAGCAACCAGCTGAGCTACTGCCGAGTCAGACTCCAGCAGAGCAAGCATGCCATTGTTAACCTGAGTTTCAACCAGTCCACCCATGGTTAATACCTGGTTGCGCAGATCTTCCAGTTCGTTATCAAAACGTTTTGATATGTGACCGCTTAATGGTGATTCGCTATTCATCGTATTTATCCAAATTTACCGGTGATGTAATTTTCAGTCAGTTTGTGACGAGGCTTGGTAAAAATCTGACTGGTTTCGCCGACCTCAATCAGGTTGCCCAGATGGAAGTAAGCTGTACGTTGAGATACACGCGCAGCCTGTTGCATTGAGTGAGTCACAATGGCGATGGTGTAATTTTCGCGTAGTTCATCGATGAGTTCTTCAATGATTGCTGTCGCAATGGGGTCGAGTGCAGAAGCCGGTTCATCCATCAGAATGACTTCAGGACTAACCGCTATGGTTCGTGCTATACATAGGCGTTGTTGCTGGCCGCCTGATAAGCCTGTGCCTGGCGATTGTAGCCTGTCCTTTACTTCGTTAAACAGGCCAGCTTTTTGTAAGCTGGTAATGACGATTTCATCCAGCTCAGCATTGCTACGCGCTAATCCATGTAAACGAGGACCGTAGGCTACGTTGTCATAGATAGATTTTGGAAAAGGGTTGGGTTTCTGAAACACCATGCCAACCCTTGCGCGTAGTAATACCGGATCCATTTTCTTTGAATAGATATCTTCTCCGTCCAGAGTGAGCTGGCCTTCTACTCGACAGATGGGAATGGTGTCATTCATTCGATTCAGAGATCTGAGATAGGTTGATTTGCCACAACCGGAGGGGCCTATCAAAGCGACTACTTCATTTTGTCCGATATCCAGAGAGGCGTTGAAAATTGCCTGTTTTTCTCCATAGAAAACATTTACGTTTCGGGTTGAAATTTTTGAGTTTTCCAGAATGTTTTCGCCAATAGTGCCTTCAAAGGCAATATCCTGATGCTGATCAATCGCATTTTTTGGTACTTCATCTTTCGGGGTTGGCATATCGTTCGCTCGAAAAGGCTGAGAATTGAGTGTTCCAGTATCTGTATTCATATTAATGATTACCAGTGAATTTCAAAACGTTTACGTAAATATATGGCAATCGCATTCATCACACCAAGAAAGGCTAGTAGAACAAGAATGGTGGCAGCTGTTAGGGCCGTGAAGGCACGTTCAGGGCTATCGGACCATAAGTAGATTTGTACAGGTAAAACGGTTGCTGAATCCACAATACTTCCAGGCACATCAACAATAAAGGCAACCATACCAATCATCAATAGTGGTGCTGTTTCACCCAGGGCCTGAGCCATACCAATGATGGCGCCCGTTAGAATGCCTGGCATGGCCAGGGGCAGCGAGTGGTGAAAAACGGTCTGCATGTGAGAAGCGCCAAGCCCCAGTGCTGCTTCCTTGATGGAAGGCGGTACCGACTTAAGTGCAGCGCGACTGGATATAATGATGGTAGGCAAGGTCATTAGGGATAAAACCAGTCCACCAACAAGCGGTGCAGAGCGAGGCATACCAAAGAAGTTGATAAACACCGCCAGGCCTAGAAGACCAAAAACGATAGATGGTACCGCAGCAAGGTTATTGATGTTGATTTCAATGAAATCGGTATAGCGATTTTGCGGTGCAAATTCTTCCAGATAAACGGCCGCCGCAATACCTACTGGAAGCGAAATCATCAATGTCACCAGTATGGTCCAGAATGAACCGAGTAATGCACCCTTGATACCTGCCTGTTCGGGTTCACGCGAGTCACTGGTAGTAAAGAAAGTAGTATTAAAGCTGGTACGAATATTCCCTGACGCTTCTAATTGATTAATAAAACCAATCTGTAACTCGTTGACTCGGCTGGTTGTTGTTTTCAGTTTGTAGAAGGTATCGACATCATCATCGGCGGGTAGCCAGACGGTTAAGGGTGTTTCTCCAACTAATTCCGGATGCGCTATGATCTTATCGCGGAGATTAAATTCTGCACCGCTGGAAATAAGGCTGTAGAGCTTCTTTTTCTCCTTACGTTTCTTTACTTCAGGAAAGCTCGCGCGCAGAGATTTCTTGATCAGGCCAGAATAGCTGATATTCTCCAGTGTTTGCTGATCAAGCTGCGCATCAGCTGCTATCTCCAGAGTCGCTCTATCCATGGGAATATCAAGCCTGATTTCAGTTGCCTGGAATGCAGGCAGTGCTTTGGTGATGATGTCGAGCAACAGCATTGCCAGAAATACAAAGCCGGTTAATACAGCCATCTTTCCATATAGCTGGAAACGACGCTCTCTGGCGTAACGCTTCTTAAGCCCTTTTTCTACGATTTGAGTATTATTCATATTGCTCTCGATACTTTCTGACGATATGCAGTGCAACAATGTTGAGTAACAGCGTGGTAACAAATAACAATAGACCCAGTGCAAAGGCAGCCAGTGTCTTAGGGCTGTCGAATTCCTGATCACCGGTAAGCAGGGTAACAATCTGAACGGTGACTGTGGTCACTGCTTCCAGTGGATTGACAGTCAGTTTGGCGGACAGACCTGCTGCCATTACCACAATCATGGTTTCACCTATGGCTCGCGATGCGGCCAGCAAAATACCGCCTACGATACCCGGAAGGGCAGCAGGGATAACCACTTGTTTAATGGTTTCAGATTTGGTGGCGCCCAGACCCAGCGAGCCTTCACGCATGGCTCTCGGTACCGCTGTGATGACATCGTCAGATAAAGATGAAACAAAAGGAATAATCATCACACCCATGACAATTCCGGCAGCCAGAGCACTTTCAGAGGCCACATTAAGACCAATAGACTGTCCAACATCTCTGATGAAAGGTGCTACGGTGAGGGCAGCAAAGAAGCCATATACCACAGTAGGGATGCCTGCAAGAATCTCTAGCACTGGTTTGGCGATATTACGAAATTTTGAGGTCGCGTACTCTGACAGATATATTGCAGAAAGCAGGCCAACAGGAACGGCTATCAACATGGCTATAGCGGATATCAACAGGGTGCCAACAAATAGTGGAATAGCGCCAAAGGAACCGGAAGAGCCTACCTGATCAGAACGAATAGCTGTCTGTGGACTCCAGGTGGTACCAAACATAAAATCGAAAACGGAGACGGCATCAAAGAACCTGAGGGCTTCGAATAGCACCGAAAATACAATACCAACGGTGGTGATTATGGCAACGCCTGAACAGGCGATGAGGAAGAACTTTATTATTTTCTCGACACCTACACGAGCATTGTATTGAGTAAGCTTTTTAGTGAAAGTTAAAACAATACCCGATAATCCCAGTACTACAACTAGTGCGGTAATGAGAGTGGAGCTGATACTTTCTACTTCCTTGTGTCGCTGTATCGCCTTTATAACAATGGGATCATCAGATTCAATATTATTCTTGATGGCCAGGTTAATATTATTTAGATAAAGCTCTATCGAGTCTGCTGATTTGGTTTTAATATCTGCAGGCAATACATGCATTAATTCATTCTGCATATAAGCTGGTTTGATCATCATCCAGGCTAGCAGGATGATCATGGCAGGGACACCACTCCACATGGCGACCAAAGCTCCATAATGTGAAGGCAAGGCCTTCAGGCGTTTATCCTTACCTGTGGCAAAGGCTCGATGTTTACCACTGAAGAAAGCAATCAGGGCTAATCCGGCAATGATAAAGAACAGTGATGAGATATTCATTGGCTGTATCTGCTTCGGGTGGCGTTAATGCGCGGGCATGGTAACGTTTTGTGATCGGTCAGGCCAGAAAAATAAGGCTCCTGATCAGTTAGGAGCCTTATTCTGTTATCTGGACCGAAACTCCAGATTACTTCATTGTAAGCTTCTTGCCATTTTTGATGTCCTTACGCAAAGCTTTAAGTTCGCTTGAGCTCAGAGGAATCAGGCCTTTGTCTATCAGATAACCCTCTTCACCCATTGCTCCATCACTGGTGAATTCACTCAGATATTCCTTCATACCAGGAATAGATGCGATGTGTGAATTCTTAACATAGAAGAACAGAGGGCGCGAGATAGGGTATGAGCCATCAGCGATGGTTTCAAACTCTGGAGCAGTACCTTCGATCTTTGAACCCTGTACCTTGTCATCATTCTGTTCAAGGAATGAAAAACCGAAGATACCCAGTGCATTCGTATTGTTATCCAGCTTTTGTACGATCAGGTTGTCGTTTTCACCAGCTTCGATGTATGGACCATCTTCACGAACGGTATGACAGGCAGCTTTATAAGCTTTCTTGTCTTTTTTCTTCATGGCTTTGATGAAGTCGAATTTTTTACAGCCACCTTCCATTGCCAGTTCAGCGAATGCATCACGAGTACCAGAGGTTGGAGGCGGTCCTAAAACCTCGATTTTGCTATCTGGAAGTGAAGCATTAACCTGTTTCCAGGTTGTGTAAGGGTTGCTGACCAGAGTGTGGCTACCGTCAGGATTGGGCACGTTCTTGGCTAATGCAAGAAACAGATCTTTACGAGTCAGAGAAAAACGTGGGGCTTTCTTTGAGTTAGCAACTGCGATACCGTCATAACCGACTTTAACTTCAGTAATGCTTGTGACGCCATTCTTCATACATTTTTCAAATTCTGACTTTTTGATGGCGCGAGAAGCGTTGGTAATATCTGGAGTATCCAGACCTGCACCAGCGCAGAATAGCTTCATACCACCGCCAGAACCGGTAGATTCAATTTTAGGCGTATTGTAAGAAGTCTTCTTACCGAATTTTTCAGCAACCACTGTTGCGAAAGGATAAACGGTGGAAGATCCAACAATACTGATTGTGTCGCGGCCAGCAGCCTGTGCATTGGCCATTAATCCGATAGATATGGCTGTTGCCAAAACAATCTTTTTCATAGTAACTCCTCAGAGTGGTTTATTGGGTAATTTCAACTGTTGCGGAGTATGAACATGATTTATGACAGGAATATTACAAAAAAAGTGGCAACCAAATTCTTTTTAACTTAGCCTTGCAGCCCACAATTTAATAGATCATCAGGTGGTTTTAAAAAATATGGATCTAAAAAATATCAATCAGATTGAAGAGGCGACTCAGCCCAACCAGAGCGAGCTATTTCGGCTGGGTATAGGCTTCCTCTTTGTTATCCTGGTCATGATGTATACCGGAGCCTCGTTTACCGATGTGCCGGGCGGTTATATGTTGACCATAGCAGCTATGATCGGCGGGTATATGGCAATGAATATCGGAGCTAATGACGTTGCCAATAACGTTGGCCCAGCGGTTGGTTCCAAAGCAGTCACACTGGCTGGGGCGATCATAATCGCGGCAATCTTCGAAGCTGCTGGGGCTCTCATTGCTGGAGGCGATGTGGTCAGCACGATTAAAAACGGCATTATTGATCCAGCGCTGATTAATGATAGCAATATTTTTATCTGGGTGATGACGGCGGCTTTATTGGCTGGCGCTGTATGGTTGAATATTGCAACTGCAGTTGGTGCTCCTGTATCTACTACTCACTCGATAGTAGGTGGTGTATTAGGCGCTGGAATTGCTGCGGGTGGATTAGGCATAGCTAACTGGAGCAAAATGGGGATGATTGCAGCCAGTTGGGTCATATCACCTGTGCTAGGCGGTATTATCGCTGCGCTGTTCCTCTATGCGATCAAACGTTTGATAACTTATCGAACTGAAATGAATGTTGCCGCTGCGATCTGGGTGCCCATTTTAGTCAGTATCATGGCCTGGGCTTTTTCTACCTACCTGATACTTAAAGGTATAAAAAAAATCGTTAAAGTTGATTTTATGACGGCAGCTGGATTTGGCTTGATTGCCGCAATATTGATTTTTGCAATAACGAAGCCATTGATAGGCCGTCTGGCAGAAAAATTATCTAACGATAAAGAAAGCGTAAACCGTCTGTTTACCGTACCACTGATTTTTGCGGCTGCATTACTCAGTTTTGCGCATGGAGCTAATGATGTAGCCAATGCAGTAGGACCGCTGGCTGCTATCAATGATGCCATTTTGCATGGTGGGGTTGCCACTAAAGCATCTATACCTTTCTGGGTGATGATGGTTGGTGCTATTGGTATTGCTATAGGCCTTGCGCTGTATGGGCCAAAACTGATTAAAACGGTGGGCAGTGAGATTACTGAGCTTGATCAGATGCGCGCCTTTTCCATAGCAATGGCAGCCGCCATTACGGTTATTCTCGCAAGTCAGCTAGGTTTACCTGTCAGTTCAACTCATATCGCGGTGGGAGCGGTATTTGGAGTGGGCTTCCTGCGCGAATATCTGAAAGCCAGTTATGCGCGTATGGAACATGAGATTATCGAGCACCACTCAGGTAAGGAACAGGGAGTGGTTGAAGAGTTTCTGCATCAGTTCCGTAGCGCGACCGTTGATCAGAAAGGCAGGATGATCAAACAGTTAAAACAGCATTCGGCAAAAGCCGAGTTAAGCAAGAAAGAGCGCAAGTCACTGGCTCGTATCTATCACAAGGAGCTGGTTAAACGCTCAGCACTGATGAAGATAGTTGCTGCCTGGGTTATCACTGTACCAGCTTCAGGATTTATGGCTGCGCTGATCTACTTTACTATTCGAGGTATGTTATTACCTTAAAGATCCTTATAAGACGCCAGCTCAAATACGTTATCGTTTTTATCAGCTAAGTCATGCACAGCCCGGTAGCTTGGGAAGGTAACAGTAAATGTACTTCCTTTGCCCGGCTGGCTTTTTATACTGAGTGTTCCGCCATGTTTAACAGCCGCCTGTTCCACGATGGCCAGGCCCAGACCCGATCCAGAGGTTTGTTCAGCGGTGGTCTGGCTACCGCGAAAGTAACGCTCGGTAATTCTGGGTAAGTCTTTTGGATCGATGCCCGGGCCATTATCGCTAACAGAAAATACATATTCTCCGGCAGAGTTTCTTTTCCAGCTGACTTTTATTTTAGAGTTGTCTGTTGCCCCATATTTATATGCGTTTTCTATCAGATTGATACAAATACCCTCAATTTCAGATTTCACTCCTTTTAAAACCAGATCGTCGTCGATATCACAGCTAATATTCTCCTGATCGCAGTTAAGACCCACCGAAACCATAGCATTCGTCATGATTTGAGCAATGGATACGGCGTCACCTTCATTGGGTTGTAGTTTGTAGCTTTCAACCTGTGATAATAATAATAAATCCTGAATCAGGTCACGCATGCGACGCGACTGTTTCTGCGCCACCTTGATAGATTTTTTGCCAGACTGACTGAGTCCGCTTTCATTTTCCAGCATTTCAAGGTGGCCACTTATGGTAGTCAATGGCGTTTTGAGTTCATGTGAAGCATTCGCCACAAAGTTCTTCAGACCTTCCTGCAACAGTTTCTGATCGCTTATATTTCGAGCAGTGAGCAATCGCTGGTTATGCCCAAAGCGAACAATTTTTAACTGCAGTGTCGTATTGTTGTGTATGGGTGATTCAAGCTCTAGGTAGTCTTTTTTATCAGGTGCAATCAGGTAGCGCATGAATTTGGGATGACGAAACAGATTGGTTATTCTTTGACCATAATCAGAGCGGGGATCTATACCGAGTAAGTATTTGGCGGGGGCATTACACCATTCAATTTCAAGATGCTGATTGAGTAGCAGGGTAGCATCGGGCAGGGCTGAGATATTACGGTTTAAACGGCGCAGGATTTCTTTGGTGCGTTTTTTGCGTTTGTTATGGATCTTCTGTTGATGGTAGAGGTGACGAATGATGTCCCCCATAAACCCGCTGTCATCATACACTTCACTGGCTTTAGTGCCGCGCGAAAGCCAGTGTTCCAGCCGAGCTAAACGGTAGTATAGCCAGAAAATATAAGCGATAAACACTGTAATTGTAGAGATCACCCAGTGCTCGAAAATAATACCACTTAAAACCAGTATTATTAGTGATGCAATGATGAAGTGACTTTCTTTCTGCCAGATTTTAAGCATACAGGTATTTTATATCATTAAGTACGCGGCCTGGCAGAAAATCGATAACCTTCACCGCGTACCGTCAGCACTAATTTCTCCAGTTTGAATTTTTTCAGGATCTTGCGTAGTCGGAGTATATGAACATCTACAGTACGGTCTCCAAGGTAGGTGTTGATACCCCATACGGAGTCCAGAATTTGATCTCGAGTGAACACCTTACCCTCATTTACGATGAAGAATTTTAGCAGTTTAAACTCGGTTTTGGTGAGTTCAACCAGTTGATCATTGATGATGACTTCATGGGTTTCAGTATTCAGTGTAATAGGACCAGCCTGCAGGCTGCTACTGCTTTCTTCGTAGGCAGCAGGGCGCCGTAACAGGGCTTTCACTCGCGCATGCAACTCTCTTAAAGATAGCGGTTTGGTCATATAATCATCGGCACCGGACTCAAGGCCAGTGATTTTATCGGACTCTTCTGCGCGTGCGGTGAGCATCAATGCAGGGATATCTTTGAACTGTTCCTGACGTCTGACCCATCGAATAAGCTCTATACCTGAACTATCAGGCAGCATCCAGTCGACGATGAGACAGTCAGGTTTTAGTTCATTGATGGTTTTTTTTGCGCTTTTAACATCCACGCTACCGTATACCTGATAATTAACCTGAGATAGAGACTGACAAATCATGTCGCGAATGTCCTGATCGTCTTCGATGACTAAAATATTCATTGATGCTTTTTCCTGAAAAAATTCATGCAAGCTATATATGACGATTATGTAACAGTTTGATGACAAAATCCCGATTGTGACATTTATGCAACGTAGGTGGTGATTATTAATCTAGCAATTAAATATATCTGGTCAATAGTTTGTGATGGGTTCAGCTTTGCTGCAATGAAGTATGAGTTCAAGTTATCCGGTAGAAATAGTGAGAGTATATGATACTGACTGTTTTGATGATTGAGTATTAAAATTTAGTAGTTCATACAGAATGCCATTGAGCCTGATGACCGGACTCACGCCAGGGTCCATCACAATGGATGGGAAAAAAATTGCTAGTCAATTTCTCGGATGCGAAAGGATATTTTTTGTAAAGAGCATTTGGTATCGGTGCATAACCATTGCCCTTCATTCGATCATCAAGCTGGAGTTCAGAGACCCTGACCAGGTGTTGTTCCAGAGTAGTGATTACAGCTTCAGGAAGCAAGGCAACCCGGTCTTTGTTACCCTTGGCAGCACGTACCGTAATCGATCTGTGATCAAAATCAATATCTTTGACTCTTAAGGTTACTCATTCTCCAATTCATATCCCCGCTCCATATATCAGCTCTGCCATTAGGCGGGTAGCTCCACTCATCTCTCACAAACAAGCCTGAACTTCGCTAACAGACATCACCATGGGTATGGTCTGGTAACGCTTGATTTTCTGAAACCGATCCAGTTTTGACATTTCCATGGACAGAACATCCCTATAAAGGCAATAGCATTCAATGCGGAAGACTGAGTACTGGCAGATACCAGACATTTCGAGGCGATGTGGTTTAGATAGGCTTCAATTTCGACCTGTCCCAGGTCTCTGGGGTGCTTCAAGTCGTGAAAACGGAAAAATTGTCGTATCCAGGTGAGGTATGACTGCTCGGTTTTTATACTGAGATGACTTTGCCGGCAGACCAGGCGAATCTGATCAACTAAACGTGGATTCTGAGATTGAGATAGATTACCCCAAAAGTGCCACACCTTAAAAAGCCATGAATAATGGTCTTGTCACGTTATCATTACAATGATAACGTGACATGAAAATCCTATCTAATTGAATAGAATGACAAAATTAAGGAAATTCTCTATCTTACTAAAATATGATAAAGAGACCCGGGGTCTCGTTTATCATTCTGTTACATGGCTAGAAACTGAATCATGGAGAATGTAAGTAGCGAAGAATATCTGAAAGCGAGAGATGACTATGATAATACTTTAAATGTCATAAAGAAGCTCAGCATCTGGAAGAATGAGCTTGACGCCAAGATTTTAGAAAACCCCAAAGATGTCAGGTCACACGGCCTTATAAGTGAAATCGAACTCTCAATAGCTAGATTACAGTTTTTAGCAGGTACAGAGATTCGAAGCACTAAACCGATTATAAAGCGCCTTGAAGATACGCCAGATGATTATGACTATCGCCTAATGTGCGAGTGGGGCTACGTCGATCGTGATAAATGGGAAGATGCTAAGTCAGACGGTGAAGAAATTAAAGTAAAGGCAGGCGACTATGTCATTAGCATGTAACAAGTTTGTCAAAAGGACGCTCCTGACGTCGCGCCTTTTACAAAAGCGTTAGGTGCTATGTGTCATAGTGGTTCGATGAAAACGCTATACATCGTGGGAAACGGATTTGATATGTGGCATGGACTGCCAACAAGCTATAGCCAATTTAATGATTTCGCGGAAGAGCGATTGAGCGAAGTTGAAAATTACTATTCCTTCGATTTTTCTCAGCGAGGGCTATGGTGTGATTTCGAGAATTCGCTTGGTAGGTTTGATTGGAAAGTATTCTATGACGAGCACAACCATATTGATGTAGCTTCAGAAAGTTTCAGGCCTAGTTTCATCTATTGCTTAGAAGACGACCTTGCTGAACAAACTGACCAACATGTCGATAGCATTAGAGAGTGCTTTCAAGAATGGGTGTCAGAGATTGATGTCACATTGGCAAAGAGAAAGTTGTCGTTTGAAAAAAACGCGAAATTTCTTACGTTTAACTACACGTCAACTCTTCAAGTCGTATATGGTGTTTCTGATAAACAGGTTTTACATATCCACGGAAAAGCCGAAGCTTTTGATGAACTGATCTTTGGCCACGGTGACACCATGGAAGAAGAAGTAGAATTTGACGAATATGGGGAGAGTAACCGAACACCGTTTTCTGATGCTGAGGGCGCGGCAAAGTATCCGTTTTATGCTTTGCAAAAACCTGTCGAAACGATCTTGGGAACGCATGAAAACTATTTCGAATCTCTTGGTCAAATTAACGAAATCATCGTGATCGGTCATTCTCTCAATAAGATCGATCTGCCATACTTTGCGCGAGTAGCCGAGAAGGCTCCCGCTGGGCGCTGGACTGTCTGTTGCTTCACCGCTAAGGATGAATTTAAACATGTTCAAGCATTGGTCCAGTGTGGGGTTCTGCGTAAGCAAATTCGTCTCTGCAACTACTCAGATCTTGAGGCCGGGTGTAGTCAGGAATGCACCTAAAATATGATAAAGATACCTGGGGTCTCGTTTATCATTCTGTTAGCATCTTGGAAAGAGGCATCAAATGAGTATGGATTTAGTTTTATGGGCGGCATGCGCTATCAGTATTCCAGCCGATCTTCCACAAGCCGATAAATGGTCAAATTACGGTGGTACAGATTGGGTATATGAATCTCAAGAATGGCAAGTCATTGTAGACAATCCCTCTTCATTAACAACACCAAAGGAAGTCTTGTCCATAAATAAAGATCACAAATTTCCATTGGAAGTTGTGCTCGAGCCCACTCGTGCTAATAGAGATGGGTATGCATTCTGGGCTAAGGTTTCTGAGTCAGTCGCTATTAAATGCGGAGGTGCTACTCTTGAAAGTCCGATGGGTCTTATTCGCCTAGATGCACAAGGCAAAGAAATCAAGTGATACTAACAAGCACAGTCAGCAGGAAAAACCTCCGCTGTGCTGCGGTTTTCCTCTGCTGTAGACGTTAGCCGCATGGAGACATAGTGTATAGATTATTAATTTCATTTCTTCTGACTGTATCAATATCAGGGTGTAATTCTCACTATTATAACGAAGACGCAATTAGTTACGCACCTGAGATTAAGAAAATTCTAGTATCAAATCATAAATGCAAGAGTATTGAAAAATGCAATCTTATGTTTCTAGAAAGTGGTGCTTGGATTATTGCAGGTAGACCTTATGGTGGGGTTTATATTACTATCTATGAAATTAATGAGCCTGAAATTATTACTTCGATTCTTACCTTTATCACATACAATCATGCTAAACACAAAGAGGTTAAGACAACAGTGAAAATATATTCAACACCACATTTAGCAAAAAGTGAAAATATTGTTGCTGAACTTATTCTATAAACAAAATCGGCTAACAAAAACTTCAAAACTGACTCGCGGCACTATCGTGCCACTTACGTTACCACCGTGGCCGTTTAAGTAAGCGTTAAATGCCAGGAGGCACGATGAATGATGTAACTCCGGACAGGGAATTAACACAAGAAGAGCTGAAACTAGTTGCCACTCTTTCTGATGCGCAGTTGGCTGAAATAGACGAAATGCTTTTGAGCCATGTTCATCCTAAAT
>JBNLGQ010000036.1:0-52896 GCA_050306135.1 Gammaproteobacteria bacterium
ATAAAAGATAGGCCGCAGCACACTGGCCCACGGACTACGTTAACAGCAGTTGCTGGAGAATGACTACAGCGGCCTGCTGTTGCCTTGCCGTGAACCAGTGTGCTGTGGCTGAACATTACCTATATTGGTGCCGGGTTAATATTACTGCTAGAGGGGAAAACAGGCTCTAGTTCAGATCAAGCACATCCATCATATCGTAAAGACCTTTCTTTTTGTCCTTTAACCACTCGGCTGCTCTAAGCGCACCTTTTGCAAAAGTCATACGACTGGATGCCTTATGGGTGATTTCGATTCGCTCACCCTCACTGGCGAACATGACCGTATGGTCTCCGACAATGTCTCCGGCTCGAATAGTTTCAAAACCTATAGTTTTACGTTCACGTGCGCCGGTTTGCCCTTCACGCCCATAAACCGCACATTCCTTCAAATCACGCCCCAGTGTTTCAGCAATAACCTGACCCATTTTTAAAGCAGTACCAGAAGGTGCATCAACCTTATGCCGATGATGTGCTTCTATAATCTCGATATCGACGTCATCATCCAGTACTCGAGCAGCAGTCTGTAATAATTTAAGACATAGCGTTACCCCGATACTCATATTCGGCGCGTACACAATGGGGATAGTCTCGGCAGCCTTTCTGATCTTGGCTTCTAATTCTTCATCACAACCAGTGGTACCTATCACCATTTTACGATGCTGCTGAAGACAGTAATCGATATGCTGTGTAGTAATTGTCGGGTGAGTAAAGTCGATCAATACATCGAAATCACTGGCTCGCGCCAGTGAGGATGATACTGGCACATGAATTGTACGCCCCAGTCCAGCCAGTTCACCTGCGTCTATCCCCACCAGGGTTGAGTCAGGCCTTTCGGTGGCAGCAGTCAGGATAGATTTTTTTGAATTATTACAGGCTTCTATCAGGGTACGCCCCATGCGTCCGCCAGCTCCGGCAATTGCTATTTTTGTCATGTCGATATCCTCAATATAATCAGGACTTCATATCTTCGAAGAATTTCTTCACCCCATCCAGCCAGGAAGTCTCATTCGGGCTGTGACTCTTGGTTGATTTTCCCATTGATTCAGCAAACTTTTCCAGCAATTCCTGCTGCTCTTTGTTTAACTTAACCGGGGTTTCTACTATAACACGACAAATCAAATCGCCAACCGGTCCACCGCGAACAGGTTTCACACCTTTACCACGCATGCGAAATAGCTTATGGGATTGTGTACCAGGCGGTATTTTTAATTTCAGGCGGCCATTCAAACTGGGTACTTCCAGTTCGCCACCTAATGCTGCAACAACAATATTGATCGGCACATCGCAATACAGGTCGGCATTGTCACGCTCAAAAATCGGATGCTGTTTAACACGCATTTGAACGTAAAGATCACCAGGGGGTGCACCACGTTCTCCCATTTCACCTTCACCGCTGAGTCGAATGCGATCACCATTATCAACACCGGCAGGCACATCAACCGATAGCGATTTATAATTTTTAACTCTCCCTTCACCATGGCAGGTTGGGCAGGGATCCTTGATAGTCTGGCCAGAACCACGGCAACTGGGGCAAGTTTGCTGAACAGAGAAAAAGCCCTGCTGCATACGCACCTGACCATGACCACCACAGGTACTACAGGTTTCAGGAGAGGTACCTTTACGTGCGCCAGAGCCTGCGCAATCAGTGCAGGATTTATGTGTAGGGACCTTAATCTTGACGGTTGTACCCGCTACTGCATCTTCCAGTGATAGCTCTAGGTTGTACTGTAAATCAGCACCTTTGCGAACGCGCTGACCACCGCCACTGAAGATATCCCCAAAGATATCGCTAAAAGCATCACCGAATCCACCGCCACCAAAACCGCCGCCAGCTTGCTGATTGACTCCCGCATGACCGTATTGATCGTAAGCTGCACGCTTTTGAGCATTGGTTAAAATCTCGTAGGCTTCCTTAGCCTCTTTGAATTTATGTTCGGTATCTTCATCATTGTCGGTGTTTCGGTCAGGATGGTATTTCATCGCCAGACGTCGAAATGCTTTTTTTAATTCAGCTTCCGAGGCATCTCTTCCGACTCCAAGTACTTCGTAATAATCTCTTTGCGACATAGCTGATGTTTGGAATATTGTAGGTTATTAAAAAAATAAATGCGGGCGAGTGTAAACACTCGCCCGCAGTCGATCAAATTGACAATGTAAATCCGTAAGGATTATTTTTTGTCGTCGTCTTTAACTTCTTCAAATTCGGCATCGACAACATCATCATCCTGGTTGCTTGATGCGCCAGCATCACCAGCTGCACCTTCAGCCCCAGCAGCATCACCTGCATTAGCGGCATAGGCTTTTTCTGCCAGTTTACCTGAAGCTTCAGCAAGCGCCTGAGTTTTTGCCTGAATCGCTTCCTTATCACTGCCTTCCAGTGCTTTTTTCAGTTCCTCAGTTGCTTCTTCGATGGCCTTCTTATCAGCTTCATCAACCTGATCACCCAGATCTTTCAGCGATTTTTCAGTGGCATGAATCATAGCATCAGCCTGGTTGCGAACATCTACCAGTTCACGCACCTTGCGATCTTCATCAGCATGCGCTTCTGCATCCTTCACCATTGCATCAACTTCTGCATCGGATAACCCACTGGAAGCCTTGATGACAATCTTCTGCTCTTTGCCAGTTGCCTTGTCTTTAGCAGATACATTCAGGATACCGTTAGCATCGATGTCAAAGGTTACTTCAACCTGAGGTACACCACGAGGTGCTGGTGGTATATCTGAAAGGTCGAAACGACCCAGCGACTTATTCGCTGTGGCTACTTCACGCTCACCCTGCAGTACATGCACGGTAACCGCTGTCTGATTATCTTCTGCAGTTGAAAAGGTTTGCGATGCCTTGGTAGGAATCGTGGTGTTCTTTTCAATCAGCTTGGTCATCACACCACCCAGAGTTTCAATACCCAGAGATAGCGGAGTAACGTCTAGCAGTAATACATTTTTAACATCACCGCCTAATACACCACCCTGAATGGCAGCACCTGATGCCACTGCTTCGTCAGGATTGACGTCTCTACGAGCTTCTTTACCAAAGAAGTCTTTAACCACTTCCTGAACCTTAGGCATACGGGTTTGACCACCGACCAGAATGACGTCGTCAATATCTGAAACAGATACGCCTGCATCATCCAGCGCCATTTTTAATGGGTCAATCGTACGAGCGATTAAATCATCTACCAACGATTCCAGCTTGGCGCGGGTAATCTTCAGATTCAAGTGTTTAGGACCACTGGCATCTGCAGTAATGTAAGGCAGATTCACATCGGTCTGTGAACTTGCAGAAAGCTCGATCTTGGCTTTCTCAGCAGCTTCTTTCAGACGTTGCATGGCAAGTGGGTCACCACGTAAATCCATGCCCTGCTCTTTCTTGAACTGTTCAGCCAGATAGTCGATCAAACGCATATCGAAATCTTCACCACCAAGGAAGGTATCACCATTGGTAGAAAGCACTTCAAACTGGTGCTCGCCATCAACTTCAGCGACTTCAATGATTGAGATATCGAAAGTACCACCACCTAAGTCATAAACGGCCAGTTTCTTGTCGCCTGAAGCTTTATCCATACCATAAGCCAGTGCTGCGGCTGTTGGCTCATTGATAATACGCTTAACTTCAAGACCAGCGATCTTACCGGCATCTTTGGTAGCCTGACGCTGAGAGTCATTAAAGTATGCAGGTACAGTGATTACCGCTTCGGTGACTTCTTCGCCGAGGTATTCCTCAGCTGTCTTTTTCATTTTCTGTAATACACGAGCAGATACTTCAGGTGGTGCCATTTTCTGGCCCTTTGCTTCCACCCATGCATCACCGTTATCAGCTTTGATAATTTTATAAGGCACCAGATCGATGTCTTTCTGAACGGCTTCTTCTTCAAAGCGTCTACCGATCAGACGTTTAACGGCGTACAGTGTATTATTAGGGTTAGTAACCGCCTGACGTTTAGCCGGCTGACCAACCAGTACTTCTTTATCGTCTGTAAATGCGACAATTGAAGGTGTTGTACGATCACCTTCGCTGTTTTCAATTACCTTGGGTTTCCCACCTTCCATCACAGCAACACAGGAGTTGGTGGTGCCCAGGTCAATACCAATGATTCTACCCATTTCTATATCTCCGAAAATCTTTAATAAAATGTAGCTTGCTGCAGAAGTAAGGCCTTTTAATCGGCTTTCAAGTGCTAATCACAAGCTTTTTGTGGTTTTAAGGTTGTTTAATTAATTTTTTTGAACAGCTGGAATCTATTCGGCCTTAGGCTTTGAAACGACAACCATGGCCGGACGTATCAGACGTTCGTTTAACAGGTACCCTTTTTGCATCACGGCTAATACAGTATTCGCTTCTACTTCATCATTTTCCTGCATGGTCATTGCCTGATGGTGTTCCGGATTAAATTTTTCACCCTGCGGATCAATCGCCTGTATACCATTTTTCTGCATCATTTGAGTAAACATATCCAGTGTCATATTCATGCCTTCACGGATAGATTCCAGAGTAGCATTCTCATTCAGCGTTGCCGCCATACCCATTTCCATACTGTCAGTCACCGGAAGCAGAGATTCGACAAAGTTTTTAACGGCAAACTTATGTGCATTTTCAATATCTCGCTGTGCGCGTTTGCGGTTATTTTCTATTTCTGCATTCAGGCGCATGATCTGGTCCCAATATTCCTTGATAGTCAGCTGAGCTTTGGCAAGTTCAGCCTGTAAATCCTGTTCATCACCCTGAGATGAATCTGCTGCAGTATCATTTGCCTGCATGTCTTCCGTGGTATTTTCCGGTGGTAAATTTTCCTGGTCATCAGTTTGTTGTGGGGCATCCTGATTGATTTCAGACGTCATAGCTTGGCTCCAAATGTAAAGCAAAAATAATAATGGGTGAATATGTGTGGATTATTTCTGACTATTCAAGGCAGAAGTTAGTAATCTTGCAGTTAAATCTACGGTTGGGATGATTTTTTCATAAGCAATGCGTGTTGGACCTATAACGCCCAGCACTCCAACCACTTCATCATTGATGGTATAGGGTGCCCCAATCACCGATAAATCACTTAAAACGCTATAGCCAGATTCACTGCCGACAAAAATTTGCACGCCTTCTGCCTGAGTACAGCCTTCGAGAATATGTAGTAAATCGCGCTTACTGTTAAAGATATCGAATATCTCGCGTAGTTTGCCGATATCCGATAATTCTGCAAATTGAAGTAGATTGGATTCACCAGTTGTCAGCAGGTCTTCCGCATCACCTTGCTGGCATACAGATCCCATGACATCCAGTACCGACTCCAGAATCGAATTCACCTGTTCCTTATGCTGGCGTAATTCTGATATCAGTTTTTCTCTGGCTGGGGCAAAATCCGAACCAATCAGGTACTGACTCAGTTGGCGCGCAAGCTGGGTTAACTCCAGGTCTGTGTAATCTCGATCCACATGGATGATTTTGTTGTGTACCTGGTCAGCATTCACCACCATGATCACTAAAATTCGGCGATCTGAAAGTTTCATAAACTCAATATGCCGAATTTCTATATGCGATGGCTTACTGACACTGATCAACCCGGTTAGTTGGGTCATTTGAGACAGCATAGTGGATGCAGTCTGGATTAAATCAGTTGAGGTTTTATCCGAAGTGAATGCATTACTAAGAGATTGCTCAACCGACTTTCCTAAATCCTTGACTTCCAATAAACTGTCGATGAAAAATCGATAACCTGCCTGGGTGGGAATTCGACCGGCGGAGGTATGAGGCGAATTTACCAGTCCCATATCTTCAAGTTTTGCCATAATATTGCGAATAGTTGCCGAGCTGACTTCAATACCTGAAAGTTGCGCTAGACTTTTGGAGCCAACAGGTTGGCCGTCACGGGTATAGGACTGGATCAGATATTTAAGTAGAATTTGAGCACGTTCATCAAGTTCATACGATTCAGCCATTTTTATTTCACAACGTTATCAATGTTAAAGAATGGAATTGTAAACCGATTAATATACCCATGCTAGAAACCTCTTTCAAAACTATCGGAATTATTGTGCGTCAGCAAAGCTCGGGGCATAAGGATGAAATCCGAAAAATCTTTCAGACTTTAAAGACTTATGGTGAACTTTTAATCCATTATCTAGATGAAGATATCAGCTTACAGGAACACCCTTCAGCCAGTATTGAGCAGATTGGTGAGAATGCTGACCTTGTTGTATCTGTAGGTGGTGATGGCACTTTGCTCACAACCACTCGATTGCTGGTTGATTATCAGGTACCTCTGGTCGGTATCAATCTGGGGAGACTAGGGTTTCTCGCTGATGTCACCATGCTTGAGCTTAAACAGCACCTTGATGAAATATTTGAAGGTAACTACAGCATTGAAAAACGTTTCCTTCTACAAGGTGAAATCGAGCTCCACAAAGGCCAGACTAGCTCGCACATAGGATTAAACGATATCATTCTGCACAGCCATGAGTCGGTGAGTATGATTGAGTTTGAGGTCTTTTCAGATGGCAAGCTTATCAATCGACAGCGCGCTGATGGCCTGATTGTATCAACGCCCACAGGATCCACTGCTTATTCACTTTCTGGCGGCGGCCCCATTATGCACCCCAGCCTGCAGGCTATCTCACTGGTACCTATATGTCCTCACACCCTGAGTAATCGCCCAATTGTATTGCCAGCAGATCGCCAGATCGATATTCATCTCAGTCACAATATGCAGGCTCTGGTTAGCTTCGATGGCGTGACAAGAGCTATTATCAACGATCAGGATAAAATTCATATCCAGCGTTACCATAAAGAGATCACACTGTTACATCCCGCAGGATATAATTACTTCCATATCCTGCGCGCTAAACTTAATTGGAGTAATCACCCCTGATGTTAGAATCTATTTCGATCAGTAACTTCACTATTATTGATCAGAGCCATATCGATTTTAACCGTGGCATGACGGCTTTAACCGGGGAAACCGGTGCTGGTAAATCGATTCTTCTGGATGCCATCAAGCTGGTTCTTGGTGACAGAGCGGATTCGGACTGTGTCAAAAGCGGCACCGAAAGAGCTGACATATCAGTCAGTTTTGATCTTAACGATATTCCCGAGGCTCAGTCCTGGCTACAGCAAAATGAATTCAACGAAGAAGATGAATGTCTGATTCGTCGAGTCATACAGGCCACAGGACGCAGCAAGGCTTTCATCAACGGCACACCTGCAAGCCTGAGCCAGCTCAAGCAGTTAGGCGAAATGCTGGTCGACCTGCATGGTCAGCATGAACACCAGTCACTACAAAAACCCGGCATCCAGCTGCAATTGCTCGATAGCTCAATGGCCAAACCCGAGCTGCTGGATCAAGTTAAGCAGTTATATAACGACTATAAAGCCCTGCAAAAACGACTGCGTCAGGCGCAGGATGATTCATCAGAGAAACAGCAGCGTATAGACTTATTAAAACTTTACAGCAATGAGTTTTCACAGCTGGATCTACAGGCTGAAGAAATCAATGATTTGAAAAATGAATCACAACGTCTGTCACATGCAGGCCAGATTCTGGAAAGCTGTGACAGCATCATCAACACATTATATGAAAGTGACGAACTGAATATCCAGCACCTGCTTTCCACCTGTGATGATAAGCTTGAGCAGTTACAACAACTTGATTCATCACTGAAAGGTACCCATGAACTCATCAGTAGTGCACTTATACAGGTTCAGGAAGCAGCTTCTGAAATAAACACCTACAGAGACAATATAGAGCTGGATCCAGCCCGACTCGACTGGGTAAACCAACGCCTGGCTCAGGTACAAAGCCTGGCGCGCAAACATAATGTAGCAAGTGATGACCTGATTTCACTGGCGGCACAAATGCAGCAGGAACTCGATCAACTGACACTGGATGAGCAGGATATAGAGAAGCTTACACGTCTCTGTGATGAAGCCAGGGATGCCTATCTACAGGCTGCACATACCTTATCAGAAACTCGTTCAAGCACAGCAGAGCAACTTTCCAGTCAGATCACGGAGGTGATGCAAACACTGGGCATGCAGGGAGGTCAGTTTCAAATACTGGTCATTAATCAGGCGGAAAGCGAAAAGTATAATGCTAATGGTGTGGACCAGGTTGTCTTTCAGGTGAGCGCAAACCCGGGACAACCCTTACGCCCAATGGGAAAGGTGGCCTCAGGTGGTGAATTATCACGCATTAGTCTGGCGATACAGGTGATTCTGTCTCAATCCAGTCAAATCCCGACCCTCATTTTTGATGAAGTGGATAGTGGAATCGGCGGAGGTATCGCAGAGATTGTCGGCCGTAAGCTCAGGGAAATCGCCAAACATCGCCAGGTATTCTGTGTTACTCACCTGCCGCAGGTTGCTTCTCAGGCGCATCAACATTATCAGGTGACGAAAAATAAAACCTCGATAGACACCACTACCGATGTAGTACCACTGGATGATTCACAAAGGCTGGAAGAAATTGCACGTATGCTCGGAGGCATGACGATCACTGAACAAACCCGAGCACATGCGCGAGAAATGATAGAAAGCGTTTAACACGCCTTAGGCTTTTTCGTCATTAAAATGACCGTATAGAATCATGGTGTGCTCGGTTATAGTAAAGCCATTTTTTTCAGCAATCTCTTTCTGTCGCTTTTCTATCTGTTCATCATAGAATTCAACCACCTTGCCTGTTTTGATATCCACCAGATGATCGTGATGCTCGCCATCATTGATTTCAAAAACGGCATGCCCGCCTTCAAAGTGATGTCGCGTCACCAGACCTGCTGATTCAAACTGTGTCAATACTCGGTATACCGTTGCCAAAGCGATTTCTTCGCCGGCATCCAGCAGCAATTTATAGACATCTTCTGCCTTTAAATGGCGCTTGCCACTCTTATCAAGTAGTTCCAGAATCTTCATTCTGGGTAAGGTAATTTTCAGGCCTGCTTTTTTTAAATCTGCTGTTTCCATAAACTCTCGTCAACTGTCGATTGCTGTTTACTATCAGGCCAAGTATGATCTGCCATCCTAGTTATTCAGCCCATATAGTTATGCGTTTATCCAAATTTCTTTTATTAATTCTAATCATTGTAACATCTCAGTCCTGTGTCTACCGCATAGATATACCTCAGGGTAATCGTGTTGATGCTGATAAACTGGAACAGCTGGAAATCGGTATGACACGCAGACAGGTAGAGTTTTTACTGGGCAAGGCAGCAATTAACGACCCTTACCATGCCGACAAAGCTTATTATGTTTATTACCTGTATAAAGGGGAAGAACAACAGTCAGAGCAGAAAACCATGACTCTGACTTATGATAAAGATACCTTGGTTGATATAGAAGGCAGTTTATGACGCAGGGGTTTCCTGCTCATCTTCTTTACCACCGCCTCTTTTCATCTTAAGCCCCTGCTCTGCCCGCTTTTTGCGAACCTCTTTAGGGTCAGCGATTAGCGGACGATAAATCTCAATGCGATCACCATTTTCTAATAAGTGGTCCTTGCGAATGACTTTACCAAAAATACCAATATCACAGCTTTCCTTGTTAATCTCAGGGAAATACTCATCTATCGCTGAGTTTATAACGGCATCACGTGGGCTTGTTCCTGGCTCAACATAACACTCAAGTATTAGCTGCTTATCGGGCGTCGCATAAGCTATTTCAATGTAAATTGATTCGGATGATTGTGTAGTCTGATTCATTTTCTATATAGTTGATGAGCTCGTTGACAAAAAGCATCGACCAATGTATTGGCGATCTGAGTAAAAACGGGTCCGATAAGTAATCCGACCAGACGGTTAGAAAACTCAAACTCAAGATTAAGCTCTATCTTACTCCCCTGTTCCGATAAATTGCTAAAAATCCAGTCTCCCTGTAATACTCTGAAAGGTCCATTGACCAGATTCATATGAATTTTTTCACCATCAAGTAAATCATTTTGAGTCGTGAAACTATGATTCAACTTACCCTTTTTCATCAACACCGTAGCCTTCATAGAGGTTTCGGTCTGATCGATAACCTGACTACTGGCACACCAGGGTAAGAACTCCTGATAACGATCTACACCATTGACAATGTCATACATTTGCTTAGCGGTGTAGGGCATCAATGCATTACGGTTAATACGAGGCATTATGCTCCTATAAATCCCAGTGTTGACAGCATTACAATGAATATAAGTACAGGGGTGATATACCTAATAGTAAAGTTCCACACTTCAAATGAATGTCTGTGTGACAGATTTAAAGCTTCAAAAGTAACGCTACGTGGTAATTTCCAGCCGACAAACAATGCAATCAGCAAGGCGACAAAGGGTTGAATAAAATTACTGGATATAAAAATAATTACATCATGGAAACCTGCCTCATTAACCAGACGATACGCTTCATTGCCAAAGTTGATCACCATGGTGAACCCGGAATCATTCCATAAACTATAGGAAAAAATAGTACCTAAACCAAGTAGCCAAATCATAAAACCCATATGAACTGCTGCTTTTCGTCGAGAGGTTTTAAATCGCAGTGTATAGCAGCTGAGAATCGCTTCCAGCAAAGCGACAGCTGTGGTCACAGCAGCTAAAGCCAGCAGCAGGTAAAACAGGGCACCGAATAGAAAGCCATATTCAAACGAGCCAAATACAGTAGGCAATACTCTGAAAGCCAGCTCATCATCCAGTACAGGCTCCAGGTCGGCAGAGAATATCAACGCGTTAATCGCCAGACCTGTGAAAATTGAAAACAGTAAATCAACAACAATTACCTGAGCAGCAGCATATCCAAGCGGAATGCGTTCATCCATATAAGACCCATAAATGGTCATTACTCCCAGTCCCAACGCCAGCGTAAAAAAAGCACGCTGAAGCGCCAGCATCGGCATACTGGAGTCAACCCTTGACCAGTCAGGGTAAAGGATATATTGCACGCTTTCGGTCAGTCCATTTGAATAAAAGGCGTACAGCAAACCAACTACTAGCAGAAAGGCCATGGCTGGAACCAGTACTACAAATATTTTTTCCAGCCCCTGTTTTAAGCTTTGAGCTGAAATCGCCACCACAATTAACATAAACAGCGTATGCCATAGCATCATGGCTTCTGAATTGGTCTGGAAATTCCGGAACAAAGCACGAACTCCGTCCAGCGTCGCGCCATTATAGATACCGAAACCTGACTTAAAGAAATAAGCCAGTGACCAGCCAGATACCACACTATAGGAAGAAAGCAGCAGAAAACCGGCAAATAATGCTAACAGCCCGACAAGCTTCCAGTAAATGGATGCGTTATTTTCAGTTGCCAGTGTATCCAGGCTATCAACAATATTGGAACGTGTGAGACGGCCCAGCATGAACTCACTCATTAAAAGCGGTAAACCAAGCACTAAAAGAAAGAAGATATACATCAAAAGAAAGGCACCACCGCCATTCTCTCCAGCCATCACAGGAAAGGTTAAAAAATCTTTCAGGCTCAACGTCGCACCGGCAGCAATGACAACAAAGGTTGTATGTCCGCGCCAGAGAAATGTCTGATTGTCATTCGTGTTAGCCATAAAATCTAAATCTTGTGATCCTTAACCCCATTATCCGTTAAAAGATATAAGAAACATAGTCGAGGTAAGTTTTATATGGTGGTCCAGGTACTTTCCGGTTTAGCGGGAAAATTACCGGTGCAAGATGCTAACAGCCGGATAATTAAAGTCAATTAGAAAACGCTTAAATACATCCATGGCAATGGACAGTAATTTAAGTCAACCGTTATTTTGGAGCCAGTACAAATCACAATGATACGACTGATCCTCAATTCTGAAATAAAAAACCTAAGCAATGAGGTGAGTTTTTTTATTACTCATAAAAAAGCCCTGACTATTGGATAGTCAGGGCTCATAAATGGCGGAGAGCGAGGGATTCGAACCCCCGGAGGGTTTCCCCTCAACGGTTTTCAAGACCGCCGCTTTCGACCACTCAGCCAGCTCTCCAGGTCTTTAATTTGATTTGATGACTGTTTTTTTAAACAGTTATCTATGCGAAATTTCCGCAATACTCAGGATGTTCTTGTACTCACCTTAAGGAATCGCATTGGAGAAGAAAAAATTGAAACGTTTCTGCTTACAATTTCATCTACGTAAATAGCGTTACTTAAGGTAAACACCCGAAGGCGCGATATTATAATCATTTCGAGCTCAGAGTCATCTGCTTTTTTTCATCTAATAATTATATTGATATTTCTAATTCCACCCCTATGTAGATGTTTAAATACAACACATAGCTTGTATATAAGCTGAATTAATGTAAGTAATTGTTTTTAAATCATGTTTTAACACTTGCTATGCTATAAGGTGGAACCTAAAATAGCTGCAAGATGTCATAGCACTAAAATACTACGGAGATTAATATGCAATTCAATTCAACTATCGCTCGATCACAAGAGTCGGTGTTACAAACCAATAAGGTCATACGTAATACCTATATATTACTATCAATGACACTGGTATTTAGCGCTATCATGGCTGCAGTATCAACCATGTTAGTCATGCCGCCCATTACATATTTAGTTACCTTCGGAGCATCTATACTGCTGTTATGGCTAGTATTACCACGTTACGCAAACTCCACAGCGGGTGTAGGTATTGTTTTCCTGATTACTGGCCTATTGGGTTTTGGTCTAGGGCCAATGCTGAGCATGTATCTTCAATTAGCCAATGGCGCTACGTTGATAATGACTGCATTGGGTGGAACCGGTGTAATATTCTTAACCTTATCGGGATACGCTTTAACTACCCGTAAAGACTTTAGTTTTATGGGCGGATTTTTGATGGTTGGTATGGTTGTTGCCGTAGTTGCAATAATTGCTAACATTTTCCTGAATATACCAGCTCTTTCATTAGCAATTTCTGCCGCTATAATTATGCTCATGAGTGGTTTTATTCTTTTTGATACCAGCAGAATCATTCACGGTGGTGAAACTAATTACGTGATTGCTACCATAGGTTTATACATCAGCATTTTGAATATCTTTGTGCACTTACTGCATATTCTGGGTGTATTTTCTGGTGATGATTGATTTAACAAACTAATTCTTTTTTATTCAAAGCCGCTTTATTATTAAGCGGCTTTTTTATAGGCAAAATAATGGACTGGTCTAAAATTACTTACGCATTATTGATGTTGGCAATGTTGATCATCATCTTTCCTAGAGCTAAACAAGCTGTCGCAAACTCACCAAAAGCAACTAAAGACGACTGGATGGGTTTTATTAAACCCATGGCTTTTGTCGTCATATTCATAATTGTGTTAATCATGCTAGTACGCTAAAAATCGATAGCAGGGACATGATGATGAAGGTAAACACCAGCGAGCTGATGTTAGCTGGCAAGAAGGGCTAGAGCCCTTCTGCCTTTACTTTATTTTCAGTGGCTGGCAACTCTAACTCAGCCAGCTTAATCTCCGAGTTACCATCAGCAGGAATTACTGTACTGCGCCCCGAAGGATTGGCAAAACTATCATTGAGCTTTTGTACAAATAGACCTGAGTTTTCACTCACTGCTCGAATTTTACGTGCAGCTCTTCTACCCCAACCTGCTGGTGTCGTGTGAAAAACGCTACGCCAGATTTTTGTGTTTTTTTCAAAAGCAGTAATCAGGTTACCCGGCATTTCTGAACGAGGCAGCTTTCTTGATATTTTACCTGCCCAGAATTTTCGGCTAAACATGTGCAGAGCATAAAAAATACCAAACGTGAGCCCTATTAACAGCAGTCCGGTTAATGGACTAGTTTGATATGATGCCTGCATGCTGGATAAAGTAAAACTTGACCATGCATCCTGAGAATTAACCACATAAACAAATAATCCAATCAACATGAGATACAGTATAGAGTCGGTGATTAATACGCGATTACTCCAGCGCCTCATTGCGGATTTCAGGGCTGGCACTGCTTTGGATTCAATATCACTTGCAGTTTTTTCAAGTGCACCAATAATGCGATACGCGCGCTCAGTTTCAACCTGATGCATACGATCATATATAGCATTCACATCAGCATCTTTTTTCGTTTTAAAACGAGTCTGGAGTTGTTCATCGTTGATACTGATAGCTGACTCTTCATCATAAATCATATAAAACTTACCCGCAGTCAAACCACTCTGAGATAAAGCTCTCTGCCAGGCTCCGACAACTTCTTCAGGATTGTCTTCCTTGGCCGCAGTATCAATTTGATTAAGAATATAAAGAAATTTACTGGAGTCAGTACGCTGTATGGTCTTGGTAACCAGATGCTCCAGAGTATCTTTCATTGCTCCCGGTTCGGGATGACGGGCATCAAAGAAAACAAGCACAAGATCCGATAAGTCGATAATGTGATCGGTAATTCTCAATGTTGAGTTACGCTGAGCATCTGCATCAAACCCGGGAGAATCGATTAAGATCTTGCCTTTTATCGGCAGTGTTGGACTGGTTTTTAACTGCAGATAAGCATTGACTCTGTCACCTTCACCAGCAGCAACCTTATCTATCTCATCACTGATATTGAAAAATGGAAACCTGGGATCTGCATCCAGTGCAAGGCCGGGTAATACTCTGCTGGTGTTGTCATTGGTGTAACAGATGACAGTAAACTTATCATCTACTGCCTGATTTCCAGAGGTTTGTAATTTTGAGCCAAGGAATGAGTTTATAAAAGTGGATTTACCTGCAGAAAAAGTCCCCAGGACTGAGATCAGGGGCCACCAGGGTATTTGCGTAGCATAAGATTCATCCCTGGAAATCAATCCCATTCGATAAGCAATATTGTCCAGTTCTTTAAAGCTTTTAACTGCCTCGATAAGAATGGGGTTTTCCTGTTCGAGGTGTTTTTCGAGGTTTTTCAGGCGTTTCTCTATTGCCTTTCGTTGATAAAACATAGCCTGTTTTGTGGGTTACTCTGAGTGCGTTAGGGCATAAAACTGCTCATAATATTCATCGGGCGAGCGACGTCTCGAATATTACGTTGCATATAATAGGTAGATGCTGCCATTGAATTGGTATTATAGGTCATGGAAGCAATGTTTTGAGTCATAGCTTTAATATTGCCATCCATATGGCCAATATTATTACCCATTTTAACCATGGTATGGTCCATAGTGCGAACGGTATTGGTGAGTTCATTCATGTTGCGATCAACAGAAATGGTCAAAGTTGTAATTGTCAGACTCAGATTATGTACGTCTCGAGAAAGCGTATACACCAGATAAAACCCATATACTGCGAGCACAATAAAAGCAACCAGAGAAGGATATACAATCAGTTCCCAGCGCTTGGCACTGTTCTCGAATGTATCGGCTAGGCGCTCCATACATTCGGTATCAAGATTTATTCTGGATTCTGGTTCATTCATAAAACAACCTGTTTCAGTTTCCTAAAATGCGTAAAAATTTTACGCGCATTATTTATATTATAAGCCGTTTTTCATAATATAGCGATTTTAAATATGCTTATTACAATTTTAGCGTTACATAGCACTTGAATATAATCATCTAACTATTTGAAAAATAGAATAATTAATTTTCGTACTATTTATCATTGCATAAGGCCCCGTTTTAATTTATCTCCCAACTCTCTATTCATCGCGTTCAGCGGCGATAATAGCTGAGCTGCAGCATCCCTCTGTCCCTGATGCAGCAGTAATTGCGCAGTCCTGAAATATAACTCTGAAGCCATTTTGTGATCATTCATTGCGTAATAAACATTTCCCAGTTCACCAGAGTAATCAGGATTTTGCGGGTCTCGGTTTATCAATTGTTGATAGCGCCCAATTGAGCCCTTATAGTCTCGTTCCCAATATGCCTGGCGAGCATCAAACAATAAATCATCCTTTGAGAATTCTGCCTGCTTTATGGTTGGCATTACCTGAATACTGGCAATTTCAGATTTATTAACTGTAGATACCTCTGGTTCTGATTTAGCCATCGGTTGTTTTATTTCACCCGCTTCAGTATTTGCAAGCGCTGGTTTTTTCTTTTGATCAAGCTTTAAGGATTCAATAACCTCAGTCGGTCGATCAAGGTTAAGTAGTTGTTGATAGGCTTGCTCAAGTTGAAGCTCATCACGATACAGGTAGCCAACAAGCAGCAAGCCGACCAGAAAAATCGAAAAGCTATGCACTAGAAGCCAGCGACCAAAAGTCATAAACGTCTACCCTTTACCCGCAGGGTATAGCAGGCGTGCAAGACTCAGTATCTCTTTCGCTGCTTTACTGCTGGGCTGTAGCTCGAAAACAGCCAAACCCTCACTGAAAGAACGCCTATAGGCTGTACGTTGATATAAACGTAGGTTGACACGTTCAATACCTTTCAGGTAGCTCAACGCCTCTTCTGCTTCGTCGGTTTCTTTTACCCCAACATGAGTATCAGCACGATTGATAAACCCGTAGATCGGCGGCATTTTTTTAGGGTCCGCGACATTTTCTCGAATTATCTTAATAAAGCGCTGAGTGGACCAGATATCAGCCTGACTGGGTGGCACTGGTGTAATCACTCTATCAGCAAGCATCAGTGCTTTTTTCATAGACTCGAAGTCAGCTGTACCGACGTCAACAATCACCTCTGATTTCTTATTCTTCCAGGCCTTGAGCGCTGAGATATCATCGAATACTTCAAGATCCGGGTCATACCCCTCCTCTTCTCGAATATCGACCACATCTGAAAGAGTTTTTTGAGGATCGAGATCGAATAAGGTCACTCCACCTTGGTGGATTTTTAACCAGACTGCCAGGTTAAAAGCTACAGTGCTTTTACCTGTTCCACCTTTCAAATTTCCGATGACTGTTATCATAATATTCAGTTATTTTTTTTGCTGGATTGGCCGGGTTGATTATCTTGTGATTTTCTTTCATAGCCTAATGGCATAGTAAATAGATTATTAGGCAGGTTTTCAACAACAATGTGTTTTAGTTCCTGTGTATTACCATTCGGAAAAGTCTGACGAATACTGATTCTTAGCTCCTTGTCATACCATTGAAAGCTTTCCTGAACTTCACCGTTTGGAAGCTTAATAGTCTGCATCCATTTTTCGGTGTCTCTATTATCGAGCTTTTCACTGCCCAGCCAGACCAGTTCAATAGTCGCTCCGTTCGACAGGGATTGTTTAACCGGGATTTTCAACTCTGAATCCAGCCAAAGGTAAGTAACAACCTGTTTATCATTTTCACCAGTAGTGATCTTCCACTCGACTGCTTTGCGGTTGTTTAATTGCTGTTCACCCAGGTTTTCACAGGTAATCGATGAATTCTCTTCACAGGGCGAGTTAATGGCACTTTCAATACCGATATTTACCTGTTCCAGCGTTTTGTTCTGATAACACAGCTGTTGCTCGGTAAAACACATTAAGTTGATTTGCTTGTCAGCATCCAGAATTTGTATTACCGGCTCTCCATAATAGTAAAACTCTTTACGCATACGACCAGATGCATAATACAACTGAGTACTTATATCTGCTCTGCCTGGAGTAGACATGACTGCGTTTGCCGAGAACTCTATTGCCTGTGCTATTGAAGAATAGGCCATACATATGAGCATGAAGACTGGAATCAAACGTAGCATGGTCAGAACATTCCAAATGGCATAAATGGGAATGAACCATCATCTTTTCCCAGTCCAGGCATCAAACCATTCATATATGGGAAACCTGCCGCTGAAGATGGATCTGCAATATTTTGATCTAATGGCGAAGAAAATTGAGGATAAAAACTTCTGCTTCCATAATTATCTCCATAAAATCCGTAGGCCGGATCTCTCATTGAAGCCCCTGGTAAAGGTTTATTCTGATAACCATTGGGAGCTAAAGAAGGCAGGTTTGTGATATCCCAGGGGTTATTGAAACTTTGCCCATTACCTGAAGGCATTCTATTAGACAACCTCCTTGCAGGCTGGTCCAGCCAGGGGTTAGGATGAGCCCTTAGCTGCCCATATTGAGGGAAATTGTAATCATCCTGCACAAATCGAGGTGGAGGGGTCTGGATGTATGAATTCTGTGGCGCCGCCGGTGCTGCCGGTGGCTCGGGTGGTCTAGGTGGCTGAGGAACAGGATTAAAGTTGTTAACCTTACCCGTGATAGTGCCTGGAGCTTTAAATAGAAAGGCCTTTCTTTTATCTACGCTCCCAACATTAGCCTCAGCAAACAGGGTGTTGCTGAACATCAGTAAAACAATTGTAAGGACGGTATATTTCATGGCCTTATTTGTCTGAAAAAAATGGATTTTTATTCATTACATTCCAGGGAGATGGCATCCCATAAAACGGAGAATTATTGCTATTATACTGATACGGAGCACCATACGAATAGGGGTATTGCTGCTGGTAGCCATAGCCCGGAGCTGGTTGCCAGACATTCTGGTTATAATTCGGTACCCTGCCCTGTCCCTGATAGCCATACCATCCCGTTCCAGGGTTTACCTGCCCGCTTTGCTGCGGTAATTGCCATTGAGAATAGGCATCAGACATTGGCCGACCACCCTGTGAATTGACTGCTGGTGGCTGTCGCTGTTGATTCATCAAGGAATCTCTGACTACTGGTGTGTTTTGTTGTTGTGGTTCACTGACCAGGGTATCAGGCGGGTTAATGAACTCTGATCGAGTATTACTTTCATCTAGCAGAATATCGGGGGGAGGAAACTTATACACCTGCTGCTGAGAATCAGCATCGCGCGAGCTATTAATCACAACTGATGATTGATACGGTCCACTTGGTGGAGGCACATAATCCCTGGCAGTAACAGCTAAGCTGGTTACCAACAATAAAACAGTGGTTGGTATGACTGTTATCTGTTTTATGTCAGCACCCATTGCTCGCCCACCTATTCGTCGTCTATATCGGATTTGAGACGAATTCCACGACGTCGACCTGAGTCTTTGGCTTTTGTATTCGCCACCTTTTTAACAACAGCCTTTTTAGCTATAGCTTTTTCAGTCGCAGCCTTCTTTTTCGCTACTTTCTTCTTTGTAGATTTTTTAGTAATGGTTTGAGACTTTGATTTTACAACAGGAGTCTCATTAGCTGAATCATTATCAGTCTCGTCAGCAGGCGCAACATCATTATCGCTCTGTGCTTTTTCAACTGTCTCGTTTACTAAAGTTTTAGGCGCAACCTCTGTCTCTGTCTCTGTCTCTGTCTCTGTCTCTGGCTCTGGCTCTGGCTCTGTCTCTGGCTCTGTCTCTGGCTCTGGCTCTGGCTCTGGTTCAATTTTAGCTTCAGATTGATCAGTAACCTCAGCAACCACTTTAGCTTCAGCGACTTTTTCGATAGTTTCAGGCTGACGACCTGCGTTTGCCTGAGATATATCCTTAGCTGGAGCAGCAGCTGGTTGCTCTTCAGCTTTTCGACTGAGTAAGCGAATCAGACTCTTGCTTAAGTCAACAATGAAATCACGCAGTGCAAAGAGCATAGCCAGAATAAAAATCCACAAAAAATTAAGCGTGGCAGCCAGGTAATCGAGAAAACCTTTTTCGGCATCTTCATCAAGCTCGCAATCTATTTCACCGCCATCTAGCACAGGATCGTAGGGTAAATCACCATAAATGGCAGTCCCTGTAGCATCTATAGTTTTTTCTGCAAAAGCTTTACGAACCGTGATAGTACCTAATGGAATAACGACCAGTGTGAGTATCGTAGAAACCAGCACACCAAAGGCCAGGGAGATAGCCATACCCTTAAAAATAGGATCGAAAATAATGACACCAGATCCACCCACCAGCGCCAATGCGGTAACTACTATGGGTCGAGTCCTTGCCTTACAGGCACCTAATACCGAATCACAAACAGGCTTACCTGCTTCGATTTCATGCTTGGTAAAATCAACCAGCAGAATAGAGTTTCGTACGATAATACCTGCTAACGCAATAAAACCGATCATTGATGTTGCTGTAAATTCGGCACCAAACAACCAGTGCCCCGGGATAATACCAACCAGGGTTAAAGGTATAGGGGCCATAATCACTGCGGGCAAACTAAAGTTGCCAAACTCCATCACTACCAGCATATAGATCAGAATAATAGCCGCACCAAATGCCATACCCATATCACGGAATGTTTCATAGGTAACTGTCCATTCACCAGCCCATTCAAAACCGGAAACCTGATCGCTATCTGGAGGCCCTGTCCAGGTACCTTTTAGTGCAACTCCATCAGGTGTGGTATAGTTTTCCAGCGAATCTATGACATCGAACATACCGTAGATTGGCGCACCCAATCTACCCTGTGTCTCACCCGTAACGAATTCGACCGCGCGTAAATCCTTGTGGTAAATCACCTGATCCTGCACAGTTTGCGTAAAGTCACCTAGCTCACCCAGAGGAACACTGCCACCGAACTGGCTGGAAACCGGCATTTCTTTCAGACGCGCCAGATCGGCTCGAACGTCGAAAGGTACCTGAATAACAATATAGGTAGGCTCAAGTTTGTAGCCATCCTTAACATCACCTAAGACATATTCACCCAGCGACATCTGTAAAGTTCTATTGATAGTATCCACAGAAATGCCTCGTCGTACGGCTTTTTCAGTATCTACTTCAAATCGCCACACCTTATAGGGTTCGGCAATCATTGTGTCCACATCGGTGATATTCTCCGACGCATTAAATTTCTTCTCCAGATCACGCGCCACCTGACGACGGATATCTGCATCAGGGCCGTAGACTTCGGCAACTACCGATTGTAGAACTGGCGGACCTGGTGGCATTTCAACCACCTGAATCTTCACATTATCGTTATCACCAATCACTTCATGTAAACGTGCACGAACATCTTCTGCAATTTCATGACTACTTCGGTCACGGTGTTTTTTATCCAGTAACTGTACCTGAATATCAGCTTCCCAGGGTAGAGTTCTGAGATAGTAGTGACGTACCAGTCCATTAAAATTGAAAGGCGACGATGCCCCAACATAGGTCTGTAGCGCTGTCACTTCTTCAACAGTTAAGATTTTCTCGGCCAGCTCGTTCACCTGATTTGCAGTAAGCGGTAAAGCTGAACCCTCTTTCATATTAACGACAACATTAAACTCAGGCTTGTTATCTAACGGCAACATCTTGACGGGTACAGCCTTGGTATAAAACATGGATGCACACAAAAAGAATATGACAAACAGACTGACGAGGAAGATACGCCCTTTGGTTTTGCTTGTGATCAGTGGTATCAGTATTTTACGAAACAGGTTACCAAGCCATTCATTCTGGGAATGCTCGGACTCTTCCATCTCTTTTAGCTTTTCCATTGATGGCTTGATGCGCATGGCCAGCCAGGGAGTAAACATAAAAGCCGCGAATACTGAAAACAGCATTGCAAAAGATCCCAGTGATGGAATCGGCTCCATATAAGGCCCCATCATACCCCGCACAAAACCCATGGGTAATAATGCAGCGATTACTGTCAGTGTAGCCAGGATAGTTGGATTACCCACTTCTCTCACTGCATCGATAGCGATATCAGTTTCGGTACTTTCAGCTATCAACCAGCGCCGGTAAATATTCTCTACCACCACGATGGCATCATCGACCAGAATGCCTATAGAAAATATCAGCGCAAACAGGCTCACCCTGTCGATGGTGTATCCTGTTATCAATGCATAAAACACCGTCACCAGAATAACCACGGGAATAACGATCATGACAACCAGCGCAGGCTCCCAGCGAAAATTAAGCGCAGCCCAGATTAAAACCACCACAATACCGGTTGCTATGAATAGTTTAAGAATTAAACCATTAACTTTTTGTTCTGCTGATTTACCGTAATTTCTGGTAACAGCCACGTTAATATTGTCAGGGATCACAGTACCCTTCATGGCTTCCACCTTAGCCAGTATATCTTCAGCTACTTTAACGCCATTTGAACCCTTCTTTTTTGCTATTGCGATAGTGACTGCCGAAGCGCCGTAGGCTTCTTCGCTGTTCTCTTCAAGGTGATTAGGTGAGGTGTAATAATTGACTATCGATGTTGCATCAGCAGGTGCAGCGGTAACCTTAGCAATGTCCCTCACATAAACTGGAGAGCCATCATTGATAGCAACTACCAGACTTTCAATGTCACTGACAGTTTTAAGAAAATCTCCAGAATAAACCTTTGCGCTCTTATTATCTGATTCAATTCGACCCAGGCCAATTTCACTATTTGCTGTTCGAATAGTATTTGCTATTTGATCCAGTGAAATATCATAACCTGAAAGTTTTTCGGGCAATATTTCAATCTTAAGTTCATCTGAGCGACCACCTACAACAAAGCCCTGGGCGGCATTTTCAACCGTACTGATAGATTGAAGAACATCCAGAGCAACTAATCTGAGAATGGAATCATCGTGTTCATTCGACCATAGCGTTAGCGTCACAACAGGAACATCATCAACCCCCTTTGGCTTTACCAGAGGTTGATCAACACCGGGTGGGATCTTATCCATATTGGAGGAGAGTTTGTCGTATACCTTAACCAGTGATTTCTCAAGATCCTCACCGACCTCAAACTGTACAGTTACCATGCCCTGGTCACGAGTCGCAGCAGAATAGACATGATCAACACCTGAAATCTCATTCAACATGCGTTCCAGAGGATCAGTCGCGAGCCTTGATACCTGTTGTGCGGACGCTCCTTTATAGCTGATAAAGATATCCACCATGGGTACAGATATCTGTGGGTCTTCCTGACGGGGTGTTAAAAACACGCCAAGTACACCTAGCGCAAAACAAGCGATAAGCAGCAACGGGGTAAGCGGCGAATGAATAAAGGCTTTAGCCAGACCACCGGCAATACCCAACGATTTATTTTTATGGTTTTCTGTATTATTTTGCTGTGTCATTGTCGGATATCAGGATTTTATACGTGAGTGAAATAGCCTCTTATTGATAAGAGGTTACTGACTGTCGCTATCGCTGTTACTTGTTTTGCTTTCAACCTCCGGCTGCCACCCAGATTTGATTGTTTTTGGTGGTTCACTAATGATTCTATCTCCAGACTTGATTCCTGATAGTACTGTCACTCTGCTTTCATCATAGTCAGAGCCCAGTCTTACTATCCTCATCTTGGCCTTGTTTTCTTCATCCAGTATATAAACACTGGGCAGGCTGCCACGATAGATCACAGCATCTTTAGGAATGACAGGAACAAGTCTTCTATCAGCAGTCGTATCATTAATTGTCACCTCAGCATATAGGCCTGGTCCACCTGGTGTTCCCTCTGGTAAATCAAACTTTACTGTTACGGTATGTTTTTGTTGATCCGCAACCGGATAAATCTGCGCGACCTTGGCTTTGGTGTAGCTATTGTTGATATCCAGCTTGACATCAACCAGACTTCCTTTGGTCAAACCAAAAATCAGCCTGGCAGGCACTTCAGCCTGAATTCTAAGATATTGGGTGTGAGCAAATTTCAATAACGGAGTGCCCGGCTGTACGGTATCACCTTCTTCAACCATCTTACGTACCAGTTTCCCGTCAAATGGTGCTATCGCTCGGGCATCACGTAATTTGGCATCCAGCTCTTCCAGTCCAGAGCGAGCCTTCATTACCATAGACTCAGCATTTTGTACCTGAGCACCAGATGAATATAAATCTCCATAGCGTTCGATATCCGGGTTGCCAACACCCATCATGTTACCCATATTTTTGGTAAACATATTATCGAACAAGGTCGGCATACCAAGTCCCGGCATGCCGCTCAGGCTCTCTGTTCGGGGAGAAATTAATTCACGAGAATATTGTACTCTGGCATTACGTAAAGCTGATTCTGCATTCGACAGCTGAGCTAAAGCTGCTCTACGTCTGGCGACCAGATCATCGTCATCAATTGATAGTAGTAAATTATTTTTCTGGAAGAAGTCACCCTCAGATCCGGCAATATATTGAACACGGCCTGGAACCTGAGCTGAAAGCGTCACTTCTTTATAAGGAATGACTGTGCCACCGATTTTTATCTTATTGCCAAATTCAGCAGACTCAACAGTCATCAATTGCCATGCCTGAACGCTACTCGACAAAACAGTAAGTATTGCAGTTATTGCCAGAGTTGATTTTTTGAGTTGGTTTGATTTCATTTTTATATTACCAATATCGCTTGATCAGGCCGCATTATTTTAGTTATAGGCTGGAGCTGAAACTTAATCCAGATCAAAAACCTTCATTATTTTTATGTGTAACAACAATCACTCAATTTTGAAACTGATGAATTAAGCTGCCCATTTCCCAAAGCAATGTTTGAGCTGTGGGCTGTGAAACAGGTGAAGTCTATCAAGAATTCACTTAAGGCGCTTCTCCTAAGCTTGCTACTATTTGTTTCTTGTTTTTATTTGGCGCCAACTTGATTTGCGCGAATATTAGCAAATATTAATATAGATATCAATGTTAGATTTATTTGCATACAGGCCAAAATCAAAGCTACATTAAGTTTTTAATATAACCGAATTTTTATAGAACTAAGAGAATATTTCTTTAAGGACCTTTACTGTTAACATAGATTAACCTTGATTACATATTTAAATCTATATCGAGGAATAATTCAGCCAATCTAAGGTCTTCAGGGTGAGTTATTTTAATGTTTCTGCCATCTCCCTGAACCAGTCTAGGATGATAGCCGCATAACTCCATAGCTGAGGCATCGTCGGTAACTATTAAATTCTGAGTAAGAATTGATTGCAAAGCCGAATAGATTTTACTCAGATAAAATGCCTGGGGTGTTAAAGCTCTCCAAAGCTGGTCACGAGGTTGTGTATTCATCACAGTCAGGTCCGAATTCGCCCTTTTTAATGTATCAGCAAGAGGTGTTGCCAGTAGTGCACCCTCTTCATATTCCATCGCCACTGTTAACAGCTGTTGCAGATCCTGATGTAGCACGCAGGGCCTTACTGCATCGTGGATCATCACGATACAATCTGCGGTAAGGTGAGATTTTAAAGCGCTAAGCCCATTGAAAACAGAATGATGCCTCTGTTCACCGCCCAGACAGGTCAAAAGTGGCTTTTTAGAATGATAGTTAAGTGATGGCCAGTGCTGATCAGATTCATTCAATATCAGCATGACACCATCAATGGCATGAAAACCAAGCAACTTATCCAGCGTATGCTCTATGACAGTTTTATTACCCAATGGAAGGTATTGCTTGGGTCTGTCTGCCCCCATTCGTGCCCCAATACCTGTTGCAGGTATGACAGCCCAACATTGAAGTTCAGAAGGCGGCATCAGGGGCATCAAGGCTTACTTGTCGCCTGTTGCGGGTTAACTAGCTGATAAAAGGTTTCGCCTTTTTTAATCATCCCCAGATCATTACGAGCTTTTTCTTCGTATGCATCAAATCCGTTCTGTAGATCTAGAACCTGAGCTTCCAGCTTACGGTTCCGCTCTTCCAGTAACTTCAGTTTTTTCTTTTGAACTTCAAGTTCTGCGGACAGCTGTACAACCTCCGAAAGGCTTCCGTCCCCAAACCAGAGTCGATACTGTAATACGAGAAAAACAACAATTAATGCAGAGATTAGCAGGCGCATCCTTACACCTGCTCTACAATGTCAAAACATAAAAATCGCAATCTAAATCTTATTGAAAGCAGACTTTCCAGGAAAGATAGCTCGCTCGCCCAGTTGGGATTCGATGCGCAATAACTGGTTATACTTGGCCACACGATCAGAACGAGACAAAGAGCCCGTTTTAATCTGCCCTGTATTGGTTGCAACAGCGAGATCAGCAAGAGTGACATCTTCAGTTTCACCTGAGCGATGAGAAATTACCGCAGTATAACCGGCATTATGAGCCATAGAAATAGCTTCAAGAGTTTCTGTTAAGGTACCGATTTGATTAAATTTAATCAAAATAGAATTAGCAATAGACTCATCAATACCACGTTTCAGGATTTTTGTATTGGTAACAAATAAATCATCACCAACCAGTTGCACCCGATCACCTAATTTGCGAGTCAGTGTAGCCCAGCCTTCCCAGTCATTTTCGGCCATAGCATCCTCAATAGTAATAATCGGATACTGGTCTACCCAGTTTGCCAGATAGTCAGTAAATTGCTGTGAGTCAAAGGTACGTGCTTCGGAGGCTAAATCATAGTGTCCATTATTGTAGAATTCTGAACTGGCTACATCTAGGCCCAGCGCAATTTCAGAACCAGCCTTAAACCCTGCTCTTTCTATTGCCAGCAATATGACTTCTATAGCTTCTTCATTAGATGACAGATTAGGGGCAAATCCTCCCTCGTCACCTACGTTGGTATTCATACCGCGCGAAGAGAGCACTGATTTCAGGGAATGAAAAACTTCAGCACCATAACGCAATGCTTCACTGAATTTTTTGGCTCCGATTGGCAAGATCATAAATTCCTGCAGATCAACGCTGTTATCGGCGTGTGCACCACCATTGATGATATTCATCATAGGAACTGGCAGAGTAACCGCCTGATCACCACCCAGATATTCGTAAAGCGGTTGTTTTCGGGATAAAGCAGCTGCCTGTGCGCTAGCCAATGAAATCGCTAATAGTGCATTGGCTCCTAAACGGCTTTTATTTTCAGTGCCATCTGCGGCAATCATAGCGTTGTCAATGGTCGACTGATCAGTACAATCCAGTCCGATTACACATTGTGCAAGCTCATTATTAATATGTGAAACAGCTTTTAAAACACCTTTTCCCAGATAGCGACTTTTATCACCGTCACGTAATTCAATCGCCTCACGCTCCCCCGTTGATGCGCCGGAAGGTACAGCTGCTCGGCCGATAACGCCACTGGATAAAGTAACTTCAGCTTCTACGGTAGGATTCCCTCTGGAATCAAGAATTTCGCGCCCAATCACATGGGTAATACTAGTCATCGATCTCTCCAATTAATAAATAGTATATCTTTAGCTTCGCAGCATCAGATAACAGTTGTATGAACAGCACATGTAAATTACATATAATCCTGTTCGTGCATGTGCTGAGATTTTACCACTTGATCAAGCATCTGTAACACAGTCAATAACGATTCCATACGATCCAGAGGCCAGGCATTCGGGCCATCGCTTAGTGCATTTTCAGGGTCAGGATGAGTTTCCATAAATAGCCCCGCCACACCTGCAGCAACCGCCGCTCGAGCTAATACAGGTACAAACTCTCTCTGTCCTCCTGATGATGTACCCTGCCCACCAGGCAGTTGCACCGAATGCGTGCCATCAAAGACCACGGGTAACCCGGTATTACGCATCACTGCCAGGGAACGCATATCCGAAACCAGATTATTGTATCCAAAACTGGCCCCTCGTTCGCAGACCATGATCTGATCATTGCCTGTTTCTAAGGCTTTATCCGCGACATTTTGCATATCCCAGGGAGAAAGAAACTGGCCTTTCTTGATATTCACTGGCAATCCCTGCTTAGCGACATTTTGAATAAAGTTAGTCTGGCGACAGAGAAATGCTGGGGTTTGTAAAACATCAACCACTGCAGCGACTTCATTAAGCGGTGTATCCTCATGTACATCGGTTAGTACAGGAACGCCAACCTCATCTTTCACACGTTGTAAAATCTGTAGACCCTGCTCTATACCGGGACCACGAAAGCTTTTACTACTGGAACGGTTAGCCTTATCAAACGAGGATTTATAGATAAAAGGTATATTTAATCTCGCGCAAATATCTTTTAGCTCTGAAGATGTTTGTAGCGCCAGCTCCTCACTCTCTATCACGCAGGGCCCAGCGATAAGAAAAAAGGGTTGGCTACTGCCTGCTTCAAATCCACAGAGTTTCATTCAGCAGTATCCTGCTTATATGTTAAAGCTGCTTTTACAAAGCTGTTAAACAGCGAGTGCCCTTCACGCGGCCTTGAAGTAAATTCAGGATGGAACTGACAGCCAAGAAACCACGGATGATCTGACAGCTCGATAATTTCAACCAGTTCGTTATCCATAGATAAACCCGATATCACCATGCCTGCATTTTGTAAATCATCCAGGTAGTTATTATTAAATTCAAAGCGGTGTCGATGACGTTCATTGATTTGTTCAGCATCATCGTAAGCTTTGGAAGCCAAAGTACCGGGAACCAGCTTACAGGTTTGAGCCCCTAGTCGCATGGTACCACCAAGATCAGTTTTTTCATCGCGCTGATGAATGGTACCATCCTGATTTTTCCACTCGGTAATTAATCCAATAACAGGCTCTGGTGTTTTAGGGTTGAATTCAGAGCTATGCGCTTTAGTCAGGCCCAGTACATTTCTGGCATATTCAATGACAGCGACCTGCATACCGAGACAGATGCCCAGGTAAGGTATTTTATTGGTACGCGCATAATTCACAGCGAGTATCTTGCCTTCGATGCCCCTGCTGCCAAATCCACCGGGAACCAGGATAGCATCCAGTCCCTTTAAAATATCGACTCCATTATCACTAATCGTATCTGAGTCAATTTTAACCAGGTTAACCTGGGTATTGGTATGAATGCCAGCATGATCCAGCGCTTCATTGAGTGATTTATAGGCATCAGTATGTTCAATATATTTACCTACAAAACCTATATTTACTGTGTTCTGGGGGTGCTCCAGTGAATAAACAACTTCATCCCAGTCGCTCAGATCTACCGGAGGAAGATCAAGACCAAATTTTTTCAATACGATGTCATCCAGACCCTGTTCGTGTAACTGGCGAGGAATCTTATAGATATGGTCCACATCTACGCCGGAAATAACAGCTTCAGGGCTTACATTGGTAAATAAAGCGATCTTTTTTCGTTCATCAGCAGGTATCTCACGATCCGCACGACACAGCAGGATATCCGGTTGAATACCGATAGAACGTAATTCCTTGACCGAGTGCTGGGTAGGTTTGGTTTTAATTTCACCAGCAGCTGGCAGATAAGGCACCAGTGTTAGATGCAGAAACAGTGCTCTATCATGGCCGAGCTCAACACCTAATTGCCTGATCGACTCCATAAACGGTAGTGATTCAATATCACCGACTGTTCCACCAATCTCGACCAGAACAATATCGGCATCATTGGTACTGTTTAAAACGGATTGTTTAATCTCATCCGTGATATGAGGAATTACCTGAACGGTAGCACCCAGATAATCACCTCGACGCTCTTTAGCTATAACGCTTTCATAGATACGGCCGGTAGTATAGTTACTGGATTTACTGCTCTTAATTCCGGCAAATCTTTCATAGTGACCAAGATCAAGGTCGGTTTCTGCACCATCATCGGTAACATACACCTCGCCATGCTGGAAAGGACTCATGGTTCCCGGATCAACATTGATATAAGGATCAAGTTTGATCATGTTAATGCTCAAACCCCGAGCCTGTAAAATTGCCCCTAGCGAGGCAGACGCAATACCCTTGCCCAGTGATGAAACAACACCACCAGTAATAAATATAAATCGGCTCATAGTGCTTGAAAAAAGTAGAGAAAGTGAGAAATCTGGACGGGCGCATAGCCTAGCAGATGAGCTTCTTTAACTCAATCGAAATAGCAGATAACTAATAGCTTTTAGCAACATAAAGAAAGGTCCGCCAGTTCTAAAAAAACTGTTTACTAAAGCCGGCTATTTAGTCGCAATAATAACCGCCCTTAAGGGTGCAGGATAACCTTCTACAGTTTTATTCGGATCGTTTGGATCCAGACATTCAGGTAAAGATTCAAATGGCATCCACTCGGTACTGCGTTGCTCCTGAATACTGGTTTGGTTCACATCAACAACTCGGATATTGCTGAAGCCACAACGATTTAACCAGTGCGACAATTCATCGGTGCTAGGTAAAAACCAGACATTATTCATACGTGCATAGCGAGAACCCGGTACCAGCACCTGACCACTGCCACCTTCAATCACCAGCGTTTCCAGACATAGCTCACCACCAGGCTTGAGCAAGGCTTTTAATTGCAGCAGATGATCTATGGGTGATTTTCTGTGATACAAAACACCCATTGAAAAAACCGTATCAAACCACTGCATATTCACAGGCATATGCTGTATGCCGACTGGCAGCATATGAATACGCCTGTCCTGTATGTAATGCTGTAAAGCGCGAAATTGCAAATTGAACAACAAGGATGGATCTATACCCAGTATCAAATCCGGCTCATGCGCCAGCATACGCCAGCAGTGATAGCCATTTCCACAGCCAACATCCAGTATACGTCGCTGTTTGAGTGGAGAGAGATGGTGATAGATCCGATCCCATTTAAAATCGCTATGCCACTCAGTATCTATATACACATCAGCCAGCTGAAACGGCCCTTTCCTCCATGGCTTTAGTCCCTGTAAGGCCTGCATTAACTGTTCGCCCTGTTCGCAATTGCCATTCACAGTCACTGCTGCGCGATTTAACTGAATGTGGGGCGCCTCAATATCGGGAAGAGATTTTAATGCCTGGTTCCAGCGCTCGAAATCTCCATGATGTGCAGCACTGAACCAATGAGGATCCTGAGTACGCAGTATTTCAACCCAGTCATGAAAACCGGATTGTTCCAGTTGTTGATAGAGTACTTCACGAAACATCTTTAATTGCCAGAAAAGAAACAAAATTAAAACAGTGGAAACTCTCAATCACTTCACCAAAACCACACTGCATAAGCCTTTTCAGGTGCAATGATTTCTTATCCGGTATTAATACCTTCTCCAGTGCAGTACGTTTTTGTGCGATTTCAAGATCACTATAGCCTTGCAGTTTTTTAAACGCCTGATACAGCTCAGTCATATTAACCTGAGTCTCTGCATTATCGTACTCAACCTTTTCACTCAGCACCAGTACACCACCAGGCCTCAACCCTTGGTGAATTTTCTTTAATACAGCAACACGTTGTTCGGGGTTAATAAATTGCAAGGTCAAGTTCAACACAACCATAGAGGCATTTTCAATAGCCATTGATTCAAGGTCACCACAGATCCAGTCGATGACCTGGTCAGAGTGTGTTTCTCGGCATTTACTGATCATAGAGGGTGAGTTATCCACTGCAATAATACAACAGTTTCTATCTTTCACCTGCTGGGCAATCACGCGAGATACCACCCCTGTCGAACAGCCCAGATCATAGACTTTGCTATCCTCACTAACAAAGATATCTGCATACAGGGCGATCAGGCGTACCAGTAATTCATACCCTGGTACCGAACGACCAATCATGTCATCAAAAACTCTGGTTACCTGTTCATCAAACTCAAATGCTTTGACTGAGGTTAGAGGCCTGGAAAAAACTTTATCTTTTGCTTTGATATCGGTCATGAATAGTGGGTTGCTAGATGCTACAATCTGATTTCTACTAATTATCGCACATCATCATGTTAAAAAAATGTCTTTACCCAGTAGCCGGTTACGGAACCCGATTTCTCCCTGCAACAAAATCTATGGCAAAGGAAATGCTGCCTATTGTGGACAAGCCCCTGATTCAATATGCTGTAGAAGAAGCCATGAGTGCAGGCCTTGTACAACAGGCCTTTGTAACAGGTAGAACTAAGCGATCTATCGAAGATCACTTCGATATCAGTTATGAGCTGGAGAATGAAATCAAGGGCTCCTCCAAAGAAGATCAACTGAAAGAAATTAGAGACATACGAGACAACTGCGTATTTACCTACACTCGCCAGAAAGCGATGAATGGATTAGGCAAAGCCATCCTGACAGGTGAGCCAATGATAGGTGATGAGGCATTTGGCGTTATCCTGGCTGATGACTTATGTATTACCGAAGGTGATTCAGTGATGAAACAGATGGCAGGTTTATATAAACAGTTTCGTTGCAGTATCGTAGCCATTGAAGAAGTCCCAAAAGAAGAAACCTATAAATATGGCGTAATAGCCGGCGAACAATTTCAGGATAATCTTTTCAAGATTACAGACATGGTTGAAAAACCAGCACCGGAAGATGCACCCAGTAATATGGCCATCATTGGTCGTTATATCCTGACCCCCGATATTTTTGATTATATCCGCGAAACCAAGCCTGGTACGAATGGTGAGGTTCAAATCACTGACGCACTGCTTGCACAGGCTAAAAGTGGCTGTGTATTGGCGTACCGATTTAAAGGTAGACGGTTTGATTGCGGCAGCCTGCATGGTTACGTTGAAGCAACCAATTATTGCTACAACAAATACCACGATCCATCAGAGTAATAATAGATCCGCTAATTCTCCATCCACATAGATTTGAGCAATCCTGTTGCGTAACCAGGGTGGAACACGGTGCTTTTGAAATAGACGTTTCAGGCGGTGAGAGCTTGAAGCGTCGGTAGCAGCGTTTTGAGTGCGAAAATGTAATGCAAATCTCTGTCCCTTATCTGCAAGATTAAGCGCTGTTAGAAGCTGTTGTCTGCTGACTGTAATATTCAGTGCTTTCAATTCTAAAGATTGACCTTCCGGTACCTCATAGACCGGCAGTACTTCTGGCTCCTGAAAATCATCAACCATGAACAGCAATCCATCATAACAACGTAGGCTATATCCAGTTGACTGAATCAATGGCATAGCATCTGAAGCAGCGGAAATCTGTTTGAGTACCTGTTGTAATATTTTGAAGCCAGGCTGCTGTTGATAACGGGTACTTACCCAGTAGCGTATTAGATTCTTCTGACGTTCTGTAGACAGACAGGTTAATGCCGATATTTCCAGGCAGGGAGAATTTGAAAAGGCATGATCTCGACTACAGGTCTGCAAATCAATCTGAGCCAACTCCTCCAGTAATTGATGCTGCTCCCTTTGCCATTCACAAACACGATGTAATTGTTGAGTCACTGCAGGCCAGCGCTGTTTGATACGCGGTAGAATCTGATGACGCAAATAATTACGGTCGTATTTCAATGACTCGTTACTTGGATCTTCTACCCATTGCAAGCCATGCACTGCTGCATATTGCTCAATATCTTCACGTTGAAAATTGAGTAACGGTCGAAACAGGAAGCCCTGCCCTAAACGGGTTAAATCCGCAATGGCCCTTAAACCGGCTGAACCAGACCCACGCATCAGATTCAACATCAGGGTTTCAGCCTGATCATTCATATGATGAGCGGTTAGTAGTGCATCCTGTGGAGTGAGCGCTTGAGTGAATAATTCATAGCGAGCCTGACGAGCTATTGCTTCAAGGTTACTACTATCAGGATTAAGATTCAGATGATCGACCCGAACTTCCAGCCCGTATCTCTCTGCCAGATCTTTGGCCAGCTGCTCCATCTCTGCAGCATTAGTCTGCAGACCATGATTAATGTGCCAAAGTACAATCGAGTAGCTATGCTGATGTGGCAGCAGATTGTGCAACAACACACAGGAATCAATGCCTGAACTGAAAGCTAAATACAGTCGATTGACGCTTTCAGGTAATTTTTCCAGCGAAAGATGCAAAGCAGACATTGCATCAGGTTTCGATAAAGGCACCAAACCCCATTAATCGGTTGTAGCGTTGATCCAGCAGCTTATCAATACCGATCGCATCCAGCTTCTCAATATTTTCAGATAGATTCTCACGCAGGCTGTAAGCCATCTGATCATAATCACGGTGTGCTCCACCGAGAGGTTCACCGATAACCTGATCAATAAGCTTGAGCTCGAGTAATCTTCTGGCAGTAATACCCATTGCATCAGCGGCCTGAGCAGCCTTATCTGCGCTTTTCCACAGGATAGAGGCACAGCCTTCCGGTGAAATAACTGAATAGGTCGCATACTGAAGCATGTTAACCCGATCACCTACGGCAATAGCCAGAGCCCCGCCAGAACCACCTTCTCCGATGACAGTACAGATAATAGGTGTTTTAAGATCCGCCATCACATATAGATTTCGGGCAATCGCTTCACTCTGCCCTCGCTCTTCTGCACCGATACCCGGATAGGCCCCCGGTGTATCTACCAATGTAATCAACGGCATTTTAAACTTCTCGGCCATCTTCATTAAGCGCATAGCTTTTCTATACCCCTCAGGGCGTGGCATACCAAAGTTACGTTTGATTTTTTCGCGCGTATCACGGCCTTTTTGCTGGCCCAAAACCATCACTGGCTTTCCGTTGAGACGCCCAATACCACCCACCATTGGGCTGTCTTCAGCATATACCCGATCACCATGCAGATACTCAAAATCCTCAAACATACGTTCGATGTAATCGACTGCATAGGGACGATTGGGGTGACGTGCAATTTGTGAAATCTGCCATGAAGTGAGTTTGGAAAAAATGGAATTGGTCAGACTTTCTGCCTTTTTTTCCAGGGTGCCGATCTCTTCTGTGATATTGATATCAGAGTCATCGGTTACATAGCGTAGCTCTTCGATCTTGGCCTGAAGTTCGGCAATAGGTTGTTCAAAGTCTAGAAAATTTGGATCCATAGCGCTATAAGCCTGCCTTTAGATTCAGTGTATTTGTAGGAAACATTATCTTGTTATTGTTTGCGCATAATAAAGTGATCAAGGATTTTGCAAAGGTTCAAATCCAAACGATTCACTACGGGTTAGAAACAGGAATTGTATCGATTTAAGCTTAAACTGTCAGTAATAACCGACAATTTAAAGCTAACATTTATTCGCATAAAGACTGGTTGATTTTTTCCAGCTGTGCCACCGGGTTGTCATTCGCGGTTATGGGGCGGCCTATCACCAGATAACTTGAGCCCGCAGCCATTGCTTTCTGAGGTGTCATGATACGCTGCTGATCATTACTATCTGAGCCCTCTGGACGTATTCCCGGTGTTACCAGCAAAGGTTTTGCACCAAATTGTTTACGAATAGCTTCGGCCTCCTGCGCAGAACAGACCATACCATCCAGTCCACATTCCATACTCAAAGCAGTTAAATCCATGACCGCCTGAGCAGGTGTCTTTTGAATACCTATTTGATTCAAACCCTGCTGGTCGGTACTGGTAAGAATAGAAACCGCAATTAAATGTGGCGCCTGCCCATCAAAATCATTCACTGCCTGTTTTGCCGCCTTCATCATTTCAGCACCCCCTAGTGCATGAACATTCACCATCCACACCCCCAGGCGTGCAGCAGCTGTGATAGCCTTATTCACCGTATTAGGAATATCATGAAATTTCAGGTCAAGAAACACATCATAACCCTTAGCAACTATGGCTTTGACTATCTCTGGACCAGCGGCTGTAAAAAGCTCTTTACCAACTTTAACTCTGCAAAGAGATGGGGAAATTTGATCAATAAATTGAAGCGCGCTTTCAGCATCAGCATAATCCAGCGCTACAATAATCTTGGAATCTGTTTTTTGCATATAAGTACTCAGAATTAGTGAACCGGTTTCAGGCTTGACCAGGATTTGCAGCTTGGGCAGTTCCAGAACATACTTTGACTGCCATAGCCACAGATACTGCAGGTGTAGGCAACTCGCCTGTTCTTTATTTCCTTAAACTGACTCGTCAGATCAGGCCAGGTATCATCCAGATGTTGCGGGTATAACTTAAAATAGCGCATCGCAAATTCAAAAACATCCAGTGAGGCTGACTGTTTAAGTGCCTGTTTGATGAATTCTAACAACTGTTTGTGTTGCTCTCCAGCCAGATAGCTTTCAAGCAGCTCTACCGCCAGCGGGCTAACCGGTGTTTTTTCATACTGCCGGTAAAGAAACTCCTGATATCGGCGAGTAGAGCCGCGATTAAGTAAGAGCTCACGAGCCGCAGGTATCAATAGCTCAATCTGGTGAGAATTTGATTCAAGTATCTGATCGAACAATTTTGTTGCTTTAGTGATCTGATTATTTTTTAAATGTACTTCAATCAATAACAGTGAAGCTCGAGTGCATTTACTATCGGTTTGTAGCGCTAGATCCAGCTGCTCACGTGCCTGTCTCAAATTGCCAGTCGCCAATGATTGTTGAGCCAGCTCGCAGTAACAATGACTCAAGATCAGGCGCGCATCGGGTTCATTAATATCGAGCAGGATTTTTGCCGCATCTCTGGCTTCAAGCCATGACTTTTCCATACTATACAGTTGCAACAACTGACGATGAGCATGGGCATTTTGTGGATTGATTTGAACCAGTTCTTTGTACAGGTTTTCTGCTCGGTCCAGCAACCCCGCTTTTTGATAATCCTCTGCCAGTTCAGACAATGCCATAACCCTCTGACCTTGATCAAGATTAGGTCTGGCTATCAGGTTTTGGTGAATCTTGATTGCGCGATCTACTTCGCCTTTACTACGGAACAGATTGCCTAGCGCGAGATGGGTTTCGATGGTGTCCCTGTCGACCTTGACCAGTTCAACAAATAACTCGATAGCTTTATCCGACTTATTGGCAAGGAGATAATTCAGACCCTGAATATAGTATTCAGAACAGTTAGCAAAATCATTTTGGTTTGATTTTGAGGGCCTGGGTTTAGCAAAACGGCCAATGAGCCATCCGCAAAACAGCGCCAGAAAAATTATGACTGGTAACCAGATATCCATACGTGGGATGGTAGTCTACCCGGCTTGAAGCATCAATGATATGAATCGGGAATAGAGCTTTTTACTTCTGGTTATTTGCGCGATCACGCAATTCCTTACCCGGCTTGAAATGCGGCACATATTTACCCGGTAATTCAACCTTATCACCTGATTTTGGATTGCGACCCACACGTGGTGGACGAAAATGCAGGCTAAAGCTTCCAAAGCCACGTATCTCTATTCTTTCACCCATAGATAACGCATTGCTCATCATCTCGATTAGACTTTTCACTGCCAGTTCAACATCTTTATACGCAAGATGACTTTGACTACGCGAAAGGTTATCGATCAAATCCGATTTTGTTAATGACGGTATATATTCTTGTTCTTTCATCACAACACCCCTTTATTGTAGAAAAGGGCGGGGTATTACCCCGCCCTTTAATTTTACTCGTCTGAACCGAGTTGTTCCTTCAACAAATCACCAAAACTGGTGGTTGCTGCACCACTATCACTGCTGGCTGCATAATCCTGTAATGCTTCCTGTTCTTCATCAATATCTTTTGCTTTGATTGACAGAAATACACTACGGTTTTTACGATCCATACCGGTGAGCTTGGCTTCAACTTCATCACCTTCACTAAGGAAAGTTCTGGCATCTTCAACACGATCTTTAGCCATTTCTGATGCGCGAAGAATACCTTCCAGCCCATCACCCAGGTCAATGATAGCTGCTTTAGCATCAACCGAAATAACCTTACCTGTCACGATGCTACCCTTAGGATAAGTACCGATGAAGTTAGCAAATGGGTCTTTATCTAATTGCTTGATACCCAGCGAGATACGCTCACGCTCAGGATCAATAGACAGAACCATGGCTTCAACTTCCTGACCTTTCTGGTAATCACGAACTGCTTCGTCACCAGTTTTGTGCCATGACAGATCTGTCAGATGAATCAGACCATCAATATTGCCGTCCAGGCCAATGAAGATACCAAAGTCAGTAATAGACTTGATCTTACCATTGATCAGATCACCTTTGTTATGAGTTGCAGAGAACTCATCCCATGGATTTGCCTGACACTGCTTCATACCCAGAGAGATACGACGACGTTCTTCATCAATCTCAAGGATCATGACTTCAGTTTCGTCACCCAGGTTTACAACCTTGTTAGGATTAACGTTCTTGTTAGTCCAGTCCATTTCTGAAACGTGAACCAGACCTTCAACGCCATCTTCAATCTCAACAAAACAACCGTAATCGGTGATATTGCTGACTTTACCGAACAGACGTGAACCTTCTGGGTAGCGACGCATGATGTTGACCCATGGATCATCACCCATCTGCTTCAGACCAAGAGATACACGATTCTTTTCACGGTCGAACTTGAGAACAACAACATCGATTTCCTGGCCGATTTCAACAACCTCTGAAGGATGCTTAACACGCTTCCAGGCCATATCGGTAATGTGTAACAGACCATCGATACCACCCAGATCCAGGAATGCACCGTAATCGGTCAGGTTCTTGACGATAGCAGTAACCTTTTCGCCTTCTTTCAGTGATTCCAGCATTTTTTCACGCTCTTCACTGAATTCCTGCTCAACCACTGCACGACGAGATACCACAACATTGTTGCGCTTCTGGTCCAGCTTGATGATTTTGAATTCAAGATCTTTTTCTTCGAGATATGCTGTATCTCGAACAGGTCTTACATCTACCAGAGAACCTGGCAGGAATGCACGAATTTCACCGATATCAACAGTAAATCCGCCTTTGACCTTTCCGGTAAAACGACCGGTAACGATTTCATCGGCTTCAAGCGCCTGCTCAAGACGTTTCCAGGCACGAGCACGTTTAGCTTTTTCGCGAGACAGTCTGGTTTCACCATAACCATCTTCAAATGAATCTAGTGCAACTTCAACCTGATCACCGATCTCGACGCTGAGTTCACCTTTTTCATTGTAAAACTGTTCTACTGGTATAACACCTTCAGATTTGAGTCCGGCATTTACGATAACAACATCACGGTTGATACCTACAACTTCACCGGTAATTATTTCACCTACGTTCATATTTGTTTGAGCAAAACTTGCCTCAAACATTTCTGCGAAACTTTCTGACATGGAAGATTTTTCCTAAAGAATAAAAGTAAGTAATCAGGCTAAGGAGAGCCCATGATTACAGTCTAGTTAATAAAACATGGCGGCAGAGTGTCTGACACCACGGCTAAATATACCGAAGTTTAAGTGGCTAAACTTCAGCTTTTGAGTCGTTGACCATTTGTATATGATCCATGACAAGTTCGAAAACCTGCTGCAGGTCCATTATACTTGAATCTACGACTACTGCATCTGGAGCTGGAATCAATGGAGAGACGGGGCGATTTTGGTCGCGATCGTCTCTGATTTCAATTTCTTTTTGCAGATCGGCCATATTAGCGGATAAACCCATATCAATCAACTGCTTATAACGCCTATTTGCCCTTACTTCAGCGCTGGCATGCAAAAAAAGCTTAATTTTTGCCTGCGGGAACACGACTGTGCCCATATCTCTACCATCAGCCACCAGTCCCGGAGGTTGGAAAAAATCACGTTGTAGTTGCAACAAATGGTCACGAATAGTGGGATATGCAGCAATGATGGAGGCAGAAGAAGCGGTTTTTTCTTCACGTATCTCATTTGCTACATCTTTCCCATTCAGATAAGGGATAGTCAATTCATCACCGCTTTCAAAGCTGATCTGCATGGAGCTTATGGCTCCCAGCACGGCAGATTCATCTGACAGATCGACACCTTCGTTTAATGCCTGTAATGCAGCCAGACGATAAATAGCACCGCTATCCAGAATATGAAAACCTAGCTCACGCGCAACCCGTAACGCTAGACTGCCCTTCCCTGAGCCACTGGGGCCATCAATGGTGACGACATAGGCTGTCATGATCACTCCTCCACCCTGATATCGAAACCAGCATGCTTGGCAAGCTCGCTAAAACCAGGAAAAGAGGTATTCACGTTATCACAGTCATTGATAGTGATTGTTCCCTGTGCCCGTAAAGATGCAACAGCAAAAGCCATCGCGATACGATGGTCGCCATGTGATTCAACACTACCTGAGCCAATTTCACCACCCTGAATCACAATACCATCCGGCGTAGCTTCAGCAGAAATACCCAGAGTATTCAAACCATCGGCCATTACCTGAATACGATCACTCTCCTTTACTCTTAATTCTTCGGCTCCAGTGAGTACCGTAGTACCCGTGGCGCAGCTGGCTGCAACGAATAAAACCGGGAACTCATCTATCGCCAGAGGTACCAGATGTTCGGGAATTTGAATGCCTTTTAACTTGGCGCTACGCACAACAATATCGGCTACAGGCTCTCCACCCACTTCACGCTCATTGATCAATGTAATATCAGCACCCATCAACAGCAGGATATCTATCACACCGGTACGAGTTGGATTAATACCTACATGAGTGAGCGTAAGCTCGCTATCAGGAGTAATACTTGCAGCAACCAGAAAGAAGGCCGAGGATGAGATATCTGCAGGGACTTCAATATTACAGGCCGTTAACTGCTGTCCGCCACGCATACTGATGTGGTTATCTTGAGTAATCACTTCACAACCGAATCCTCGTAGCATTCTTTCGCTATGATCACGGGTGGGTGCAGGTTCAATCACTTCGGTCACACCATCTGCATAGAGCCCGGCCAGCAGCACACAGGATTTAATCTGAGCAGATGCAACCGGTAATGGATAGCGAATGGCTTGCAAAGGTCTGGTTTGAGCATGAATCGTTAAGGGTGCAGTACCCCCTGGCTGGCTATCGACCCTGGCACCCATCAATTCAACAGGATCTATCACTCGCTTCATTGGGCGTGATGAGAGAGAAGCATCGCCAATTAATACCGAATCAAACGCCTGACCGCTGAGTAGACCAACCAGCAAACGCATGGCTGTACCTGAATTACCCATATCAAGTTCAACAGCAGGTTTAGACAGGCCATGCAAACCGACACCCTGAACGATGATTTCAGATTCAGTTTGTTGAATATCTACTCCCATTGCCTGAAAGGCTTTCAATGTATTCAGACTATCTTCACCATGTAAAAAACCACTGATTTCGGTAGTGCCATTGGCAATTGAGGCCAACATAATAGAGCGGTGCGACATTGATTTATCACCTGGTACCCGGACGTAACCGTATACAGGACCAGCAGGATTACAGATATATGTTGTCATTGCTTAAATAAGTTTGAGTGAATTTTGAATACCGATTGTACCTTATGTAGCAGGCATAAATTACAAAAGGTTAGTTTAAATTGTGCTGCGTAACATAAGTATTACAACTTTCGCAACTGGTCTCGGGTATGCTTTGCATCCTTAAATGAATCATGTAGGGCATCAGCATCATGCTCTCTGATGGCTTTAGAGATTGAATCCAGCTCTCGCTGATAGCCTTCTATCAATTCCAGCAAAGCCTCACTATTGGCCAGACAGATATCTCGCCACATGACCGGATCGCTGGATGCAATACGCGTAAAATCGCGAAACCCACCCGCAGCATAACTAAAAATCTCATCCTGATCACTCATCTTGGATAAATGAGATACCAGTGAAAAAGCCAGCATATGCGGCAGATGTGACGTGGCGGCCAGTACCCGATCATGATGCTGTACATCCATGGATTCAACTTCTGCTGAGCAGGCCAGCCACATATTGCGTACGATTTCTAGAGCGTCGCTAGAGGTCTCAGCAACGGGTGTCAGAATAATTTTTCGATCCTGATATAAGGTAGCAAAGCCAGCTTCAACACCACTACGCTCGGTACCTGCGATGGGGTGACCCGGCACAAAACTGGAGAAATTCTTCCCTAATCGTGCCCGAGCACTATCAATCACTGTCGCTTTGGCACTGCCAACATCGGTAATCACAGCGCTTTCTGAGATGGCATCTGCCAGCTCAGAAAGTACAGCGTCCATTGCTCCTAAAGGTACAGCAAGCACAACCACATCTGCATCTTTAACCGCATCGGCAATAGTAGTTTGATAGCTATCCAGAACCCCGAGTTGAACACCCAGCTTTAAATTCTCGATATTACGACCGTAGCCCGTTATCTTGTTTACATACCCTGCCTTCTTGAGGGCCAAAGCAAGTGAGCTCCCGATTAAGCCGACACCGATGATGCTTAAATGATTAATCACTGGTTACAAACCCCAAAGCAAAGACTGTCTTTATTTGTGCGCATACTAAAGCGCAACTTTAGGGTAGGAGCCGAGTATCTTGAACAGTGCAGCCTGCTTCTGTAATCCTTCTAAAGCTCTGGCCACATGCTCGTCATTCTGATGACCATCAATATCAATAAAAAATACATAATCCCATAAACGGTCTGGCGACGGGCGTGACTCTATCTTATTCATACTGATTTTATTTTCAGCCAATGGTGATAACAGTGAGAGTAATGACCCTGGCTGATTACGTGTGGATAATAACAATGAGGTTTTATCATGACCGCTTGCGGCTACTTCCATATCACCGATCACCATGAAGCGTGTGGTATTGTTTGCCATATCTTCAACATTCTTGGCACACACCTTCAGGCCAGTAATCTCAACCGCCTGAATACCGCAAATCGCCGCACTTGATTTATCTTCACTGGCCAGATGTGCCGCTTCAGCATTGCTGCTCACTGGAATTCGCTCAATACCCGGGAAATTCTGGTCAAGCCAGTTCCTGCATTGAGCAAAGGATTGCTGGTGAGAATATATTTTCTCGATGTCAGCTGGATTCTGAGAAAGATTTGCCAGCTGGTGATGAATTCGAATTTCAACTTCCCCACAGACCTTCAGGTCACTGTGTAAGAACATATCCAGAGTATGACTGATCACACCCTCAGTAGAATTTTCAACTGGCACCAGCCCAAAGTCCGCATGCCCTGCTTCGACAGCTGTAAAAACATCGGGAATACAACTCATGGCCACCGTATCAACAGAATGACCAAAATGTTTAAGTGCTGCAGCCTGGGTGAAAGTCCCTTCAGGTCCAAGATAAGCGATACGTAATGGCTGTTCAAGAGCAAGACAGGCTGACATGACTTCACGAATTAAACGGCCAGCTTCTTTATCGCTAAGCGGGCCCGGGTTTAACTGCTTAATACGGTTAATCACCTGAACTTCACGATCTGGACGGAAGAAAACCAGTGACTCCCCCTCCTTTAGCTCGGCTTTTTTTGCATCAGCAACCTGAATGGCATATTGAGCGCGCTGGTTAAATAGCTTTAATAATTGCTCATCGATATCGTCGATGTGCTGCCTCAGACTTAGCAAATCGAGAGTTGAGTTGGTTTTTTCTGGCATCAGATAATACGTACTGCTAGTACACCTTTAATTTGTTTTAATTTATCGACCACTGAAGCATCAATGGTTTTATCCAGGTCCATCACAGTATAAGCAATATCCTTGCGTGATTCATTCACCATATGATGGATATTAATATTGTTAGCACCCAGAATATGTGAGATTTGGCCAACCATATCCGGCATATTCTCATTTACAACGGTCAGACGGAAATCGGTAGCCCGAGCCAATTGAACCTCGGGAAAATTTACTGAATTGGTAACATTTCCATTTTCCAGATAATCACGTAGCTGATCCGCCACCATAATTGCACAATTTTGCTCTGCTTCATGGGTTGAAGCCCCCAGATGCGGCAGCATAATTACCCCTTTCTTTCCTTTCAGCAAATTTGAAGGGAAATCACTGACATAAGCATGCAAATGTCCCGACTCAAGTGCATCCAGCACAGCCTGATCATCAACAATACCCTCTCTGGAAAAGTTTAAGATCACAGCACCCTTTTTCATCATGGCCAGTCGTTCAGCATTGATGATATTTTTAGTTGCGGGTATCAATGGAACATGCAAGGAGATAAAATCCACCTTGGTCATCATACTATCAACACTGCTGGTAGCTTTTACATCAGAGGACAGATTCCAGGCGCTTTTTACGCTGATACCGGGATCATAACCAATGACCTTCATCCCCAGTGATCTAGCCACATTTGCTACTTTGACCCCTATCGCTCCCAGACCAATAACACCTAATGTGCGTCCAGGTAGCTCGTAGCCAACATATTTTTTCTTGCCTTCTTCTACCTGTTTAGAAATCGCCGCATCATCACCTTCAAGCCTGCTCGTATAATCCCAGGCCTGACACAGATTACGACAGGCAAGTAACATACCTGCAACCACTAATTCCTTTACTGCATTAGCATTCGCACCAGGCGCATTGAAAACAACCACCCCATGCTTACTCATTTTATCCAGTGGAATATTATTAACTCCGGCACCCGCTCGACCTACCGCGACCAGTGATGATGGAATTTCCATATCATGCATCTTAAATGAACGCAGTAAGATTGCATCGGGTTCAGAACATTCAGATGAAACCTCGTAGCCCTCACGAGGTAAACGTTCCAGACCCTGAGCTGAGATATTATTCAGAGTTAATATTTTTTTCATTTCACTATTCCTTTAGTCGTTTTAACCGTTTCGATTGGAAAAATCTTTCATGAACTCAATCAGAACATCCACACCCTCTTCTGGCATTGCATTATAGATACTGGCACGCATGCCACCCACTGAACGATGTCCTTTTAGAGTTACCAGACCCGCATCCTTCGCTTCAGACAGAAAGGTCGCGTCGAGCTCTGAATCTTTCAGCACGAAAGGCACATTCATCCAGGAACGATTTTCTACCCTGACAGGATTGGAGTAAAAGTCATTTCCATCAATAGCAGCATATAGCTTTTGTGCCTTACGCTGATTGACTTCTCCCATCGCCGCCAGGCCACCATTCTTCTTCAACCATTGAAATACCAGGCCGGATAGATACCAGGCATAGGTTGGAGGGGTGTTGTACATGGATTCGTTTTCAGCATAGGTTGCATAATTCAACATAGCCGGACAGCTATCAGCGGCAGAACCAATCAAATCATCACGCACGATGGCAATGGTTAAACCGGCAGGTCCAATATTCTTCTGAGCTCCGGCATAGATGACCCCGTATTTGGTCACATCTACTGGGCGAGACAGAATAGTAGAAGACATATCCGCAATAATCGGCACATCACCACTATCGGGTAAACCCTGGAACTCTACACCACCAATCGTTTCATTCGGCGTGATATGTAGGTAAGCAGCATCTTTTGACATTTGCCAGTTGGCATAATCCGGTACTGAATTAAAACCATCAGCTTCAGAAGTGGCGCAGACATTAACTTCTCCATAGCGTTTACCCTCTGCAATGGCCTTCTTTGACCAGGCTCCCGTATTGCTATAATCAGCCTTGCCAGTACGTCCCAGCAAATTTAAAGGGACCATAGCAAATTGAGTACTTGCTCCACCCTGTAAGAATAACACCTTATAATTATCAGGAATCGACATCAGCTCGCGTAGATCCTGTTCAGCAGTACTGGCAATGCTCATAAACTCCTTGCCACGATGACTCATTTCCATCACCGACATGCCACTTCCCTGCCAGTCTACCAGCTCCTCTTGTGCCTGCTGCAATACTTCAGCCGGCAACATAGCCGGACCTGCACTGAAATTAAACACTTGTGTCATTCTCTTTTCCCATTGAGTTAAAGTTTAAGTTTCTCTGCACCACCGCTGAGCAAAACTATAATCCCGACGCTGTCAGTGCAAAATATATTCTCGAAATTATTCGTTGCCTGCCTCACCCTCTTCTTCGCCTTCAGTGGCTACAGGCTCAATTTGAACCAGTTTTTCATCTTTGCTTAGGCGTATCAGAGTAACACCCTGAGTATTACGCGACATGACTGAAATATCCTCAACAGGGGTTCGCACCAGAGTACCGGCATTACTGATCAACATCACTTCATCTTCATCGCTGGCCAGTATGGCACCAACCACCTGACCATTTCTATCGGTGGTCTGGATAGAAATCACACCCTGTCCACCGCGTCCCTGACGAGAGAAATCTGACACTTTAGTTCTTTTTCCAAAACCATTTTCAGTTGCAAAAAGAATAATATTCTCTTCTTCAGGTTGTACTGCGATCAATGAGATGACCTTATCCTCAGGCTTAATCCGAATACCGCGCACACCTGCTGCAGTACGACCCATGGCTCTTACATCCTGCTCAGGGAAGCGTATACCCTTACCTGAAGCGGTAAACATCATCAGGTCTTTTTCACCGTGAGTCAGCTGTACACCAACCAGACTATCTTCATCGCGCAGATCAATCGCAATAATGCCATTGGCTCTGGGTCGAGAGAAACTGGAAAGCGGTGTACGCTTAACGGTACCTGCAGAAGTAGCGAAAAAGATAAAGTCGCTTTCAGGATAATCACGCACTGGCAGTATTGCAGTAATACGTTCGTTTTCTTCCAGTGGTAACAGGTTGACCATAGGACGACCACGCGCAGCTCTGGAGCCTATAGGTAATTGATAAACCTTTAGCCAGTAAACCTTGCCACGGGTTGAGAAACACAACAGCGTATCGTGCGTAGAAGCGATGAACATCTTTTCGATAAAGTCTTCATCTTTAACCTTGGTGGCCGCTTTACCACGCCCTCCCCTTCTTTGAGCGGTGTAGCCCTCTAAAGGCTGTGCCTTGGCGTAGCCAGCATGACTTAGAGTCACTACGACTTCTTCATCATTAATCAAATCTTCAACCGTCAGATCCTGCTGATCGATCACAATTTCTGTACGTCTGGCATCAGCAAACTGTTCTTTGGCTGAAAGTAATTCGATGCGAATTTCAGACATCAGGCGTTCTTCGCGATTCAGAATATCCAGAAAATCTTCAATCTTTTCCAGAATCTCGCGATACTCATTGATAATCTTTTCCTGCTCCAGACCGGTCAGTTTGTGCAGTCTTAAATCCAGAATTGACTGGGCCTGCTTTTCTGTCAGGCGATAGGTATTTTCATTCAGACCAAATTCAGTACCCAGCCCATCCGGGCGTGAAGCTGCAGCACCGGCACGTAATAACATGTCATTCACCAGACCAGGCGCCCAGGCACGTTCCAGTAAGGATGCTTTGGCAACCGCAGGGCTGGGTGATTTCTTGATCAGTTCGATAATTTCATCGATGTTGGACAGGGCTACCGCCAGACCTTCTAACAGATGTGCACGTTCGCGCGCCTTGCGTAAGTCATAGATGGTTCTTCGGGTAACGATTTCGCGACGATGACGGATAAAGGCATGCAGGATCTGGCTCAGATTCAATAAACGTGGCTGACCATCGACCAGTGCCACCATATTGATACCAAATACATTCTGTAACTGGGTTTGCTGGTACAGGTTATTCAGAATCACATCGGCGATTTCACCTCGACGCAGCTCGATCACCATACGCATACCATCCTTATCAGACTCATCGCGTAGACCGGTAATACCTTCAATCTTCTTTTCTTTAACCAGCTCGGCAATCTTTTCCAACAGGCGAGCCTTATTCACCTGATAAGGTAACTCATGCACGATAATACTTTGCTTGCCCGACTTGTCTTCTTCTACTTCGGTACGAGCACGTAGATAGATTCTGCCACGACCAGTGCGATAGGCTTCGCGTATACCACGAGCACCATTGATAAAGGCGGCAGTCGGAAAATCGGGACCTGGAATACATTCCATCAATTGCTCAACGGTTGCATCCGGCTGATCCACCAGCAACACACAGGCGTCAATAACCTCACCCAGGTTATGTGGAGGTATATTAGTCGCCATACCTACCGCAATACCCGAGGATCCATTCACCAGCAGATTAGGTATTTTGGTCGGTAGAACAGAGGGTTCTGACTCTGATTCATCGTAGTTAGGCGTGAAATCAACGGTTTCCTTATCAAGATCCGCCAGTAACTCATGCGCAATCTTGGACATGCGTACTTCGGTATAACGCATAGCAGCGGGTGAATCACCGTCTACCGAACCAAAGTTACCCTGGCCATCGACCAGCATGTGGCGTAAGGAAAATGGCTGCGCCATACGTACTATCGTATCGTACACAGCCGTATCACCATGCGGATGGTATTTACCGATTACGTCACCCACCACGCGGGCAGATTTCTTATAGGGTTTATTCCAGTCGTTGCCCAGTTCGCTCATCGCGAACAGCACCCTTCTATGCACCGGTTTCAAGCCATCGCGCACGTCTGGAAGAGCACGCCCTACGATGACACTCATGGCGTATTCCAGATACGACTGGCGCATCTCATCTTCAAGGTTTACGGGAAAGATTTCCTTTGCTATATCAGCCATTCAAACAGTTTCTCATGTGGGGGTTTCAGCTTAAGCCTGGCGGCAGTGCGAGCGATACAACAACCCGTTAAACGGGTCGTGTTGAGCATCAAATTGAGTTAATTTGATGAAATAAAAATGATAGGAATTGAGTATATTTATTGCTAAATCGCCAGACGTTGTATTGTGCTAGCGGCTCCGTATTTTTGATTTGAGCGATTTTAACACATACCCTGGCAAAACCACTAGCCCAATAAACGCCGCTTAGAGCCCATTTAGGGGTGAATTCTATTTATTTTTGCAAAAACAACCCCTTCATTTTGTTTTTGTCGGGCTGCATAACAATACCCTTCTCTGTGACGATGGCTGTCACCAGACCTGCTGCGGTCACATCGAACACAGGATTCCATGCATCTACCCTGCTCTGAGAGGCATAATACTGACCCAGAATTTCATCCTGACCACGTTGTTCAATCTCCACCTGATCACCACTTTCGGTGGCCATATCGACCGTCGTCATGGGAGCAACCACCATCATGGAAACCCCATAATGCTGAGCCATAACTGCCAGGTTGTTGGTGCCTACCTTATTAATGACATCACCATTAGCGCAGATTCGATCCGCACCCACAATAACCCAGTCAATCTTCATCTGAGTAAATAAAGAGGATGCAGCACCCTCAATAATGACCGAGACAGGGATATCATCCTCAGCCAGCTCCCAGGCAGTTAAGCGCAGGCCCTGCGTCCAGGGTCGTGTTTCTGAAGCAAATACACGATCCAGACGCTTCTCATGCCAGGCACTGCGAATCACACCCAGCGCGGTTCCATAGCCTGCAGTAGCCAGAGCACCCGCATTACAATGCGTCAACACCCGGCTTCCTGGTTTGATCAGACTGGCTCCTAGCTGACCCATGGCCAGATTGTCATCCAGATCCTGTTGATGAATACGTCTGGCATTATCCAGTAATGCCTGCGGCATATCCTCGCACTGACTCTCAAGCACCAGCCGTTGCTGTTGCACCGCCCAGCTCAGATTGACCGCTGTGGGTCGAGCATCATTTAATAACCTTAGCGCCTGTTCAAATTCATAACTCGAATCCTGTTGCCACTGACGATACCCCAGACAGACCGCATAAGCCGCAGTAATACCTATAGCGGGCGCGCCACGAACGACTAAATCCTTAATCGCCTGTGCAGCCTGTTCCAGTGTTGTGCATTCCAGATTCACCATCTGCTGAGGAAGTTTACGTTGATCAATCAGGATCAGGCTGTCATTCGACCAGCTAATAGGGGAAATCTTGGATGGATGTGTAGACATGATTTTACCGGACTAAAAAGCGCGTATTATACGGTTAAAATGTGTCGTAACGTTGCACAATATTCAATTTCGCCTTAAGGTTCGCGCATGAAAACTCTAACCATTATAAAAGCCCGCTGGATTTTGACCGTTAACCCGCAGTTTGAGCTGCTGGAACACGCTGCGCTGATAATTAACGGTGACAAGATTCAAAGCATTGTTCCCGCTAATCAACTGCTGCCCCATGAGCTGGAACAGGCAGAAATATTCGAGCTGGACAACCATGTTCTGATGCCAGGACTGATTAACACCCATACTCATGCCGCCATGAGCCTGATGCGAGGCATTGCAGATGACCTACCGCTGATGGACTGGCTGAACAATCACATCTGGCCAGTTGAAAGTCGCTGGGTAGATCGCGAGTTTATCGAAGATGGCGTCAAGCTGGCTGTGGCCGAAATGATTCGTGGTGGTACTACCTGTTTCAACGATATGTACTTCTTCCCGGATGTGATGGCCAAAACCTGTCAGCAGATGGGCATGCGCGCCAGCACAGGACTTATCGTACTGGATTTTCCAACCATGTGGGCGCAATCCGCCGATGAGTATCTGGACAAGGCCATATCGGTACACGATGAAATTCGTGAATATCCATTGATAACATCTGCACTGGCACCACATGCCCCATATACCGTTTCAGACGACCCTCTAAAACAGATCGCTATGTATAGCAATGAACTCGACCTACCGGTTCATATGCATATCCATGAAACTCAGTTTGAAGTCGACGAAGCGGTAAAAAATAGCGGGATGCGTCCTCTTGAAAGACTCGATCAACTCGGCTTACTAAACCCCAATCTGATGGCTGTACACATGACCAGCCTGAATGAAATGGAGCTGGAGCGTCTGGCTGAAACCGGGGTAAATATCGTACATTGCCCAGAATCAAACCTTAAGCTGGCTAGCGGTTTCTGTCCGGTCAGTAAATTGCAACAGCAAAACAGTAACGTCTGCCTCGGCACCGATGGTGCGGCCAGTAATAATGACCTGGACATGTTTGGAGAAATGCGCAGTGCAGCATTGCTGGCTAAAGGAGTGTCGGGTGATGCAAGCAGCTGTAATGCCGAGCAAAGCATTCGCATGGCAACTATTAACGGCGCTAAAGCTCTGGGGCTGGATCAGCAAATCGGTTCACTTGAGATTGGTAAAAAAGCCGATATGATTGCGGTCGATTTTTCACAGATTAACAGCCAGCCCGTTTATGATCCGGTTGCACAACTGGTATACGCCTGCAACAGCCTGCAGGTCTCACATGTCTGGATTAACGGCATCAACAAACTCAACAACTATCAGCTTACCGATATAGATGCGGTAGGCATTATTTCAAAAGCCCAGCAGTGGCAGCAAAAAATTTCAGATAATTCATGAATAAACAAAACGTCGATCACGCTGAAGTTGAAAAATTTCAGTCTATAGCCAGTCGCTGGTGGGATACCGAAAGCGAATTCAAAACACTGCATGATATCAATCCCCTGCGCATCAGTTATATAGAACAGCAATGCGGCGGGCTGGAAGGCAAAAAGGTGCTGGATATCGGCTGCGGAGGCGGCATACTGTCAGAAGCCATGGCTGCAAAAGGAGCCATAGTGACAGGCATAGATATGGCCGAACTATCGCTGGATGTTGCTCGCATGCATCTACTGGAATCAGGCCTCAAGGTGGATTATCAACAAATCACAGCGGAAGAATTCTGCACTCAACATCCTCAACAGTTTGATGTAATTACCTGCATGGAATTACTTGAACATGTACCGAATCCATCATCGATTATCAATGCCGCCGCACAGGCACTTAAACCTGACGGCAGCATGGCGCTATCCACGCTAAACAGGAATCCTAAATCCTATTTACTGGCTATCGTGGGTGCAGAATACATCATGAAGATGTTGCCCAAAGGCACCCATGATTACAACAAGTTCCTCAAGCCCTCAGAGCTTGCGCGAGCAGTACGTGAATCGGGTATGGAAGTGCAGGATGTCAGTGGTATGAGTTACCACCCCATCACGCGGCAATATAGTCTGAGTCGTGACGTTGATGTTAATTATCTGATGTCCTGTCGCCACAGATAATTCGTATGTCCATACAGGCTGTTTTATTCGATCTGGATGGCACCCTGGTCGATACCGCTCCTGATTTGGCAGCGGCATTAAACCATGTTGTGGTTGAAGAAGGGATGGTGGCTCTGCCCCTTGAAGAGATTCGTCCGCATGTTTCTCAGGGCGGCCTGGCATTGATCAAACTGGCATTTGAACAACACCGTCAGGAAACTGAACTTGAGCCACTACGCTTACGCCTGCTGGACTATTATCTTGAGCATATCGCTGATCACTCGCGTCTGTTCGAAGGCTTTGAACAAGTGCTGGAAACACTGGAAACTCATTCAATTCCCTGGGGCATAGTCACCAACAAGCCCGGCTGGCTCACTGAACCGTTGTTGCAGAGATTAAAGCTCGACCAGCGATCAGCAGTAACTATATCCGCCGACACTACGCCAGAGAAAAAACCGCACCCCCTGCCGCTGACCTCAGCTGCCGAGCGAATCAATGTGGATTGTAAACGCTGTCTTTATATTGGCGACGACCCTCGTGATATCATTGCTGGAAATGCCGCGCAAATGATCACAGTCATCGCAAAATATGGCTATATCAGCGAGAATGCAGATCTGGAGCAATGGCAGGCACAACATCAGATTGAACATCCACAGCAAATTCTTCAACTGATTTAAAGCTTAATTATTTATACAATTGAAAACACTATGAACACAGCATCTATACCTACAGGCTTTACACCCCAGGCAGACTGCCTGAAAGATAAGGTCATCATGATTACCGGAGCAACCGGCGCCTATGGCAAAGCCATGTCATTAGCCTACGCTAGTCATGGAGCCACTGTAATCCTGCTCGGCAAAAACGTACGCCTGCTGGAAAACCTGTACGATGAAATCGAAGAAGCAGGCTACCCTACTCCTGCCATCTATCCTCTCAATCTGGAAGGCGCTACCGAAAAGGATTACTACGATATGGCGCAAAACATAGATAAGGAATTTGGTCGACTGGATGGACTGGTACATGCAGCAGGTATTCTGGGTGACCCCACCCCATTCCAGCATAGCGAAACCGAAGGCTGGTACAAGGTTATGCAGGTCAATCTGAATGGACCCTATATGATGACCAAACACCTGATCGATTTACTCAAAAAATCAGCGCATGCCTCATTAGTTTTCATGACCGATGCAAAAAAAGGCGCTTACTGGGACGCCTATACAGTGAGTAAAAAGGCAGTCGATGGACTTATGCAAAATCTGGCTGCTGAATACGAAGGCTCCAATCTATTTGTAAACAGTTTCAACCCTGGTCCATCAAAAACCGCATTACATATTCGTGCATTCCCTGCTTCTATGGAGAATGATTCACTACCTACTCCAGCAGAACATAAAGACATAATGCTTTACCTGATGAGTGACGATTTGAATCAATGTGGTATTTGTTTTATGCCTTAAAACCCTTTAACCACAGAGGGCACAGAGAACACGGAAGTTTAAATGGTTGCAATTTTCCTATTTCCATGCCTGGTAAACGCCAGTGTGTAGGTCGGAAAAGGAGGAACGACGCCTTCCGACATAGTCAAAGAAACCACCAACCACAAAACTAAAGACCAGCTCAAATTGGAACCCATCCATTTGTCAATTGGGTTGCAAGGTAAATTTGTTATTCCATATTGTTAGGTAGACGCTTCACTTTTTTGAACGTCGGAAATACTTCGTTCTCTAAAAGTCGGAAGGCGCTGCGCTTTTTTGAACGTCGGAAGGCGCTGCGCTTTTCCGACCTACAACACTGGGTTTACCTGACAAAGGATTTTGAAAGTCCGTTTAAATCTCTAGTAGGTAGCGCTTTCAAAATTAGACAAGCCTGTGAGCAAATGGGGAAAAACTGGGTACA
>JBNLGQ010000037.1:0-14925 GCA_050306135.1 Gammaproteobacteria bacterium
TCGTGAACTATTCGGTACAGGACGTTTTTTACGGCAACGATTTTTTCTGGGTGGGTGCGAAGTGGTTTAGCGAAGTACTGGGTTCCAGCGAGTTTTATCACAGTCTGCTGCGAACCTTTGCCTTTTCGATCATCGTTTTGAGTATCGAAGTACCCCTGGGGATTCTGATTGCCCTCTCGTTGCCGAGAAAAGGCAAACTGGTTTCGATTTATATCATGGTTATCGCGGTACCGTTGATGATCCCCTGGGTGGCTGTGGGATTGATGTGGCTGTTGATTATTCACCCGCAGTGGGGCTCTCTCGGCGCGCTGCTGTCTTTGTTTCATACAAGCATTGATATGAACCATATGATAACGGCCTGGGCTGTCATTGTCTTTGTCGATGTCTGGCACTGGACGAGTCTGGTGGTGCTGCTGTGTTATTCAGGCTTACTGGCGATTCCATACCCTTATTATCAGGCTGCGCAAGTCGATGGTGCGAGCCGCTGGAATATCTTTCGCCATGTAGAGTTACCTCGGCTGAAACGGGTGCTAATGATCGCTGTACTGTTACGTTTCCTGGATAGTTTCATGATATATATTGAGCCGTTTATCCTGACCCGTGGCGGGCCGGGCAAATCAACCATATTTCTGTCACATGAGATTATGCAGACTGCGGTAAAGCAATTCGACCTGGGCCATTCTTCCGCTATCGCTCTGATCTATCTGTTGATCATCCTGTTGTTTTCGTGGGTTCTCTACAAAGTGATGTCTCCGCAGCACTGATCTCATTGCCTATTACTATGAAAAGACTACGCGCAATCAAACAATACATCCCGATGGTTTATGTGGCCGTGATACTGCTGCCGTTGTATTCCATCGTTAACTACAGCTTTAAAACGGAATTTGAAATCAAGAATAGTATCACCCCGATTCCAATGCTGGGAACGCTCGGTAATTACGAAGCTATATTCAGTGATTCACAGGCCTATATGGCGCTTTTGAATACACTGATTTATGTGCTTATCAACAATATCATCACCCTGATAGTCGCCGTGCCGGCCGCCTTTGCCTTTTCGCGCTATTCCTTTCTCGCTGAGCGTCATGTGTTTTTCTGGTTTCTGGCGAGCAGAATGACCCCGCCGGCAGCGGTGGCGATACCATTGCTGCAGCTTTACTCCAGCGTTGGCATCGCCGATACCCATGTCGCTGTCGCGCTCGCGCATTGTTTTTTTACGGTACCCGTCGCGGTGTGGATTCTCGAAGGATTTATTTCCTCGGTCCCGCGTGAGCTCGATGAGACCGCTATGCTGGATGGCTATTCCTTGCCGCAGTATTTTATGCGTGTGCTGATTCCCTCTATCGCGCCGGGCATAGGTGTGACTGCGTTCTTCTGTTTTATCTTTTCCTGGGTTGAAATCCTGTTGGCGAACTGGGTGACCACGATTGATGCCGTTCCCTTCGGCTCGATTCTACTACGTGCCGGGACGGCGCTAGGGTTGAATTCCATAGGCTGGATGAGCGCCATGACCGTGGTGGCGATTTTGCCGGGTGTGTTGATGATTTATTTTGTGCGCAATCATCTGGCTAAAGGATTTTCTCTGGGGCAGGTGCCGTGAAGCAGCTGTCCGCCAGTCGCATTCAATTTATCGATATCGCCAGGCTGTATGGCGTTATTCTGGTCTATTACGGCCACTTTATCGAAAGCTGCATGAAGGAAGGTAGCGCGATTGCTGCTGTGCATTACAAGTTCATCTATTCCTTCCATATGCCGCTGTTTTTCATTCTATCCGGCTATATTGCGAAAGATTTGAGTGGCAGTCATGACTTTGCTACCTTTACAAGGCGACAGTTACTGTCGCGCCTGCTTCCCTATGCGTTTCTGACCTTTATTCTGGTCATCCCGACATTCTGGGGCAGCGGTTTCAGCGCGGGACTTGAACTACCCTCGGTTGATGGTTACGTCAAAGGGATCGCAGCTACTTTTCTGGCGGGATTTCCTTTTTTCAATATCCCCACCTGGTTTCTGATCTGCCTGTTTGTGGTGGAGAGCATGCATTACTTCACCGCTCGCTATCTTAACTCTCAGGCCAGAATTATCGGTATCGCGTTAGGCTACTACCTGATCGGTTCGATACTCGCCTGGAATGCCGGTGTTCTGAACCCGCTCAATCTGCTATCACCCGACGGCAAGATTTATCCATACTTCATGATTCTGGAAGCGTTTTCTGCTTACTCGCTTTATCTGGTAGGGGTTTACCTGAGACGTAAAAACTTCCTCGTTGAATCGATGCCTTTGATTAAAGGTCTTGTCGGGTTGATAGTTTGTCTGGCGCTGGTCTATTTCACCTACGATTTGAACAAGGGCATGTTCACGATACCGTCTTACGATGCCGTGGTGATGGTTGCCTCGTCGCATGGCAATCCGATCCTTTTTCCCATCACCGCGATAATCGGCAGTGTGATGATTATGCTTCTAGCCAGACTATCCGGCCAACAGCAATTTCTTGCCTATCTTGGCGCCAACACCCTGGTCGTTTTTGGCCTGAACGGTGTTTTTTATCATTTTATCAACGACAGGCTGGCGGCACTGCTGCTCAACCATTTTGCGGATGGTCCGGGTTTGATTCTCGTCAGTGGTGTTTGTGTGACCGTAATCAGCATGGCGTTGACTGTTCCTTTTGTTTACCTGTTTAACGCGTTTATACCCAAGTTGATCGGCAAGCCCCGACTCGATGGCCCACTCATTCCGCAACTGCTGCGTTGAAACGATGCGGGTTAAATTTTTCGCGATATTGATACCTGCGGTTTTATTTGCTGTGGTATATGACTGGCGCGTCGAACAACAACGCTACCAGCCGCGTATATATACGCTCACGGCAGGCAAGGTATTAGTCGCGCGCATTACAGGCGACCCCGTCGTTACCCGAGACACTGCAGCGGTTACCCTGTACAGCGCCAGCAGAAAACTCAAACTGTCGCCCGCTTATATCAGCGGCAGGCAGCTCGACTGGAATCAAAGGGAAACCAAACCAGCGCAGGAATGGGAGATAGACTATGCCAGACCAGTAGCGGAAACAGCGCTTGGACTCGCAGATATAAAAGACAGTGCCGAGGTAAAGATCTTTTATCAGCGTAGAAACGAAACACGCATCGCCGAGATCCGCCACATGGGCCGTTATGAAAACATCCCCCAGTCGCTGGAAAAGTTACGACGCTACGTTGTAGATAAAGGGTACCAGTTGAGTGGTTTTTACGAAGAGGTTTACGTGGTTTTCGAGGCAATAGAATCCGATTCAAGTCAGTGGGAGACTTTGTTGCGGTATCAGGTTGTAAAAAAGCGGAATGGGGCCTCCTCGACTGCTGAGCAATGAGGCTGACAATTGGTTGGGTGTTTAAGCTTAACAAATAAAAAAGCCCGAATCTCTAAAAGAGATTCGGGCTTAAATTAAAATTTGCCTGATTGATAATCGTAAAATGCCTGTTCCACTTCCTGCCGGGTATTCATTACAAATGGACCACCACGCGCAATTGGCTCATTTAACGGCCTGCCTGCGATGAGTAAAAACCGGCTGCCTTCAGAACCCGCTGTTACACTCAGGTTGTCGCCCTTACTAAGTACCACCAGCTGATCTTTACCAACAGCATGTTGTTTGCCCTGACTATCTTCCAGCAAGGCAGCGCCTTCAATTCCATATAAGAAGGCATTATGTTCACTGTTCAGGCTTTCACTGAATTGTGCATCAGGCTCTACTGTGACATCCAGATACAATGGATCAGTCAGAGGCTGAACCACGGGGCCAGTTGTTCCCTGACAGGTAGTTCCGGTAATAACACGAAGCTGACTGCCCTCGCGTGCTTCTACAGGTATCTTGCTTGCATTGTGTTCCTGATAGCCTGGCGCATCCATCTTATGCTCGGCAGGCAGGTTAACCCACAGCTGAAAACCTTCTAGTAATCCGTCTTCCTGCTCTGGCATTTCTGAATGCACAATACCTCTGGCTGCTGTCATCCATTGGATGCCACCAGGCTCAATTACACCTTCATGCCCAGCGTTATCCTTGTGGCGCATCCTGCCATTTAGCAGATAGGTTACGGTTTCAAATCCACGATGCGGGTGCGGTGGAAATCCGGCGATGTAATCATCTGGATTATCCGAACGAAACGCATCCAGCATCAGGAAAGGATCCAGCTGCATGAGTGCAGGTTGACCGATAACTCGCACCAGTTCCACACCGGCACCATCGGTTGCCGGCATACCTTTTATAAACTGTGTAATATGTCGATTCATAGCTTTACTCCTTATCAAGTGTTAACAGGCCCTGGCAAAGATGTATATAACAGACTGCCAGTGATAGCCATGTTTTACATAAATAGAATAGATTTCATCTGATCATTATTCGTGATGAAATTGCTATGCAGCTTTAACGCGCTGTTGCAAAAGTTGCTCAATCTGTTCATTGGCTTTTTGCAGGCTTGCTTCTGGCGAAACATTCATACCTTCGGCACTGACGACGTTTACATCAGTAATTCCAATAAACCCTAATACCTGCTTGAGATAAGGCGTTACAAAATCCATAGGACTACCAATGGGTACGCCGCCAGTACTGATAATAAGTGTTACCGGTTTGTTCTCAACCAGACCCTGTGGACCTTCGTCAGTATATTGAAAGGTTTCGCCCACTCGTGCTATCAGATCAATCCATGCCTTAAGACCGCCAGGTACTGAGAAATTATACATGGGGGTGGCAATAATAATTTCGTCGGCTGCTTTCAGTTCTTCTATCAATTCATCTGACAGCGCTAACAGCTTGTTCTGTGCATCGCTACGATCAGCTTTGGGCGTGTAGCTGGCAGCTATCCACTCAGCATTGATCAAAGGCAGGTTCTGACTTACATCACGCTTAATAAGGTTTACCTCTGTGTGATGTTGATCCAGTAGCGCTTCAACTTGTTGGCTCAATTTGAGAGAGGTTGATCCAAGTGGGTTAGAACTGGCACTAATACTTAATATGGTATGACTCATTTTGCTTGCTCCAATGGGTTGTTTTTATATGGAGGTTATTATTATTGTTTTATAAATATGGATAAATAGATATATTAGCAAAACATAGTTCTATAAAGTGAAACAATAGCTTGTTGATTCATAACAGGAGAAATGTATGCGAGCTAATAAATTTGAACAGATTCATGCTTTTGTAACAGTGGTGGAACAGATGAGCTTCACCGGGGCTGCTGACAAGCTGGATATGGCTAAGTCTTCGTTGTCTCGACGTGTGAGTGAGCTTGAGCAGCGCCTGGGTGTTCAGTTATTGCAGCGAACTACGCGTAAGTTGTCTCTAACTGATCAGGGTCAACAATTTTACCAGCGCTCGGTTCAGATACTGGCTGAGCTGGAAGAAGTGGAACAGATCATCAGTGATGAGCAGGTAGAGCTAAAGGGGCGGATTCGCATGGCAGCACCTTTATCCTTCAGTATTCAGCATCTCTCCAGTGTCGTCAGTGAGTTTAAATCACTTTATCCCAATATAGATCTTAATATCGACCTGAATGACAGGCAGATCGATCTGGTGGAAGAAGGTTTCGATCTGGCCGTTCGAGCGGGTAATCTGCAGGATTCCAATCTGCTGGTACGCAAGCTGGGCATTGTTCGTATGGCTACCTGCGCCAGTCCAGAATATCTGAAGCGTTACGGGGCCCCTGAACATCCTTCTCAATTGCCTGATCACCTGGGGCTGTACTATACCAATGTGCCGGCAAATTTAGGCTGGCGTTATCTTGTCGATGCCAGGCTTCAATCGTTTATGCCAAAAAATTACCTGTCGGCAAATAATGGTGATTTTCTGGTGCGGTCAGCGGTGAATGGCCTTGGTCTGGTAAATTCACCGACATTTATTTCCTACCGCTTATTGCAGTCTGGTGATTTAGTGCGTGTGCTGGCTGATTTCCCTTCCCCTGAATCTGGCCTGTATGCGGTCTTTCCACCAGGTCGGTTGATGCCTGCCAGGGTAAGAGCGCTGGTTGATTTTCTACAGAATAGATTTGGAGATCATCCCTATTGGGATAAATTGAGCTAATCACTCAGGTCAGGGGATAAAAAATCGAATATATACCTGATGTGAAATAGGGTTTAGGATGGATTGCGTTGCTACATAGAAAATAAAAAATAAATGCAATTCAGCGCTTCACAGGTCGCTGAAAATCCATTGGAGGACATAACAATGACTGTAGATCATGATGAGAGCATGCTGGTCGTGCTGCTTGATGATATGGTGCAACATAGCTTACCTCGTATACTCTCCATCCGTAAAAATATGAAAACAGAAGAGATACTTTCGGGCAGCGATCTGGAATTTTTGTTGCATCTGGTGGACAGGATCAACGAGTGCCATGCAAAGTATAAAGATGATGCAGATTGTCGAGTTATCTTCTCGACCATTTCACATCTGGTTTATAAGGTGGTGCATAGAGCTTATAAAAATGAAAAAGCCGAGTTCGCTTCAGCTGCATTAATAGCTGCTTAGCTCCTTAAGCTCTTTTATCCATTTTCACTGACAGGTATAATCCGCGCCTTTAATGTTCGAGGACAGGCTGTGGCTATCAAGTCAGATAAGTGGATTCGGCGCATGGCTGAAAATGAAGGCATGATTGAACCCTTCGAAAGCGGGCAGGTGCGTGAGTCGGAGCAGGGTCGTATTATTTCCTATGGGACTTCAAGCTATGGATACGATGTGCGTTGTGCCAGTGAGTTCAAGATTTTCACGAATATCAATTCTGCTATCGTAGATCCAAAGAATTTTTCTGACGACAGCTTTGTCGATGTCAATTCCGATGTCTGTATCATTCCGCCTAATTCATTCGCACTTGCACGTACGGTTGAATATTTTCGCATTCCTCGCAGCGTGCTAACGGTTTGTCTGGGTAAGTCTACTTATGCACGTTGTGGTATTATCGTTAATGTCACCCCGCTAGAGCCGGAATGGGAAGGGCATGTCACTCTGGAATTTTCCAATACCTCACCTTTGCCAGCAAAGATCTATGCCAATGAAGGTGTGGCTCAGATGCTTTTCTTTGAATCAGATGAAGTCTGTGAAACCTCTTACAAAGATCGTGGAGGTAAATATCAGGGACAGCAGGGTGTGACCCTGCCGAAAGCCTGATTCAGCATTGCTATTTTCGTAGATCGATAACTGGCCAGTTGCGTTCGTTTGCGATCTGGGCCAGACGATCGTCTGGATTGACTGCCACCGGATAATCAACCTCATCCAGCAAAGGCAGGTCGTTATGCGAATCGCTATAAAAGCTGCTGCCATATAAATTCAGCTGGTTTTGACTCATCCATTCTCGCAGGGCGTTTACCTTGCCCTGTTGAAAAGTCGGTATTCCCAGGTAATTGCCGGTATATTTCCCATCAATCATCTCGGGTTTGGTGGATATAATGTGTTGTATGCCCAGTAATTCAGCTATGGGTTCGGTAACGAATAAATTGGTGGCACTAATGATCATCAGGGTGTCACCCTGATCTCTATGCTTCTGTAATAATGCCGGGGTGCCCCTGGCGATGAGTGGTTTGATGGTATTTTCCACAAAATCTGCGCGCCACTGGTAGAGCTGCTGAACAGGAAACTGCGTTAAAGGTTCCAGGGAAAAACGCAGATAGCTGTCGATATCCAGATTACCCTGTTCGTAATCTTCATAAAACTGGCGGTTTTTTTCTTCATACTTGAGAGGGTCTACAATTTTGTTATCGACCAGATACTGACCCCATAAAAAGTCACTATCATGTGTAATCAGGGTGTTATCCAGGTCGAATATACTCAGGGCCATGTTTGCTGCGCTCGCGATAAATTGGTCACTATAAGGATTTTGTGCAAGAATAACAGGTCATTTTATCTCATGAGTTTCCTCTAAGTGATTGATTCTGATGGTTATCGCGCGAATGTAGGTATAATCCTGGCTAATAAACAGGGGGCTGTGCTGTGGGCGCGCCGTATGGGGCAGGATGCCTGGCAGTTTCCGCAGGGTGGAGTGGATGGGGGCGAGGATGAGGAACAGGCAATGTATCGTGAGCTTTGGGAAGAGATTGGGCTGAAATCAAAAGACGTTGAGATTATTGCATCAACCAATAGCTGGCTACGCTATAAATTGCCCAAACGTATGGTTAGGCGGAATAGTCAACCGGTTTGTATTGGACAAAAACAAAAGTGGTTTTTGTTAAAGCTGGTAGGTGAGGAAAAGCGTCTCAACCTGGAAGCCTCCAGCAAGCCCGAATTTGATCAATGGAAATGGGTTGATTACTGGTATCCTGTCGACAATGTTGTTTATTTTAAAAAGCGTGTCTATCGCTGTGCCTTGCAGCAGCTCAATGCGCATCTTGTAAATTCTGCCTCTATGGTAAGCCGTTAATATTTATGCCATCTCTGATCCACACATTACAGAAGATTGTTAAAAAAGTAGATCAGGCGCCAGATATTCAGTCGGCGTTGGACCTTATCGTGGAAAATTTGATTGATGCTTTATGTATCGATATCTGTTCTATCTTTTTAAACGTGGAAGATGAGCCTGAAAACCTGTTATTAATGGCTAACCGTGGATTTCAAAAAGGCTCTGTGGGGCGAATCAAACTCAGCACAGGTTCAGGTCTGGTGGGTATGGTTGCTGAAAAAGCTGAGCCGGTACGTCTTGAGGATGCTCTGTCACATAAGAAATTTGTGTATTTCGAAGGCTCTGGAGAGGAGAGTTTTCCGGTATTTATGGGGGTGCCTATCATCTCCCAGCGCAAGGTTCTCGGGGTTCTGGTTGTTCAACGCAAGGCTGATGGCTTTGATAATGACGATGAAGCATTTTTAACCACCCTGGCTACTCAGTTAGCAAATGCTATTTTTCATGCTCAACGTAGTGGAGAGATGGCTCGTTTACTATCGGATGAAAGCGCCTCTATCTCCTGTACCTTAAATGGTGTTGCTGGTGCTCCAGGACTGGCCATGGGCAATGCCGTGGTGATCAATCATGGTGTCAATCTGCATAATGTGCCAGATAAGAAAATCGAAGGACGTGAGAGAATCATAGAGCAGGTGGTAATGTTTGATTCTGCGGTAGAAACGGTCAAGTCTGCTTTGTTCGAACAGGCAGAGCTGATGAAACAATCTTTACCTGAGGAAGAGTGCGCCCTGTTTGTGGCTTATGCGCAGATGCTGGAAAGCGGCTCCTTGATTGATGATACCTGTCAACGTATAGAAGAGGGCAACTGGGCTCCAGCTGCATGGCGTAAAACCATTCTTGAACATGCCGAAGTGTTCGCATCTATGGATGATGAATATCTGTCCGAGAGGGCTAATGATATACGTGATCTCGGACGTCGTGTATTACAGCGAATGATGTCTGAACAATCTGCCGATCTTGATTTTCCAGCCCAGTTTATGCTGGTTGGTGAAGAAATTACAGCAACCGATTTTGCCAGTGTGCCGCTGGACCGATTGCAGGGCATTGTCTCTGAGCATGGCTCAAGCTCATCGCATGTGGCGATTCTTGCGCATGCTCTTGGAGTACCAGCAGTGATGGGCGTGGCAAATCTGCCCTATACACAAATGTCTGACCTTATGGTGGTCACCGATGGCTATAGTGGTACGGTTTATATCGATCCCAAGCAGGCATTGCTGGATGATCTGAGGCGGTATATCAAGGAAGAGCGCCAGATCACCGATAGCCTGCTTTCACTGAAAGATAAACCTGCGGTAACGACCGATGGGGAAAGGGTTTCGCTGTTCGTCAATTCAGGTCTGATGTCTGATCTTAGCCCTTCCTTACGTAGTGGAGCTGAGGGGGTTGGACTGTATCGGACTGAGATTCCGTTTCAGATTCGTGAAAGCTTTCCCAGTGAAGATGACCAGTTTCGAATCTATCGAGATGTGCTTGAAACCTTTGAAGGTAAGCCAGTGGTTTTACGAACGCTGGATGTGGGTGGTGACAAGCCGTTAAGTTACTTTCCTATCCGGGAAGACAACCCATTTCTGGGTTGGCGGGGTATCAGGATGACTCTGGATCATCCGGATATCTTTATCACTCAGGTGCGGGCCATGATAAGAGCCAGTATCGGACTGGATAACCTGCATATTTTGCTACCCATGATCAGTTCTATACAGGAGCTGGAAGATGGCTTGATATTGATCCATCGAGCTAAGGACGAACTACAGGAAGAGATGGGGTTTGAGATTCGTTTTCCACATACGGGAGCCATGATAGAGGTGCCGAGTAGTATCTTTCAGATCGAAGAAATCTGCCAGCAGGTCGATTTTGTATCTATCGGTACCAATGACTTAACGCAATATCTGCTCGCTGTTGATCGTAATAACGAGTCAGTGGCTAAACTGTTTTCTTCTCTACATCCTTCAGTACTTAGAGCTATGGAACAGGTTGTTGAGGGAGCGGCAAGGCAGAATACACCAGTTAGTGTATGCGGCGAACTTGCCGGTGATCCTCTGGGCGTTATGGCCCTGATGGGTATGGGTATTGAAAGCCTGTCTATGAGTGCCGGGAGCTTACCTCGGGCCAAAAAGGTGATTCGCTCTTTCAGTCATAAAGAGTTGAAGGCGTTATTTGAAGAAGCAAAAAACCTTTCTGATTTTCAGGATGTCAAAGATCTCTACATCGAACAGCTGGATGCAAGAGGGCTGGGTGGTCTGATCCGTGCTGGTCTGTAACTCATACCTGAAGCAATGGTTTCAGCTGTCAATTAAAAGGGCTTTAAAACAGCCAGCAGTATTACGGCAAATAATATCAATACCGGTATTTCATTAAACCAGCGATACCAGACATGGCTGTGACGGTTGGCATCATTGGCAAAATCTTTCACCAGCTTTCCGCAGTAAAAATGATAGATAACCAGAAGGCCGATCAAGGTTAGCTTGATATGTAGCCACATCATTTTTCCATAAGCTGCCCAGGCATAGTCGTATAGCATCCAGATTCCAAACACCAGAGTTAATACCATCCAGGGGCCAACGAAACGATATAACTTGCGTTCCATAATCTTGAAGTGCTCACTGGTTTCCCTGTGCTCAGTCATGGCATGGTTAACAAAGATGCGCGGTAGATAGAATAAACCGGCAAACCAGGCAACCATAAAAATAAGATGAAAAGCTTTTAACCAGAGCATGGGTTATCCTGTGAGTTGGGAGAGTTTTTCGGCAAGTAATTGAAAATCCAGTTTACCAGTATGCCGGTAAATAATTACCCCACTGGCATCTAATAAAAAAGTCGTTGGAGTGGCAACAATATTTCCAAACGCCTGGGCCAGCTGATTTTGGAGATCCAAATACACGGGATAGGTCATTCCTTTCTTCTGGCTGGCCTGAATAACCATATCTGGCCGGTCGTAGTACATAGAAAGAGCAAGTAACTCGAACTGATAGTCTTTCCCATTTTGTTGGTACAGGGTATTCCAGTCCTTAACTTCATGCATGCATATTGTGCAAGTGGGTGACCAGAAGGTGACCGCTAACGGTTGACCTTTCAGTTCTTTAAAGGTTTGTTTGCTGCCGTCGATGCGCTGGAATAATAAATTATCATCTATCTCAGGGTAATCAGAAGACAATAGCTGGAAAGCTAATAGAGCCAGAGCTGCGATAATCACCAGAAAAGAGAGAAATTTTGCAAACATTCTCGTTCGATTTAATGATGTAGTGGATGGATCAAGGTATAATTCCGCGCTCATTTTTATCACTGTGACCTGGTCGAAAGAAAAATTAAAACTGAAAGGTCTGGTTAGATTGAACGATGATGATAGGAATAAGCAGCAAACTATGCAAATTTTGTCTTAATGAGTGCGGATTTTGAAATGATCAATGTAGGTATTGTAGGTGGTACCGGGTACACCGGCGTTGAGTTGATGCGATTACTGGCCATTCACCCTGATGTGAATCTGCAGGTGATCACCTCTCGCTCCAATGCAGGTACTGCTGTGTCTGATATGTTCCCCAACCTGCGAGGTAAGGTGAATATTCAATTTACCGAACCTTCGCTGGATAGCTATACAGAGTGTGACCTGGTGTTCTTTGCTACACCTAATGCTATTGCTATGCATCAGGTAGAGCCATTATTAGCTGCAGGTGTTAAGGTAATTGATCTGGCTGCTGATTTTCGAATTAAAGATATTTCAGTATGGGAAAAGTGGTACGGTGCCGAGCACGTGTGCCCAGCCATCGTACAGCAGGCGGTTTATGGTCTGCCGGAAATGAACCGTGAACAGATCAAAACGGCTCAGTTAGTGGCCAACCCGGGCTGTTATGTAACAGCGGTAACCCTGGGGTTGCTACCTTTGCTACACCATAAACAGATAAATCCAAAAACCATTATCGCTGATGGAAAGTCAGGAGTCAGTGGTGCCGGGCGTGGAGCCAGTGTAGCAACACTATTTTCTGAAGCGGCTGAATCAGTTAAGGCTTATGCATCTGCAGGGCACCGTCATTATCCGGAAATCAAACAGAACTTACGGTTGCTGGATGCAGAAGCTGATCTGGTATTTGTTCCTCATTTAATGCCCATGATTCGCGGTATACATGCCACGATGTATGCAGAACTGACAGGCGATGCAGACCAGTTGCAGTCTCAGTTTGAGGCTTATTATAAAGATGAGCCCTTTGTTGATGTGATGCCAGCTGGTTCACACCCTGAAACCCGTTCAGTGAAAGGTGCCAATGAATGTCGTATAGCGGTACAGCCATTGAAGGATTCCAACAGAGTCGTTGTGCTCTCGGTAATTGATAATCTGGTCAAAGGGGCAGCAGGTCAGGCGATACAGAATATGAATCTGATGCTGGGGCTGGATGAAACTAGTGGACTGCATGCGCTTGGCTTGATGCCATGACTAAGGCACATCTTGGGTTTCAGGTCAGGGAAAATAAACCCTGGCGGCTGTGGTTAGGTATAGCATTGATCCTGCTTTTGCTGGTTATCATGTTTCTGTTAGGTCGTGCATACCAAAGTTATGAACTCAGTCAGTTGAAGCTGGTTGAAGAGGCGATGGTTGCCCGTATCTCAGAGCTGGAACAGAGAAATGACGCTCTGGTTAAAAAGAACGCTCACCTGGATGGTATCAGTAAGATCGAGCATGATGCTTACGAAAAATCGAATAAATCTCTGGTTAAGCTGCAAAGAGATTTGCTTGAGATAAAAGAGGAGCTGGTGTTTTATCAGGGGATTGTAAGTCCTGAAGAACTTGCCCTGGGTGTGAATATTCAGTCGTTTGAATTGACCCGTAAAAATAATAACGGCCTGTATGCCTACAAACTGGTGCTTACTAAACGGGGTAAAAGTAATCAGGTTGTAAAGGGGAGTATGAACTTTAAGGTAAAGGGAACTCAGCAGGGAGAATCTAAAGCATTGACACTGGAAAATATAAAACAGGAATATCATCAAAAAGATGAAAAATTCTCATTTAGATACTTTCAGGTTTTTGAAGGTGAACTATTATTACCAGATAGTTTCGAACCCAGTGATATCGAGCTGGAGATAAATCCTACAACCCGTAAAATCAAAAATTTCACAGAATCCATCACCTGGGTTCAGGCGCTGACTGGAGGCGACAATTAGTATGTTCAAGAAAAAGAAAAACCTTGCATCGACCCGAATTGATACATTAATCGGTCAGGGTACAAAGATCAAAGGTGATCTTGTGTTCTCTGGAGGTCTACATGTTGACGGTAAAATTAACGGTGATGTGGTTGCTGAAGAAGGTAGTGATGCGTTATTGATTCTGAGCGAGTTTGGCTCTATTGAAGGTGATGTTAAGGTGCCAAATATGGTTCTTAATGGTGAGATAATCGGTGATGTTTTTGGGTCGGTTAGAGTCGAGTTGGCGCCAAAGTCCAGAATTAATGGTAGCGTTTATTACAACTTGATTGAAATGGCTATTGGGGCAGAAGTAAATGGTGGCCTGGTACATGAGACTGCTGAAAATCTGGCTCCCAAGAGGCTGGAAGATAAGTCATCTGCATCCAAAGAGCCCGAAAAACTGGCAACTGACTAATAGTTGACTAATTTAGTCAGGAAAGTTATCGTTGCTGCATTAAATTAAGGTGAGAGATATGGTAAGTGTAAATATCAATGCGAATTTTGGTAAACCGTTAAACGCAAATGCGCCGACTGTGCTCGATTTTAGTGATGCTGCGGCCAATAAGGCCAAAGTTTTGATTGAAGGGGAAGGAAATCCCGAGTTAAAACTTAGAGTTTTTGTGCAAGGTGGTGGTTGTTCAGGTTTTCAGTACGGTTTCACGTTTGATGAAAAAGTGAACGACGGAGATCATAAAGTCGAAAAGAATGGCGTGACTCTGGTTGTTGATCCAATGAGTTATGAGTATCTTGTAGGTGCAGAAGTTGATTATAAAGAGAGCCTGGAAGGCTCTATGTTTGTAATCAATAACCCTAATGCCACAACAACCTGTGGCTGTGGATCTTCATTTTCGATATAGACTTTCTGCTTTTTATCACAAACGCAAAAAAGCCAGCAAACGCTGGCTTTTTTGTATTTGAAAAATCAGACCTGATACTTACTTAAAAGTGAAAGTATCCATTCAGGTAAATGCCGTCGTACTCCAGGTTGGTGTCCAGGCTGTTAGCATCTTTTAAATCTAGAGAGAAGGTTTTTATGCCGCCTTCTACCCCTAGCCCTGATTTGCTTTCATAGCCAACCATTAAGGTAGTATCTTCAGATGAGCTGTCACCAATGCTTAACTGTTGAATATTTGCACCGATATACATACCGGTTAGAGGCAGGTCGAAACGAGCAGCTAAATAGAGCATTGGGATGGTTTCATCGACATCAATTGTTCCGCTTCGAGTAGTGTCGCTAACGGATACCTTGCCATCAAATTTTTTGAAATCCAGCCCAAGATCCACATTTACCCAGTTATCAAGTAATTCATAGTAAAGCACTATGTCATTATGCGAT
>JBNLGQ010000038.1:0-32166 GCA_050306135.1 Gammaproteobacteria bacterium
GCTGAATACCAACTGTAGCCTGTTGACCTTGTACGTTTATCTTACCGATCATAAAGCCGAGACCTTGATTCGGGTGGTTGATAAAGTCAAATCCTATCTGGCTGATCATCCGGCACCGGATGCGCGTTTTATGTTGGCAGCCGGCAATGCCGGTATCGAGGCCGCGACTAATATCGTGGTCAAGAAAGCAAGCCATGAAATGATGTTCTGGGTATATGCAGCGGTTATTGTATTGTGCTGGATTACTTTCCGCTCCTGGCGCGCCGTGGTGGCGGCAGTATTGCCATTAGTATTGACATCGATCCTGTGTGAATCGTTGATGGTAATGTTCGGTATGGGGGTCAAAGTAGCTACGCTACCGGTTATTGCCCTCGGTGTCGGTATCGGTGTCGATTATGCGCTGTATGTGCTGTCTGTCATTCTGGCTTATATGCGTGCGGGCGAAAGCCTGTCTAAAGCCTACTACGGAGCATTATTGTTTACTGGCAGAGTAGTGCTTTTAACCGGGGCAACACTGGCGATAGGGGTTGGTCTGTGGGTCTTTTCACCGATTAAGTTTCAGGCGGATATGGGGATATTACTCGCGTTCATGTTTCTATGGAACATGATAGGGGCGTTGGTGCTGTTACCGGCGCTGGCTTATTTTCTGCTCGAAAAACCGCAGTCAGTTGCTACTGAGCGCGAAGTGTTAAAGCAGCAAACGGCATAATGATATCAGTTTTAAAGAAAATCCATTCCTCGATGGTACTTGGCCGGATAGCCTGGCTATCCGGCTATTTTTAACTGATTACAAACTGACGAATTTATGGAAGCTCTGAATAATTCATCCATGAATTATCAGAGCATGAAAAATGAAAACTGTGGTTTTCATTTTTCTCACCAAATCAATGGCTTGTAGCCATCGATTTTTGGCAGCACATCCCTGTGCCGCAGAAACCTCTGAATTAAGCAGAGGTTCCTTATTTAGTTTTTGCAGGAGATAACCTGTAAGACGATTAATGGTAATTAATAAATACTCCGGAGGTACACAATGGAAATAAAAGCAGCAGTAGCCCGACAACAGGGGCAGGGGCTGACAGTAGAGCAGGTCAATCTTGAGGCACCCAGAGATAATGAAATTCTGGTTCGAGTGGTAGCCACCGGTGTCTGTCATACCGATCTGGTGGTTCTGGCAGGGCATTTACCCACACCGTTTCCGGTAGTGCTTGGGCATGAAGGTGCCGGAGTGGTTGAGCAGGTAGGCAGTGCAATTAGCAAGGTTAAACCGGGTGACCATGTGGTGATGACCTATAACTCCTGTGGAACTTGCCCAAGCTGTAGTGATCATGCTAGCAGTTATTGTCATGAATTTTTTCCACGTAACTTTTTTGCTACCCGACCTGATGGTACTTCAGCAATCAGTCAGGGCGAAGATTCAATTCATGGAAATTTTTTCGGCCAGTCGTCTTTCGCAAGCCATGCTCTGTGTCATGAAGCCAATGTGGTAAAAGTTTCTCCTGATTTACAGCTAGAATTGCTAGGGCCACTGGCCTGTGGTATCCAGACTGGGGCAGGAGCCGTAATGAATTCGTTACAGGTTTCTGTGGGTAGTTCATTTGTGGTTTTTGGCACGGGTTCAGTCGGACTTTCAGCGATAATGGCGGCTAAGGTCGTGGGTGCAGCAACGATTATTGCTGTAGATATGAATGATGATCGCCTTGCTATGGCAAAACAGTTGGGAGCAACACATACAATCAACCCTAAACAGGTTGTGGTCAATGAAGAAGTGATGAAGATTACTGGCTTTGGCACTAATTATTCGCTTGATACAACCGGTATCCCATCGGTAATTCGTGATGCAGTTGAATCTCTGGCGCCGCGTGGTAGCTGTGGCATTCTCGGAGCGCCTGCCCCTGAAACCCAGATAGAACTGGACGAAACTCATTTTATGAGTGGTGGACGGCGTTTGATGGGTATAGTTGAGGGTGACTCTAACCCTGATACCTTTATTCCTATGCTTGCGGATTTACACGCCAAGGGGTTGTTCCCGTTTGATAAGCTGGTTAAGTTTTATAATCTGGATCAGATTAACGAAGCGATCCATGATTCAGAAACCGGCGTGTCTATCAAGCCGATTATCCGTATGTAATTGCAACCATATAGTAAGAGTATATAGTTATGTCGGCACAACAATTAGAAGCAATTCTTCAGGCATCTGCAGCTGCTCCGCCACCAAACGTCCCCGATCCGGTGGCCTGGCGTGACTGGTTTGAATCGATTAATGCACAAACCCCACAGGCTCCTGGTCTTGATGTGGAAACGATCAATTCAGAAGGGGTATGGAGTGCGGAGCGCTTGACTGGAAGTGATTGTCAGGAGGGGCGCCTGATCATTTATTATCATGGCGGCGGATTTGTTTTTGGTTCGTCACAATCACATCGCACCATTACCAGCCATCTGGCCGTGCTGGCAAAATCAGAGGTGCTGAGTGTTGATTACCGGCTTGCGCCAGAGTCACCCGCTCCCACCGCACACGATGACTGTTTTGCAGTGTATCGTTGGGTGCTTGAGCAGGGCTATGATCCTGCGTTGATTACGCTGGCAGGCGATTCGGCTGGTGGTAACCTGGCTCTGTCGACGGCTGTTCGCGCACGTGATGCCAATCTACCACTGCCAGGCTGTGTCGTGATGATGTCTCCAGCGCTGGATCTGGCGGGCGATGGCATATCGCATACAATAGAACCCGAGCCACCCTTGCTAACGCGTCAACTGATTGGGTTTTTCAATGCTGCTTATGTGCAGGATGGTGATATAAGATCCACTTCAGTTACCCCTTTATCCAGTGATTTGCACGGCCTGCCGCCGGTTCTGGTGCATGTTGGTGACTGGGAGTTATTACGCGACGATAGCATCACTATCACCGAGCGTCTGCGCCAGGCAGGCGTAGAGGCTGAGATAAAGGTATGGCCAGGCATGGTGCATTGCTGGCAACTGTTTGCTCCGATGCTGGAAGAAGGTATGCAATCACTACAGGAGATAGCTGATTTTATCAGGGCCCGTTAACAGCTGTTAATAGCCCCTGGTACTCATACTTCAAATTAACACAAGCAAAGCCCGGCAATAATTAGGTGGTAACAAATCTTTTATTGCCGGGCTGATAAGTAAGATCAGGAATCCTCAGTTGGCAAACTTACCTCTGCCGACTGTTCGCCATAGTTATCGATCAGGATGCGTCGAGTATCATCTTCAAGCTGAGAGAGCCCCAGTTGCTGATAACTCAGTAGCTGAATCTGCAAGGCACGTTTTACCGAAGAGCTGCCCTGAAATTGTTCCAGTAGTTTTTTCGCTCGATTAGAAGCAGAGATCCAGGCTTTTCGACTCAGGTAAAATTCTGCAATCTTTAAATCGGCACGGGCCAGTTGATTACGTAAATAAACCATACGTTTCACTGCATCTGGTGCATACTTGCTGTCGGGAAATCGGTTCACCAGTACCTGAAAATCCTGAAATGACTGCAAGAGCTTGCTACGATCGTAGTCAGCTGGATCTCTATCATAGAAGTTATCCAGTACGGATGCTTTGGGTCCAAAGTTAATCAGCCCTTTCAGGTAGTAAGCGTAATCAACCGATGGATGTCGGGGGTGTAATTTAATAAAACGCTCTGCTGCAGCAGTGGCTGAGGCAGGTTCATCGTAAAGGTAGTAGCTGTAGGCAACATCAAGCTGAGCCTGGGTGGCATACACACCAAATGGGTAGCGTGACTCCAGTCGTTCGAAATTCTCTATGGCCAGGGTATAGCTGCCAGAGTCCATATAATCTTTTGCCAGACTGTAAATTTCGGCGGCGGTTAAGCCTTCGGTTGGATCCTTCGGCGTAGTAGAGCAGCCAGCGAGCACAAGAATTGATACTATAAGCGCAAATTTTTTCACACGAATCAGCTATTAGTCATGTTAAACAAAGGGTCGGGAAGTATAACCAGTCTATGAAAATAATACAGCACAAGCTCTCCATTGAGGAACAGTTCAGCGGATTTCGCCTGGATCAGGCGCTTAGCCAGATGATGCCGGACTATTCTCGTAGCAGAATTCAGGACTGGATCAAAGCAGGCTTTATCACGCTTAACGATAAAACCGTTAAGCCTCGTGAAAAGGTGTATCTGGGTGATAAGTTAACTCTGGATATTCCCGAAACAACGAAAACCTTCGACCAGCCTGAGCCCATAGAGTTCGAGGTACTGTTTGAAGATGAGCATCTATTTGTCGTCAATAAACCTGCGGGACTTGTTGTTCATCCCGCTGCCGGCCATCAATCAGGCACTCTGGTGAATGGTTTACTGTATCGTGAACCGAAGCTGGAGCAGCTGCCCCGCGCGGGTATAGTGCATCGTCTGGATAAGGATACCACCGGCGTTATGGTGGTTGCACGCTCATTGCAGGCACATAGTAATCTGGTGGATGCCTTACAGCAGCGTGAGGTGAAGCGTGAGTATGTGGCAATTGCTAGAGGGGTTATTACTGCTGGCAGAACCATTGATGAACCGATTGCTCGCCATCCAGTAGACCGTAAACGCATGTCGATACAGGAAAACGGTAAGCCTGCAGTGACCCACTTTACCGTTGCAGAGCGATTTCGCAACCACACTCTGGTGGATGTGCGACTGGAAACAGGGCGTACCCACCAGATTCGTGTACATATGGCGCATATTCGTTATCCCCTGCTAGGCGATCAGGTTTATGGTGGTCGCTTTTCAGTGCCAGCTGGGGTGACCGATGAGCTGGAGCAGGCCTTAAGAAATTTTAAACGTCAGGCCCTGCATGCTAGACGCCTGAGTTTTGATCATCCTGTTAGCGGTGAAGCGCTGTCCTTTGAAGCCGAGATCCCTGCTGATATGCAAAATATGATTGAGGTGCTAAAGCAGGATGCCGAACAGTAATCTACAGATAATACCTGCTGAATGGGTGTTACAGGCTGCGTCAGTGACGGCATTCTGTACTACGCGCGCTGGTGGTGTGAGTGAGGGAGATTTTGCTTCCCTGAATCTGGCCGATCATGTGCAGGATAACCCTCAGGCCGTGGCAAAAAATCGGCAGTTATTAAAGCAACAACTGGCACTACCGGCAGAACCTGACTGGTTAAAGCAAACCCATAGTATCGACGTGATCGATCTTGATCGTTCAGCATCACGCGAAGGTGATGCCGCCTATTGTTCAAGCCCCGGCCGCATCGCTGTGGTAATGACAGCCGATTGCCTGCCAGTGTTGTTCTGTAATACAGCTGGTTCAGAGGTTGCTGCTGCACATGCCGGATGGCGTGGTTTAGTCAATGGCATACTGGAAAAAACCGTCGCCGCCATGAATTCTGAAAATGGGCAAATCATGGCCTGGCTTGGTCCGGCTATCGGTCCCGCAAAATTTGAAGTAGGTAGCGAGGTTAGAGCGCAGTTTATCGAGCAGGATGCGGAAGCGGCATCCTGTTTCAGTCAGAATCGACCAGGGCATTATCTTGCTGATCTTTATTCTCTGGCTCGAATACGCTTGTATAAAGCGGGAGTGACCCTTATTTCAGGGGGTGAGTTCTGTACCTTTAGCGAACAAGAGCGATTTTTTTCCTATCGACGAGAAAACGTGACGGGTAGACAGGCTTCGATGATCTATATCAATAAAAAACCTTAGACTGGGTGTAGAACCTGGAAAAATCAGTTGAATCATGAAAGTCTACATAACATGTTAATGCACCTGATAAAATCAAAAACACACTCTTCACCAATCAGGTGATTACGGTGTTTTTGATTTCACCATGCACATCAACCTGATTATGCATCTTTTTCACGCTCAACTGATTTTTCCAGGTTGAAATAAATCAAATCAAACCCATTTATTCGATAGTTAAAATTTATTGAAGAGGTGAAATCCATGAAGATGGATCGTTTAACCACAAAATTTCAGGAAGCTCTGGCCGATGCTCAATCGCTAGCCGTTGGCCGCGACCATCAATTTATTGAGCCGGTACACGTGATGCTGTCTATGTTAGACCAGCGTGGTGGTTCGGTACGCCCCTTGCTTAGCAAATCTGGAGTGAATGTTAATGTACTGCGTTCACAGTTGAGTGAGTTACTGGAAAAGGTACCTCAGGTTGAAGGTGCTGCCGGTGATTTACATATTTCTAACGCACTGGGGAAATTACTCAATATCAGTGACAAGCTGGCTCAGGAACGTGGAGACCAGTTTATCCCCTCTGAATTATTCATTCTTGCTGCCCTTGCCGATAAAGGCACCTTAAGTGATGTGCTCAAATCCTCCGGTGCGGACCGTAAAAAACTGGAACAGGCGATAGAAGATGTGCGTGGAGGTCAGGTGGTCAGTGATCAAAATGCAGAAGATCAGCGTCAGGCACTGGAAAAATACACCCTGGATCTGACCGAGCGTGCCGAGCAGGGTAAACTCGACCCCGTCATTGGGCGTGATGAAGAAATCCGCCGTGCCATTCAGGTGTTACAGCGTCGTACCAAGAATAATCCCGTTTTAATTGGTGAGCCTGGTGTGGGTAAAACAGCTATTGCCGAAGGTCTCGCGCAGCGTATTATCAATGGTGAAGTACCCGAAGGTCTCAAGCACAAAAGATTATTGTCGCTGGATATGGGGGCCTTGATTGCAGGAGCCAAATTCCGCGGTGAATTTGAAGAACGTATGAAGGCAGTTTTGAGCGACCTGTCCAAACAGGAAGGCCAAATCATTCTGTTCATTGATGAATTGCATACCATGGTCGGTGCAGGTAAGGCTGAAGGATCGATGGATGCGGGAAATATGTTGAAACCTGCATTGGCAAGAGGTGAGTTGCACTGTATTGGTGCCACCACGCTAAATGAATACAGGCAGTACATTGAAAAAGACGCAGCACTGGAAAGGCGTTTCCAAAAGGTAATGGTGCTGGAACCTTCGGTGGAGGATACCGTAGCTATTCTGCGTGGTTTGAAAGAACGCTACGAAGTGCATCATGGTGTGGATATCACTGACCCGGCTATTATTGCCGCTGCGAGTCTGTCTCACCGTTATATTAGTGACCGGCAGCTACCTGACAAGGCTATCGATTTGATCGATGAAGCAGCGAGCCGTATCCGTATGGAAATCGATTCCAAACCAGAGGATATGGACAGGCTGGAAAGGCGCCTGATTCAGCTGAAGATTGAGCGTGAAGCGTTGAAGAAGGAAAGCGATAAGGCCTCTAAAAAGCGCCTGTCTGACCTGGAGGATGAGATTGAAAATCTGGGTCGTGAATTTGCCGATCTGGAAGAAATCTGGAACTCGGAAAAAGCAGCCTTACAGGGAAGTACCAATATCAAGGAAGAGCTTGAACGTGCTCGTCTTGATCTGGAAACTGCGCAGCGTGCGGGTGATCTGGCGCGTATGTCCGAGCTACAATATGGTCGCATTCCAGAGCTGGAAAAGCAGCTCGATCTGGCTTCGAATGTAGAAATGCAGGATATGAAGTTGTTGCGCAATAAGGTTGGAGAAGAAGAGATCGCTGCGGTGGTATCGCGTTGGACCGGTATCCCCATCTCCAAGATGCTGGAATCTGAGCGCGATAAGCTGTTGCAAATGGAAGATCAGCTGGCGAAACGTGTTGTGGGCCAGAAAGAAGCGCTGAGCGCAGTATCTAATGCAATTCGTCGTTCACGTTCTGGATTGTCTGATCCCAGTCGACCCAATGGATCATTCCTGTTTCTGGGGCCGACTGGTGTGGGTAAAACCGAGTTAACCAAGGCCTTGACTGAATTCCTGTTCGACACTGAAGATGCCATAGTACGTATCGATATGTCTGAATTTATGGAGAAGCATAGCGTTGCTAGACTTGTTGGTGCACCTCCTGGCTATGTGGGTTATGAAGAAGGGGGGTATCTAACCGAAGCGGTTCGCCGGAGACCCTACTCGGTGGTGTTGCTGGATGAAGTAGAAAAAGCGCATCCCGATGTATTCAATATTCTATTGCAGGTGCTGGACGATGGACGTCTGACCGATGGTCAGGGTCGCACGGTAGATTTTAGAAACACCGTTATCGTAATGACCTCAAATCTCGGTTCAGAAGAGATTCAGAGTATGGCCGGCGAGGAAAACTATGCGGAGATGAAAGCAGCGGTTATGCGTACTATCGGAAATTATTTTCGACCAGAGTTTGTAAACCGTATCGACGAGACGGTCGTGTTCCACCCATTAGGTAAAGATGAAATCAGAGTGATCGCAGCTATCCAGCTCGGTTATCTTAAGCAACGCCTGCAGGATCGAAATCTTTCGATGCAGATCACTGATGCGGCGCTGGATGAATTGGGTAAGGTAGGTTTTGATCCTGTTTATGGTGCCAGACCGCTAAAACGGGAAATCCAGCAATCCATAGAGAACCCGTTGGCACAGGCTATACTATCTGGGCAGTTCATCCCCGGGGCTACTGTGAACATTGATGTTGATGATCACAAAGCGTTTATATTCAGCTGATTTGTAACAATAAAGTTGGGTTCTGCTGACTATCGTGGCTATAATCGTAGTCACGATAGTCAATTATAAAAGAACACATGGCAGTTTTCGGCTCGCTACTCTTTAACCGCTCACTAAAACAGTTTCTTGCCTGCAAGGATTTGCAAGGTAAGGTCGGTCTGGCCTTGATTGAAAAAATCAAAACTCAGGCACAGGAGCAACTGGAAAAAATTCTCGAAGTTATCCCCGAAGCAGATAGCCCACATGGTGAGGTGCTGATAGAAATCTGTCAGGGTGTATTAAGTCAGGGGGCAGAAGATCTCTTTCTGGAAAACCTCAGCAGTGAAACCACTGAGATTCGTACAGTATCAAAAAATCTTCTCAGCGAATCACAACAGATTAACCCTGTTAAACTGTTTAAAAAATTGCACGAGTCCGATGGCTCTCAAACCGAGGTTATCGACATCCTTGAGTTTCAGAAGGCCAATATTGCACCAGAGCTCATAATTAAAAATGCATTGAGACTGGATAAAGCCAATGCTGGTCGTTTATTTCAAATGGCACAGTCTCAGGCTTCGCGCACTGATATGTCGGCCTTAAACATTGATATTGATAGTCTGGAAAATCCTGATATCAAAATAATGTTGATACGCTTCCTGGCGGCGGTTAATCAGCCTGAATCTGCGAAGTTGATTACTGGTTTATTGGCAGATAAGTCCAAGATTGTACTTATTGAAGCGCTTAAAAATCTTAAAAATATGAGCACGGATTTTGATCCTTCTCTCATTGTGCGTTTTATTCCGGACATGCGAGAAGGCGATCAGGAAACGGCTTTTGAAATCTTGAGATTAAAATCCAGCGAAGAATCATTGCCCTCTTTAACCATGCTAATGACCGGGAAATCGGATCAGCTACGCGAACAGGCAGGTCAGATTGTAGTTGAACATGCTAATACAAAAAGCCTTGAAAAGTTTTTGCTGGCTCTGGATGTGCATGAATGGTGGGGTAAGGAGCAGGCGGTTAAGTGGCTACTCACGCATGGAGATAATAATCTCTATTTGGCTGCAGCCAAACTAACCGATCATGAAAATGACTTTATTAAAAATACAGCGCAACAGTTAGCTGCAAACAGCACCACACAATCAGGAGAAATCACTGAATTAATTGAACCTCTGATGAGTGAAAACTGGCAGGTTCGAGAGCGAGCAATTGAAGCCGCCGGTAAAACAGATAATAGAAGGTCTCTGGAGTTCTTAAGCACTGTAATTGATAAATATCCAGAGTCTTCAATAGCAGTGCTTAAGGCAACATCTAATCTGGGCTTCAGTAAAGGGCTTGAAATTGCTTCTAAATGTATGCGTATGAAAGAGGCTGCTATACAGCGCCAGGCTTTACGTACCATAGATGACATCGTCACTCAAAGACATGCTCATAATGTGCGTGAAGGCATCGTAAATATGGTACCAAAGCTTCAGGCGACTGTACGAGATACTGCACAGGAGGTGATTAACAGTATTACGGAAAAATTCAACTTGTCCAGGCTGGATCTTGATGACGATAATATGTTTGAAACTCGACTGATAAAGATTGAAGAGAACAGGGATAAATCTCAACATGCGAATCCTGTTGCCGTAGAGGTAATGGGACATGATAAAACCGAGGTAGTCAGTTTCCAGCATATTGAAGAGTTGAAAGAGGGAGACTTCTGGATGGATCGATACAAGATCATCAGGGAAGTCGGACGTGGTGCTATGGGACGGGTCATGCTGGTGGAAGATGAAACCGTCGGCGAAACAATGATCCTCAAGTTTATGCATCCAGAACTGACCAGCGACGGAAAAGCTCGTGAACGTTTTTTACGAGAATTGAAGTACTCGCGCAAGATCAGTCATCCCAATGTCATTCGTATCCATGACTTTCTTGTCAAGGATGGCATCTCTGCTATCTCTATGGAATATTTTGAAAGCACCGGACTGGACTATATGATCAAGCATGAAATGCTGGATACGCATCAGAAGTCACTGGATATACTGTATCAGGTGAGTGATGGTATGTTCGAGGCGCATCAAAAACACGTTATTCATCGAGATCTAAAGCCCAGCAATATATTGATTAACGATGCGGGGTTGGCCAAGGTGGTGGACTTTGGTATTGCCTCAGCCACTTCTGAGACCGACGCTACCCTGACCAAAACCGGTATGATTATAGGTACACCTGCTTACCTATCCCCTGAACGTGCTAAAGGATTAGTTGCTGATCACCGTTCTGATATCTATGCGCTGGGCATCATTGCTTACACCATGTTCAGTGGCAGACCACCCTATAAAGGTGAGCCAATGTCACTGCTGTTCCAGCATATTGAAGGTAAGGCTGTGCCCCTGTTCCGGCTGGAGATGGACATTCCTGTTGGTGTCAGTATGCTGGTGGAAAAAATGATGGCAGCTGATATTGAGAAGCGCTTTCAGACCATGAAGGATGTGCGGGATACCATCAAGCAACTTATGTAACACTTGTGTTTTAACCTGATCGAATTCGCTATGACCATGCAACAAACAATACAGTCCAAACTGGAACAGGCTTTTTCACCTGAGTTTTTGCAGGTAGAAAATGAAAGTTATATGCATAACGTACCTGCAGGATCCGAATCTCACTTCAAGGTCAGTATTGCATCTGATCGCTTTGAAGGCTTGATGCTCATTAAGCGCCATCGACTGGTTAATGAGGCACTTGCTGCAGAGCTACAGCAGATTCACGCGCTGGCATTGCACACCATGACACCACAGGAATGGTTCGACAAAGGTGGCAAGGTTGCGGACTCCCCTCTGTGTCAGGGTGGCGGCAAAAACCAGTAAAAAAATCAGTAAATAATTTCTGAATCACTGCCGTTCATGGAAAAGATCATAGACAGGGTTTCATTAAACGGTAGCTGGTATTTTTCATGCAACTCCTGAGCATGTTGCAGGTGCTGACTGATTGACTTTTTCTTCGCCTTGAAATTCAGCGCATACACCAGTAGATTTTCATAATCCTCGGTTTCCATCATCAGGGTCTGGTTAGCGAATGTAACACCAAGTTGCTGGTAAAAACGATCAAAGCTTTTTTCATTGTTTACCAGCAGGTTGTAGCCCAGTGCGCCGCGCGATGATAACAGTCGTTTCAGGTGGTAGATGTATTCATCCTCCAATAGCCAGTCGGGAGACTCATCGCCAGTGAAGATATCTACAATAATCAGATCAAAGCTTTTTTCGCACTGCTTAATATAGTCTCTGGCATCAGTGATCTGATAATCAATGTTTTCACTGGCTTCCGGTAACAGCAGGTTTTTCTGTACAAACTGCAATAATTCGGCGTCGTACTCAACACCCGTTATATGGCATTGCGGCATATAGTATCTCAGGAACTGAATCAGGGAGCCTCCTCCGACACCCAGCAATAGAACGTTTTTTGGGGGGCGAATAAATAGCAGCAACCCCATCAGATACTGCAGGTTTTTCATGCGTAGCTGCTGTGGAGAACTGATGCTTATCTCTGATTGTATGGATAGCCGGTCAAACTTTAATTGCAGAATATCTTCATCTTTATTAATCCATACAGGGCCATACTGGGTACGGGTTTTGAATGCGATTTGATTGCTCATCTTTTTCCGTCTCCTGACACCTTGAGCATGAGCTTATCGGTCATTCGGCTGGACAGGAACCGTTTTAAGTAGCCAAAGATATAGGTGGGCGTGGTCACGTAATAGCGCGCTTTGGGATGTGGGCTCTCCAGCGCATGAATAACGCGTTCAAGCACCGCTGTGGCCGGCAGGGTAAAGCTGGTTGCATGACCTTTCTTGTTTAGCCGCTGTTGCATGGCGATGTAACTGGTTTCATGCGCACTGCCTTCAATTTTGATAAACCGATGAAAGGCCTTTTCGGCATTTTTACGGAAATCACTTTCGATAGGGCCAGGTTCGATCAGAGATATATCGATACCGCTTCCTTTTAATTCCATACGCAGGGTATCGGTCAGGCCTTCGATGGCGAATTTGCTGGCTGTGTAGGCGCCTCTATAGGGCAGGGCAACCAGGCCCAGCACAGAGCTGTTCTGTATGATACGGCCAGAACCCTGCTGTCGCATCAATGGTAGCACCTGATTGGTGAGTTCAAGCCAGCCAAACACATTGGTTTCAAACTGTGTACGTAAGGCTTCGCGGCTGAGGTCTTCCACCGCTCCAGGCAGACCAAAAGCACCATTGTTAAACAACGCATCCAGTCTGCCATTGCATAAATCCAGGCTATGTTCGACAGCTGCAGTGATTGAATCGGAATCCTCCAGATCCAGCTGGATGCAATTGAGACCCTGCTTATTCAAGTGGTAGACATCTTCAGGTTTACGGCAGCTGGCAATAACAGTATGACCACGTTGCTGCAGGCCGTGGGCAACGGTATTGCCAATGCCGGTGGAACAGCCAGTAATTAAAATAGATTTTGGATTCATCATTGAAATGCAGGGTAAAGGGCTTATATTATAGAATGCTTAAATTTTTGTCTGATCAATTTCTACCGGCAGAGGTTAATTATGCCTATTTATGAGTATATCTGTGAAGCTTGTGATGAAACGCTTGATGCGCTTCAAAAGATGAGTGATGCACCACTAACCGATTGCCCGAAGTGCGGTGCTTCCAGTTTAAAGAAGAAAATATCTGCACCTGGATTCCGTCTCAGTGGATCGGGCTGGTATGAGACCGATTTTAAATCGGGTAATAAGCGTAATGTGGTGGATAAGGCCGACTCAAAACCGAGTAGTGCTTCTTCCGGGCACAGTTGCAGCGGAGGTGGCTGCTGCAATTAAGCTTGCAAGCTTACCTATAAAACCCGCTCACACAGCGGGTTTTTTTGTTATACAGCTTATCAACAGGACCTAAGGCGCTTTTATAATCAATAGGCTTAGGATACTATTGCGGGCTTTCTTTTTGTCGCGGCCAGATTCATCAATTTATGATGGTTTGGCTGCTCATTCGTAGGATGTTCAGGTCAGCCTGAGACAAATACAATCAGTTGTTTACCAGAACATCAGCACAGGCATGTTCTGGTTTTTTATTCTTTTACAGGTGTTGCATGCGTACGCATTATTGTGGTGAATTAAACTCGTCCCATATCGATCAGCAAGTTACCGTTTGCGGTTGGGTTAATCGTCGTCGGGATCATGGTGGGGTTATCTTTGTCGATCTACGTGATCGTGAAGGCATACTTCAGGTCGTTTTCGACCCTGATGATGCTGACATGTTTGCCAACGCTGAACGTGTACGTAATGAATATGTACTCAAGGTTACGGGAAAGGTTCGTAACCGTCCAGAAGGTACCGTCAACCCGGATATGTCTACTGGCGAAATTGAGTTACTGGGACTGGAGCTGGAAATCCTGAATGCTTCAGAAACCCCTCCTATCCAGCTGGATGAGGATGTGAACGACGATCTGCGCCTGAAATATCGCTATATCGATCTGCGTAAACCCGTGATGCTGGAACGTATGCGTCTACGTGCAAAAGTTACCCACTTTATGCGTTCTTATCTTGAGCAGAATGGCTTCATGGATATTGAAACCCCTATGCTGACCAAGGCAACCCCTGAAGGTGCACGTGATTATCTGGTACCCAGCCGTACCCACCCTGGCCAGTTTTTTGCGCTACCGCAATCACCTCAGCTATTTAAACAATTATTGATGATGTCTGGTATGGATCGCTACTACCAGATCGTGCGCTGTTTTCGCGATGAAGATCTGCGTGCCGACCGTCAGCCTGAATTTACCCAACTGGATATAGAAACCTCATTCCTCAACGAAGACCAGATCATGGATTACATGGAAGGCCTGATGCAGGGTATGTTCAAGCAATTGCTGGATGTCGACATCGATGCGAAATTCCTGCGTATGCCTTATGCAGAAGCGATGGAACGTTTTGGTTCCGACAAGCCCGATCTACGTATCGATCTGGAGCTGGTTACTATCTCAGACCTGCTGGCTGATGTTGAATTCAAGGTATTCTCTGCACCAGCAAACGATGCTGATGGTCGTGTTGCTGCTTTACGTGTACCAGGTGGTAACAGCCTGTCGCGTAAGGATATTGATGAATACACCAAATATGTAGGGCGCTACGGTGCCAAAGGCCTGGCGTATATCAAATGTAACGATGTGTCACAGGGGCGCGAAGGACTGCAGTCTCCTATCCTGAAATTCCTGCCGGATGAAGCTATTGAAGGTATTCTGAGTCGAACTGGCGCAGAAAGTGGAGATTTAATCTTCTTCGGTGCGGATAAAACCCGTATTGTGAATGAATCTCTCGGCGCGCTGCGTGTACAGGTAGGACATGATCTGGAAATGGTCAAAGAGGGATGGTCATTCCTCTGGGTAGTCGATTTCCCAATGTTCGAACACGACGAAAAAGAAAATCGCTGGACTGCGTTACATCACCCCTTCACTGCACCGAATACTGATAACCCTGATGAGCTTGAAGCCAATCCAGGTAGTATGTTATCTCGGGCTTACGATATGGTTCTCAATGGTACCGAGCTGGGTGGCGGTTCTATCCGTATACATCGCGCAGAAATGCAACAAAGAGTGTTAAAGCTGTTGGGTATCGATGATCAGGAAGCTGAAGACAAGTTTGGGTTCCTGCTGACGGCACTAAAATACGGCTGTCCTCCACATGGAGGCATCGCTTTTGGTCTGGACCGTCTGATCATGTTGATGTCTGGAGCAACCTCCATTCGCGACGTTATGGCATTCCCCAAGACGCAAACAGCGGCCTGTCTGCTGACTTCTGCGCCCTCTGAGGTGAGTGAGCGTCAGCTGAAAGAACTATCGATTCGGGTAAGAAAGCCGGTAGTAGAAGGGTAACCGGTATTGTTCAAGGCCTGTTAAGAGTCCAGAATATAAAGTAACATAGTGTTAATTACCGTTGGATGACAGATTGATATGGTTGCTAATCCACTAGAGCTACAGCCCTACGCACAACTCGACGATGAGAATTGTCGCCAGCGAATCATTGCGGCGAAAAAGGCATTGGGTGAGCGCGTAGTTATCCTCGGGCATCATTACCAGCGTGACGAAGTGTTTGAGCATGCTGATTTCTCGGGTGACTCTCTGAAACTGTCACGTGAAGCTGCGAAATCAAACGCTGAATACATTGTATTCTGTGGTGTTCATTTCATGGCTGAAGTCGCAGACATACTGTCGCGCCCTGATCAGGTATCCATCCTGCCTGATTTATCAGCAGGCTGCTCCATGGCCGATATGGCAGATCTACCCAAGGTAGAAAGAGCCTGGCAGGAACTGTCATCGGTTATCGATGCCGATAGCCAGATTACTCCGGTTACCTATATCAATTCAGCCGCCAACCTGAAAGCCTTCTGCGGTGATCATAACGGTGTGGTGTGTACCTCAACCAATGCCCAGAAAATCCTTGAATGGTCGTTTAGTGAGCGTGAAAAGGTGCTGTTTTTCCCTGATCAGCATCTCGGGCGTAATACGGGATTCCGTATGGGGTTGCCACTGGAAGAAATGGTGGTATGGGATTATGACCTGCCCATGGGTGGCTTGACCGAAGAACAGATCAAAAAAGCAAAAATCATACTATGGAAAGGGTTTTGCTCTGTACACCAGATGTTTAAACCGGTGCAAATCGAAAACTTCAGAAAACAATATCCTGAAGGTAAGGTGATTTCGCATCCTGAAAGCAGCTTCGAAGTATGTCAGCTTTCAGATTATGTTGGTTCAACGGAATATATCATTAACACTATTGCCGCTTCTGAGCCTGGCACCGACTGGCTGGTGGGTACCGAACTTAATCTTGTAAATCGTCTTAATGATCAGATGAAATCTGAGCAGAAAACGGTGCAGTTTATGTCACCCACCATTTGTATGTGCTCTACCATGTTTCGTATTGATCCACAGCATCTGGCCTGGGTACTGGAAAACCTGCTTGAAGGCAATGTAGTGAATCGCATTCAAGTTGACAGCAAAGTTGCAAATAGTGCCAGAGTTGCTCTGCAGCGAATGCTGGATATTTCAAAATAATGTTATAACATCAAAGGATTATGATGAGCGAAAACGTCGAACAGCTACACCATTCACGTACCCGTCGCGGTATCACAGCTGCGACCCGTTTTGGTACGCTCATTGGGGATTATGGCACCAGTGATTTTGTCATGAAACGTGGTGGTCGTTTACCGGAAGTGACTATCGCCTATGAATCCTGGGGTGAGTTATCACCTAACTATGATAATGCCATTCTGATCTTTACCGGTTTATCTCCCACTGCGCACGCAGCATCCTCAGCAGAAGACCCGGAACCCGGATGGTGGGAGTTTATGATTGGGCCGGGCAAGGCAATCGATACCGATCGTTTCTATGTGATCTGTGTAAATGCCCTGGGCGGCTGTTTTGGTTCGACGGGACCTGAATGCACCAATCCAGCAACAGGGAAACCTTATGGCACTGACTTCCCAGACCTGACCATAGAAGATATTGCCAAAGCGGGCCATCATTTAATGCATGAACTGGGTATAGACCACCTGCATGCTGTGGTAGGGCCATCTATGGGAGGCATGGTTGCACTGGCTTATGCCCTGCAATATCCGAAAGAATTTGATTACCTGATTTCTATATCCGCAGCCACGCGCGCGTTGCCATTTACTATCGCCATGCGATCTCTGCAAAGAGAGATTATTCGCTGTGACCCCAATTGGAAAGAGGGTCATTATCATTCTAGTGAAGAACCTGAAGATGGAATGAAGCTGGCGCGTAAGTTAGGTCTGGTATCTTATCGTGCAGCAGAAGAATGGCATCAACGATTTGATCGTACACGCATCAGTCGTGAGCGCAGAAAAGGAGAGCCCTTTGAAGTTGAATTCGAGGTTGAGTCTTACCTTGATTACAATGCACAGAAGTTTGTGGGTAATTTTGATGCCAACAGTTATCTGTATTTATCACGTGCCATGGACTGGTTCGATGTGGCAGATCACGGCGGCTCGGTGAATGCCGGGTTGGCGAAGATTTGTGTTAAGAAGGCGCTCATCATTGGTGTGACTACGGATATTCTGTTTCCGCTGGAGCAGCAGAAGGAGATTGCGGAAGGGTTGATTAAGGCGGGGCGCAATGTGGAGTTTGTTTCGATTGACTCTATCAATGGGCATGATGCGTTTTTGGTGGATAGAGATCATTTTTCACCGGTCATTTCGGATTTTTTTGCGCAGACTTGAAGTCTTTGTCGTTGCGCGGCAACTTTAAATAATACTTTCAGTGCGAGTACCCAGAGGGCATAAACTACGCGCGGCAGGAGTGCTATAGGGAGGTAGCGTTTACGGAACCAAGGGATGTAATCTAGCAATCGTTGCAGCAGATAACACTGTCATTGCGAACGTAGTGAAGCAATCTTATTGGCGCTAGCACCTGACCGGATTAATATTTCACACGCCTTAGCTTTCCTTGCTTCGTAGTATCTTTCTAACAGGCGTGCGAGTAACTTTCTTTTACGCGAAAAGAAAGTCACCAAAGAAAGCGCGCCCATCAATCCCTTAATCGTCAAAATGGCGCTCATATCGCGGTCGGCAGTGACGCGTTCCAGACGCGACCCTGCCTAAAACGCCATCCCTGGCGTTTTCCCCCGATCTGAACACCATTTTGCCGCGGGCTTGAAAGGGGTAAAAAAGAGGCGCAAAAACAAAATTGCCTGGAGCAATTTTGAACAGCTCTGCTGGCCCGGAGGGTGGAGGGCAGGACGCCCGGAATAACGACAGCCCGATTTGAGTGGCCTGCGGCTCCCCGAAAATCAAGCCATTTTGCACAGAAAATTGCTCCTGCATTTTCTGCATACATGCCATCCTTGGCAATAACGCCACGGACAGATTCGCATCCTGCTCAACTGTCCTCATCGCTCATCCCTGTGCTCTGACCCCACAAAATAACTCGATTTTCGGCACTCAATAAGGGCGATAAAAACAATCAAGAGATTTCAAGCAGAGCTTGAAATCTTGATAAGAAGAAAAAATGAATTCTTTTTCTACGATTCGCTAGGTGTCAAATATGAGGTCCAGAAACTGCGCTTGAATTCATAGGAGACATTGGTTGTTTTAACTGATTTGACAGGTATTGATCCAACCCGGTCATTCCCTACAATCTATAAGGATTGGCAGATCCGTTGATAAAGCCGACGATCTCGTTGTGCAGCGCAATAAGGCTGGTTAGTGCCAACAGCGGACAATTTAACGCATACCATAGTTAATCTGCTGTAGTATATTAGCAAGTACTGTAATCTGACCCCGGATTCCGTTTCTTAAAGGGTCGATTTTTATAGCAAAATTAGCCGTTTAAGCACTGAAAACAGCCTGGTTTTGTATGAATTTTTAATATAATCAATAGCTTACGTAGGTCCGATCCGGTGTGTGATACACGTATACTAGTATATACTAGTGAGTAATTGTTGACACTAGTGTGTACTACCTTATACTAGTGGTCATCTTAGTAAGAGGATGCAGCCATGCCGGAGTACATAGTCGATAATGATCTTGCCCTTAAAATTGAGCAGTTAGCTAAGCGTGAGCCCTTCGAAAGCCTGACGTTTAATGATGCTTTAAGCCGCGTAGTAGATGAGCTTGAGTCGCTAAAGCAGGGGAAAAACATAAGAGAATCTAGCTCTCGAACACCCTTGTTATCAAAATTGTCGGAAATCACCATGTCTCATGGTGCAAAAAAAGCCCCATCTCCCAAGCCGAGTCAATGGCTGGTAAAAGTTCCTGAACTTAAAACTAAATCGGGTCTTGGCTCGTGGAAGGCTATTTGCGATTACTTAAAAATTGAGACAGCTGGTGATTCAGCTCGGCGTAGGCTAAAAAAGTGGGTAGAAACTAATAGGCCAGACTGGCCAGAAGTACCCGATGTGTAATTCATGCATAACAAGGCTAATTCACATGGAAAAATTTAACCTCCGCTCCTTCGTCGCTATGGGTAAATTTTCCAGTGATTGGCGACGTTATAACTCAGAAATTAGATTATGGATGATTTAACAAAAATACTACTCACGGCATCAATGACTGTTTTAGGTGGATTTATTATTCACTCTGCCTCACAGATATTTTTAAAAATATTCATAGAGCCTGTACAGGCTTACAAAAAACAGAAATCAGAGACAATATCACTACTTAGCTTTTACTCGAATATGTTAGATGCAAGGCTTCGCCATGAAGATAGCGATGAGTACAAAGAAAGGTACTACCAAGCTCAAGATGAAATTCGCCGCTGCATGGCAAATATCAAAGCAGCATATTATTCAATCTCACCAAGGTGGTTATCTACTAAGCTCGGGATCACCCCTAATGAAGAAGAATTTAAGAAAATAACTAGCCATTTGTTAAGCCTGTCCTTTCTGGGAAGCTTGAAGGTTGACGGAGATAAAATATTTGAAAATAGTGAAAAAGCCAAAGAAACATTAAGCTTACTTGGTGCCAAGTGGTGAGTTATAACAAGGCCAAGCACAAGCGCGCAACAAGTTGCGCTGGACTCGCTAAAGCTCGCCTGTGTTGGTGGCATTAAGCGGCCAATATGATGATACAAATCCGACAGCATGGAGAAAGCGATCAACTCTATGATATGCATACTTTCATTAATGATGTTTCCGACTACTTCGAAGTAACACATTGGATAATTCAAATTGAAGAATGTATAGGTTTTGAATCAGAAAGCATGGAAAAAACATATAAGAGTCCCAGAAAATATTCAACAAAAGGATTAGCGTCTTTATATTCAAGGACAACACAAACTGTAGGTGGCTTACTTACGGCATATGAAGATAAAAATCCCGTAGTTAAACTTCTCGCAATAGACTCCTCGTATTGGGAAGTAGAGTCACAAAACGAGGAATTTTTAAAATATATGGAAAGCAAATATGGAATCTACCCTAAGCTCACCGCTTAATAAGTACAGTCAGCAGGAAAAACCTACACTGCGCTGCGGTTTTCCTCTGCTGTAGGCGTTATGCGCTAGTAGTTCTCAGAGTTCAATATTAATTTGAACATCTGAACGAAGTAAATATAGAGATACGAAAGGAGTAAATTAAAAATGAGTTTGACGATTGAATTAATTGATGCGGTTATTGACGGCTTGATTGGCCGTGGATTGCTTGTTACTCGACAGGAAGTTATCAGCTACTTTGCAAGCCGACCCGAAGGATATACAGGTGTTATCTTGTCAAACTCTGAATTGGATGCAAGTCATAGCCCGACCTATGAAAAATTTAGCCTCAGAGTTGACCGGGGTGTATACAGAATCCATCCAGATATACTAGCTCAGAGGATGAGAGATCGCGGATTGATCTAATTTTTCTCGCAGACAAAATTCGAATATTAAAACTGTTATGCGTGAATGGAGTTCCTTTTGAAAACAACTATTCCAAGTATCAATCTTGATCCTCCAGGCGCATTCGGTGAACTTTATGTAGTAGATGCTCAGGAGGGTGATAGTCGCGAAAAAGACTTGCATAAGCTCCAAGACAAAGAGCCGCGCGAGTTTACGGTTGTAGCGTCACTGGGAAAGCACTCTGAATTGAAAGGCGATGTAGCATTATCGATTTCAGACGGAAAAGGTGAATCATACATATATGCACATCCCGATGCTTTAGTGACAAAGCTATACTCACCCGAGGGTGTCATATTTATTCATCACAACTCAATGCGTGAACTTTGCCGAGCGGAATACGTATGTAGAGCGAGCAGCGCAAATGAGGCAAGAACTAAATTTATTGAAGGATTTGCACCGTATCTCGATCATGTTAGCTACCTGGGAAGCGTACCGATACATATTACCCAGATAACGACAACTGATAAGAAAAATGGTGTTCACGGCACAGTATATACAGCACCTTATTCATCAATAATTGTCAACCCTCACAAAGCTGAATTGTTTGAGGAATTGATTCCAATCTATGCGCTATATCGTGAAGCCAAAAACGCCAATAGTCCGTTTTATCGCTTCTTGTGCTTCTATAAGATACTAGAAGGAATTTACCTGATCTTACGACCAAAAGTGTTTAAAACTGCTAATACACTGGGCGTTAATCTCGATAAAGAAAAAGAAGTAGTACCCTCATCAGGCATTATTCAACAAAGTTTCTCTAATTTGGTTGGCCTCCCAATCAAGAAAGTATTCGATGAGCGATTTCAACCAGAATTCAGAAACAAGGTGGCGCACTATCTTTTAGATTCAACCACTCCGTTAAACGTTAGTGATTTTGGCGTATACGCAGGCTTCGGCAGGGAAATTTGCCTAATTGAGGCTTGCGTGCGAGTGGTTGTGGATACACATTCAAAGTATTTAAGCCAGATAAAACGTGCACGCGCATAACAAGCCAATGCACGCGGAGCCAGCTACGTTGGAGTGCCGGAAATCGTTTAAACCGGGTCGCCTAGCTAAGTTATTGATTATACTAAAATACCACCTAAAAACAGGGGTGTTTAAGTGCTTAAACGGTTAATTTTGCTATTAAAATCATTACTCTAAAAAAGTAAGGTTTGGCAGAGAAAAAACCAGGTCAGAGAACAACTTCCATTAATATTTTGATTTTATGATTCCTGGAGTACCAAATTCCAAGCGCAGAAACTGCGCTCGAATTCATATACGACATTGCTTGTTTTGGCTGATTTATCAGGTATCGATCCAAAGCGACCATTTAAGAAATGTGAATGTTGAATTCATATGATACCTGCTGATAGATCAAAATTAATTTCGATTAATGCTTTTAAAGAGGGTACCGATCTTGTGATTTTTCCATATGATAAAAAATATAGATAAATCTCTTCTGCATACTTTTTCGTAAATGAAGGTCTTATTAAATTTAACTATCTTAAAAATATATCGATACTTTTGATTTTTACCTTTTGTTTTGCATGTATGGCATGCAACGCTAATTCACTTCAAATTATACCCGACAAGATAGAGGTTTTTACAGATTCCAAAGTTTTTGCAATAGATAGAACTGGCAGGTATCAGATCGGTACGCTCGGTGGTCAATGGTCAGCAGTCTATACCATTCAAGATAAGGGCTTAAGTTTGCTGGATGTTTTAGCCGTGACTGATTCTGGTGTTTTTTTGATAGGTTCTGAAAAGCGTTTTGATGTAGATAAAAGTCCTTATTTTACGGGGTTTATTTCCCTCATCGATTCAAATAATAAAACGCTAAAGCAATGGCATCATGATAGCAACTTTATGCATGCTACTGTATTTGAAAACCAGCTTACCTTAACTTCATATGATGGTGTTTTTGTTATAGATAAAGACGATGTTATACAGATGTTAATGGAAAATAATAAAAGAAAGAGAGTGTCTACGCTAAGAGATAGTGTGGGGCATTTGATATTGTGTAATCCATTAATGCCAACAAAGAATGCTATATTTACTACTGGGGCAGCGGGTTGTAGCAAAGAAGACGTCTGGAAATTTGATGGTATATGGTATCCGCCAGATGAAGACTTTGTCACTGAACCTATTGTTTGCGGCTCGTGGTTTATTGAACCAGTGCAACTACAGCATAAAGCCCCAATTACTGGGATTAATGTGCGAGATCTAAAAACTGGTAGTTTGATTAAAAAGTTCAAAACATCTGGAGTTAAACGTTTCTTCTGTATCAATAACTCAGAGGTTTTGTTCGATACGGATATGCAAAGTTATTCACTACCTGAAATGGAAATTGGCAGTAAGTATTCATGCGGTAAAAACGAAACTATTGTTTCAATAAAAAATAATCAGGATGAAATGATTTGTTTAACATCCAAAGGGTATGTGGGTACGCTAAAAAGAAGTAATTGATAATTTGCAGTAGTTCAGACTCGAAATCCATACCGATATGCTCGATACCCACAGTTAACTAAAGGGTGGATACCTTGAAGTTTATTTTTCTTGTCAGCTTTATAATAGTTTCAATATCTTCCTGAAACAGTTCAACCGAAGGAAATACGATGTTTATTCAGGCAGTCGATAAATTAATCCAGGCTAAAGACGCAGACTCAGAAGAGGTTTCACTAGGCGAGTTGTTGAAAATTGCGAGAACGTCTGAAGTGAACTATGGATATAGGGTATTCAATAAAACTCAAAGCAAGCGCGTAATGCCTGATGAATTAAATGACGAACTGGATGATGAACTGGTCGTTACAATTTTCGTGGGTGACGAAGCTCCTTATCAGGAGTTCGAGTGGAAGCCAAAGTACAATGATCATATTACTCGTTTGGTCATGCCTTAAATAAGTATCAATTCGATTATTTCAGGATCGATAGGGTAGACTCGATTGAAAATTCTGAGATTGATTCATCGATCAATCGAGTCTGACCCCATCGATCGGTGTGACCCCATCGATCGGTGTTGAATCAATGGATTTAACGTTATACCTGAGCTGTAGTACTGCAAAAAATACAAAAGATGGGTGTCCAAAAGGTTGCCCCCGACAATAGCTCCTGCATTGCTCTACCTTCGACCATCCATGATCTCGTACCTCCTGCATCCTTTCAGTCGTGGCGTTTTCCCCCGATCTGAACACCATTTTGCCGCGGACTTGAAAGGGGTAAAAAAAGAGCGAAAAAGCAAAATCACTCTAGGCGATTTTGAACTGCGCTGTTTTTGTGATTCGCGGTGTCAAATATGAGCTCCAGAAACAGCGCTTGAATTCATAGGAGACATTAATAGTTTTAGCTGATTTGGCAGGTATCGACCCTAACCGGACTTATTACCCTACATGCTATCGGTGCGGATAGTCGTAGGTCGGATAAGCAAAGCGCCATCCGACATGAACAACACAGGCACCGTGGCAAACTCTAAGGAAAATTAATGTTGGAAGGCGTCGTTCCTCCTTTTCCTACCTACAATTCCGGGTTACGGGTTTGTGCTTAACTGTCCACAGGTGCAGCAATTCCATGCCGATAGATGCCGCAGCTAATGCCGTCATTTCGCTATGATCATAGGCGGGTGATACCTCAACAACATCCATGCCCACTATATTGATGCCAACGAGTGCGCGTAAAATTTTTAGAATCTTGTCGGTGCTCATTCCACCTATCACAGGAGTTCCTGTCCCAGGTGCATAAGCAGGATCCAGGCAATCAATATCAAACGTCAGGTATACCGGTAAATCTTTAATCGTCTTTTTGATCGTCGCTACGATGTCTTCAACGCTTTGGTCATTTGCCTGAGCGGCATCAATAACCTGGTAAGCATGACCTTTGGGGTTATATTCGGTTCTGATGCCAATTTGTACAGAGGATTCAGTATCTACCAGGCCTTCTTTAGGGGCATGGTAAAACATGGTGCCGTGGTCATAGCGACCGCCATTTTCGTAAGTGTCGGTATGCGCATCAAAGTGAATGAGCGCCAGTTTGCCATGGGCTTTTGCATGCGCGCGCAATAAGGGTAAGGTGACAAAATGATCGCCGCCGAAAGCCAGGATTGTTTTTTTCTTTTTTAATAAAGCAGTCGCGGCGGTTTCTACATGCTGTGTAAACTCTTCTGAGTCACCGCTGGTATAAACTAAGTCACCGGCATCGACTATGTTACATTTTTTAGACAGGGCGAATTTCCAGGGGTAGCGTTTGCCTTCCCATGCTAAATGGATAGACGCTTGCCTGATTGCAGTGGGTCCCATTCTGGCGCCTGATCGACCTGTGGTTGCAAGGTCAAAAGGCAAGCCTAGCACAACGACATCTGCATCACTCTTATCGGGTTGATTCGAATACGGGCGACGCAAATAGGTCATCGCGTTTGAGTAAATTGATTGATCAACTTGTTGAAATATATTTTTCATTGGATCCAGCCTCAATGGTTCTGGTTATTCTAAATAGGTGTAACCTTTTAAACCTTCAACGAGTTCGTCATATATTGCACTGCGCTCAGCTATGGGCAGTTTATGATTGACCAGTTCTGCATAGGTTTCTTTAAAATGCTCGACGTCCAGGTGTACGTAACTCAACATGTCGGCGACTGTGTCCCCTTCATTGATTTCCTTGATTTCAATGTCCCCGCTATCGTTTATTTCGATAACAGCACTATGGGTGTCACCAAACAGGTTATGCATATCACCTAATATTTCCTGATATGCGCCTACTAAAAAGAACCCCATGTAACATTCTCGATCAGGCTGCCATTTTGGAACCAGCAGGGTGTTTTCGATACCCTGTCCATTCACGTAACTGTCAATAGTGCCATCAGAATCACAGGTGATGTCTTGCAGCACTGCGCGCTCCATTTCGCCACAGTCCAGATTATTTAGTGGCAATACCGGAAATACCTGGCTGATGCCCCAGGCATCCGGCAGTGACTGAAACAGGGAAAAATTCAGGAAATATTTTGACGCTAACTTCTGTTGTAAATCATCAATGATTGGCCGATGAAATCGGTTTTTGCTATCCATTAATCCATTAAGTTCATTGCATATGCGCAGGTTGACCTGTTCAGCCCAGGCGCGTTGCTGAAGATCAATCAAGCCCATGGCAAACTGGCTGTGTACTTCGATTAAATCGTTTTGGGTGTCATGGTAAATTTCAATTAACGCCCGGTCATCATTGCGTTGTTTTAGCTGTTGCCAGGAAATCCACATGTTAGATAAAACGGTAGATTCATTATCTAACGGAGGTTCAATCGTTTCAGCTTCGTATCCTTCTGCACCGATTACATCGGCGATCAGCACAGCATGATGGGCAGTTAAGGAGCGGCCTGACTCAGAGATAATCATTGGCATCGGTTGTTGATAGCTTTTGCAGATATCGCCAATGGTATGAACAATATTATTAGCGTACTCTGCCAGACTGTAATTCATGGAGTTAATGGATTGACTACGGGTTCCGTCGTAGTCGACCGCCAGGCCACCACCGACATCCAGGCAGGAGATTTTGGCACCCAGGTTATGCAGTTCGCAATACACCCGTGCTGCTTCGCTAACCGCAATTCGAATATCCCTGATATTCGCCATTTGTGAGCCCAGATGAAAATGCACAAGTTTCAGGCAGTGCAGTTTTTTCTCCATCTTAAGCGTTTCGACAACTTTCAAAACCTGCGTCGCGGACAGGCCAAATTTGGATTTTTCACCACCGCTTGCCTGCCATTTTCCCTTGCCCTGTGACGCCAGGCGTACTCGAATGCCCAGTCTTGGTTCTACATTCAACGCTTTTGCTTCGGCCAGGACCAGCGCAAGCTCCGACATTTTCTCTAAAACAATATGCACTAGATGACCTAGCTTTTCACCGATTAAAGCCAGCCGGACATACTCACGATCTTTATAGCCATTACATACGATTACCGAGCTGGCTTTTTGAGCCATGGCGAGCACTGCAAGCAATTCAGCCTTGCTGCCTGCTTCCAGCCCCAGTTGTTTCACTTCACTATTCAACTGGCTGTCTAAAATTTCATCGACCACTTCTCTTTGTTGATTAACCTTAATGGGATAAACCAGCAGGTAACGCTCTTCATAACCATATTGTTCAATAGCATCATTAAACGCCTCGCAAAGGCTATTAACACGGTGGTGTAAGATTTGCGGAAAACGAACCAGCGCAGGCAGAGAAATGCCTTGCTGTTGAATAGTTGCAACGATATCGGTCAGGTTAACCTGTATCTCAGGATGTTCCTTATTGGGCGCGACATAAACATTGCCACCGGTATTAATGCCGAAATATCCCTGGCTCCAGTGGCGGACGTTATAGATCTCGATCACTTCTTTAACTGAAGTGTTTATATTCATGGTGAAACCTTAGAGTTTAAGCATCGCGAGCATAAAAGACCTTGCTCCAGTAGTCCAGAGCTACGAAGGCCTGTTCGTGGCCAGTTTAGCTGTATCAGGTAGGGCTTAACTAAGTTATTGATTATATTAAAATATCACCTAAAAACAGGGGGGTAAGTGCTTAAACGGTTAATTTTGCTATTAAAATCATTACTCTAACAATGTAAGGTTTGCTAGCAATTTATACTCAGTGACCTACACGCTATAAACTTGAATTATGATTTTCAGCAAGTAGCTGTTCAGGTTTGATACTCAAAATGGCTCGATATCCGGCCCTTAATAAGGGCGATTAAAACAAACCAGAGATTTCAGGCAGAGCTTGAATCTTGATAAGGAGAAAAAATTAATTCATTTTCTGCGATTCGCTAGGTGTCAAATATTAGGTCCAGAAACTGTACTTGAATTCATGGGAGACATTAGTAGTTTTAGCTGATTTGGCAGGTATCGAAGAGGCCATTTAGGAAGCATTAAATGAGTTGTAATACTCGAAAAATACTTGATCGTAAATCAAAGACCGACCCTAAAAAAACTTTTTGTTGATGCCAACGATATTGATGATATGAGCCGAACAGCTGTTGCGTTACTCTTCAATCAGTGTGACGTAGTTTGCTAAATTGCATAAGTTCATCAAAAGATGACCGGCATTGCAGGATATTTACCGTGAAATATGAGTAATTGACTGTATAATCCCTCGATAGTTACCGTATTTTTAAAAAGGAAGTTATGTTACTTCACAGGATATGCAATGACCGCTTTGGTAATCGATTCGCTTTACTAACGCCGCGACAATCTCGCCCACATCCGAAAATCAAGCCTTGCCGTTTTACCAGCCAATTACAGGCGCGACGCTTTATGGGACAACTGCAAACCCCTACGGATTACTGGCGCCATGTTTATCTGGAAAGTAAGCTGAGCAATAAAGCTTCACCCAGAAACCAGCGCATACTCGACGAAATAGCCGAAATGCTTTATCGGGGCGTTCTTAAGTTCTATCAGATGGAACCATTCGCCTTATCTAGTAAGCAACCACTGGGGGTCATTGACAGCGATCAAACTATCTACGCAATCCGCCCGGTCAACTACCTGCTCAGCCAAAAGCCGTCGGAATTAAAATACTTTGCTGATGAAAGTCAGGCCATGACCTTCCTGGCCGAAACCGGCGCAAGCGACGACGAATTAACGACCCTGCTCGAAGAACACGATATCGACACCCAGCCCAATGTCAAAGTCGCCGCAGCAAAAGCACTGGTGGAAGAAACACTCATCGTCACCGTTACGCGCTATACCCGTCCGCCCACTCCGGATGAAAGCGCGTTTCAAACACCGGTTTTCGTCGACAAGCTCGCAGGCCTGGGACCCGCTGTGGATGACGAATTCAAGGAAATCTCTATTGATCTTGCCGATGAGTTTGAAGGTAATGCAGGCGCTGCTTATGCCTCATTATTCGACGGGGTTGAATACACCCTCAAAACCGATACTGGCGAAGAACACAAAGGGGTATTGCAAGGCGGCAAGATCAATATCCCAAAAGCAAAGATGGGTAGCGGCTTTGAGCTGAGCTTTAAAGATATGCCCGCTTTTTCACAGGCCTAGTTGAGAAATCTCCCTGACATGAAAGAAACACATAGACACATCAAATATAACCCCAAAAAGATCTCGGCTGGCTCATCCAATGAACTCCTCGCCAGCAATTCCATACAAAAGAAATACATACTTTCAATTGGTTCAGCTGAGGCGGTTATTTTGCACCCGTCATTTCTTTGCCCTGCCCTGAAAGAGCAAGGCAAAGAGCTTCACTTGTTCATGCTGGTCGATGGAAGCTTTTACAACACCTACGAATCAGCAGAAGGCAAGCAGGATAAAAAAGCAGGCCCCGCAGTTTCAGGAGCCGTTAACCGCTTCCTGAAAATCGTCGACTGGGATTCGATAGACAAAACCTGCCACGCCCCTGAACCCCTGTTTTCCAATGATGACGCCAAAGCCAATATTGAAGTGCACTACCTGTGGTGTACCAACGAACTCAAAAACGGGCTCATGCTGGATAAAGAAGAAAAGCCTTTTGCCCAGATCCACCCTGAGGTATTCAAGCTTTATCAAAGCAAAGGCCTCTACTGGGGCTTTCAGGTCATCATCAAAAACCTGCCCAACGACAAGCCCGGCTTATATGACATCTCCTGGGTCGGCTACAAACAGGCCGAATCAGAAGAGAAAAAGGGCTACTTCTTTGAACTACAGGATGAATATACAAACGAATATAATACCAACTACCGAAGCCAATACTTCCCGTTAAACTGTAATGTAAAAGGCGATGAGCGGCCAGTATTCACAGAAACCGAAACTGAAATCCAGAGTTACCATCCACTTTACATTTCAGAAAAGCCCTGCCTTGGCATAGGCCACCTGTCTGATGTACATGTCTCATCCCGCCAACATCTGTTTACGCAAAGCAATGCCAAACTGATTGAAGGCAAAGACGGGTCCGACGAGATAGGCCGCATGGTCAACACCAGTTATGCCACCCTCAAAAACCTGATGAAGCAAATGGGGGATGATGCAGATATCGACCTGCTTATCTTCACGGGAGACCTGATCGACTATAACCATAACTACAACCCGGATAACAGTGTGGACCTACCAGAAGGTGACGAAAACGCCAAAACGCTCATGAGTAAAAGCAAAGGCATCTGGCAAGCCATGAACCTAAGCCAACTTGCAGACAAAAAACGCTATCCTGCCGGCATCGATAACCTGGTTATGTATGAACTGTTTCGGCAATATTATACAGACCACAAAAAGCCCATCATGCTCATCTCCGGGAATCACGAAGCCTACACCCTGCCCTATGGCATGTCGGCACGTGTCAAAATCATGCGTAGCATTAATGCCTCCGTGTGGCGCCACAACCCGGACCTCGACGCCATCATCGAAAAAAGCGCCGAACAGGCCAATGCGGACAAAGGCGCCATAAAAAAGCTCATAGAAGCCGAAAAAAATCCCAAAGACCTGTACACCGAGCGCGCTAACGAAGGAGTGCCAGCGGACCATAACCTCACCATCACCGAAGCGGTATTGATGTATGGTCCTGACTATGCGCGTGTCGTAATGGGTGGTTCAACAAACTGGGGGGGAGAACGCAACTTCCGCCCGCAAAACACCGACTGGTTTTACCACGTATTCACACCCCTGAGCAGTTTCTGCTTCAGCTATGGAAAACAATGCTTCATCGGACTCGGCTGGGGAGACAATGAAAAAATGGTCGGACATATTCCCGGCAAATCGATACTATCCAAACCCGGAGGCTTCCTGCCCCGCGCCACAGGTGCGATCACCGATACACAAATGGAAATACTGAATCAGGCGCTGAGCCTGGGACAAAGCAAAAACATCCTCTGCGCCCACTTCACCTTCGCCAACTTCAATACCTCACAGCCCATAGAAAAAGCCGGAACTGTCTACTTCAAAGAAAAGTTCACCCAGCATGACTATGGTACCTTCAAGGACAAACGGGATCAGGTATATCCGAAGGTCCAGAAAAACCAGATCCATTACACCCTGTCCGGGCACTCACACAGGGCCGGGTTATATCAATTTTCAGGCAAGGTAAAGCCGCCCAGTCCCCGATCTAAAACCACCCAGTGGAAAGTCACCGGACAGGCAGCAAAAGATGGCAAATACCATCCAGAGGCGGGAGCAAGAATGCTGGTCGCCGCCAGCGGTGGCCCGATACCAACCCAAAACCACAATAACGAGGTCTATCACTGGGGTCTTGACCTGCCCTCTGGGAACACCATTAAATTCAAGGGTGAAGAAGAAAGCGAGGTGAGTATTAAAACCGTAGATACTACCGTAATACCCCAGGCCAAACCCAGATTAGCGGTAGCACTGGACTTTGCAGATATCTTCTTGAGGGATAATGAAGAGAGCCAGGTGTTTGAGGTGTTTGAGTCAACAGTTGATGAAGCCCCGTTTACTGTCAGGGTATCGAAGCATGTTAGGCTGGAGTTGTGGAAGATGATTTCAGCAGTCACATTGACAGTCTATCAGCAGGACGGTAAACGGGTGGATATTAACGGACAAGTTAAGCACAGTAACCCAGAGAAACGAGAACTTGAGTTGGATTTAGGGATGGATGTGTTTGATTTTGATGTTGATGAGAGCTCTAATTTAAGCCTCTCTGGCTTTCTATCCGTTATCCTGAAACAATATGGGGAAACAACCCAGGTATACAATACCGACAAAAACTGGATCTATCCGATTGAGCTAATCAATCGGCAAAAAGAATCCGTAGACGCCTACAAAAAAACCATGAAGCGCGCGCGATCTGAAGGCGCATACCTGATAACTGATGATATGATAGAAAAAGGGGTGCAGCAAATCCGGAACGAGATCCAGGGCTATCGCATTCAGCGACATAGTCAGTTTGGAGAAATACCTGATTTTCGATTCTACAGGGACTTAAACCCAGAAGAATATTCAGATGAAACACAACAATAAACCTATCACAAGTTGGGTGCTTGTCGCACTCGTTCTAATTGCTTTACCGGAGTTAACCATGGCCTTTTTCTTTAACAAAGTACTTGATGCTGGTGAATTTCTTGGTCTGCTGAATGACCTGCCTCAAGGCTCGATTTCAGACCGCCAAATAAAAAGAACCACGCTGGAAAAGCAGGAGTTACCCGATCAGCCACTGGAAAACCTATACTTTAAATCCTGCAAATGGCATGGCGTGGATGCGCAAGCAAAGACGCTCAAAAACATTATCTTTGAAGACTGTGAATTTAATGATGTCAACATGCGAGGTATCAAACTGGATAATGTACAGTTTATCAGCTCGACACTTACCAATGTCGTCATGAATAAAGCTGATCTAAAGCAGGTGAAATTCAGAAAATCAAAGCTTATTAGTACCGATCCAAATATTGACAACAGCTACAA
>JBNLGQ010000039.1:0-24111 GCA_050306135.1 Gammaproteobacteria bacterium
CCCATGATAGGCAAAAGTAATCGTGTTTATGAAATTCTAAATCACAAACGTACTCTTACCCTGAAAATGATCTGGAAACTTCACGAAGGACTGGGTATTCCAGCCGAGTCTTTGATTAAGCCACCGCAACTCCAGGCTTAACATCAAGAGTCAGATGGCAAAGACTGTGTCACTATTCACGACTACGTTGACTGCACACTCCCCATGCTTCAGCGTATGTTCAATAAGCGAGAAAAGGGATATAAAGCAATGGGCTACAAGATCCAGTATGCCGATCAGCCGCCCTCTTATCCTTAAATACCTCCGCCCCTACCTCCTGTTAAAAACACTAGGTCGTATAAGCCGCAGGCACCATACGACATTATCAATGCGAGCCACATCCAAACTTAAAGGTTTGTAAATACTGGAAGGCATCTACTTTCTTTCCCAAGCTACTTTTCCGCTTTCTACATTGTTCATTTGTTTAACACTATGGGATAAGCATACCGGATTGCTAAATAATAACTATAAGCCTCATTATGTCGTAATTTGCATTTTTTGAATCAAATCACTGTTTATTCAATATTTATTAAGGTAATATTCAATTCTTCAAAACTTTTATTGCTGATTACGTCATATGGACACATCTAACCTGCCCCAATCGGTTCTCCAGAATCGGATCGATAGTCATGGGGATACTATAAGCTGGGATACTCAGTCATTTCATGACGCTTTGATCGCTGCCGGAGCCAAGCAGTCACTACGAACATCGGAAAGAGAGCTGGAAAATTTGCTCCCTGCTGTCATATCGGTGGATGAATTGATTGATGAAAATGGTCGTCAGGCACTCAAGCTGGTGGTCAAACAATTGGTGGAGGATGTTAAGCGTAAGCGTCATCAGTCGCTGATCTTGCAGCTTGCTGCCTTGCCTGAATCCGGATATTTACTACTGGTTAACGATGGACGCTCTGGCAGACGATGGATTTTTGTTGATGATCTGGAAAACACAACGCTGATACAGGCGCTGGACTTACTGGCAGCCGGCAAGACTACACTATTCTGGCCGCATGGAGAGATAACTAGAAACTGCAGGGATCTGCAGCGCGCACAGGGAAGTATCCAACTCGATTTACCTTCAGGAACAGCAGCATCTCTGGCTACCGTGATTTATCGTGAGCCCATCAGGCTGCAGCCCCCATCTCGCCAGAGCGATGAATTGATTGATAAGGCACAACTCTCACACCTGGACAGGCTGGAGGCCGAGAGCATCCATATCATTCGCGAGGTTGTAGCCCAGGCAGAAAACCCTGTCATGCTTTACTCAATCGGAAAAGATTCAGCTGTGATGTTACATCTGGCCAAAAAGGCGTTTTACCCCAGCCCTCCTCCGTTTCCATTGATGCATGTTGATACGCGCTGGAAATTCACCGCTATGTATGACTTTCGGGATCGCATGGCAGAAGAAGTAGGTATGGATCTGATTGTGCACACCAATCCTGAAGGCGTAGAAAAAAATATCAATCCCTACGATCATGGCAGTGCGCTGCATACCGACGTGATGAAAACCCAGGGCCTGAAACAGGCTCTGGACAAGTACAAGTTTGATGTCGCCTTTGGTGGTGCTAGAAGAGACGAAGAAAAAAGCAGAGCGAAGGAAAGAGTCTTCTCATTCCGAACCACAACCCATCGTTGGGACCCAAAAAACCAGAGGCCAGAATTGTGGAATCTGTACAACGGGTACAAGAAAAAGGATGAAAGCATTCGCGTGTTTCCTTTATCCAACTGGACAGAGCTGGATATCTGGCAGTACATATATCGCGAAGAGATTCCTCTCGTTCCTCTGTATTTCGCAGCAGAACGGCCCGTTGTGAAGCAGGATGGCATGCTGGTGCTGGTGGACGATGACAGAATGCGTCTATTTGAAGATGACAAGGTTGAAATCCGTAAAGTCCGTTTCCGCACACTGGGTTGCTATCCTTTGACCGGTGCCATCGAATCAGATGCTGACGACCTATCATCTATCGTACTTGAGCTGTTACAAAGCCGAACCAGTGAACGAGATGGTCGTGCAATAGATAGTGATTCATCCGCCTCAATGGAAAAGAAAAAACAGGAGGGCTACTTCTAATGAACGATCTTATCAATCAAGTCGATGAATACATCGAAACTCAATCAAAACTTGATCTCCTCAGATTCATTACCTGCGGCAGCGTGGATGACGGCAAAAGCACCCTTATTGGCCGGATGCTGTATGAGGCTCAGTTGATTTTTGAAGACCAGGTTAGCGCTTTACAGAGCGATTCCAGAAAGATGGGGACCCAGGGTGCAGATATTGACTTTGCACTACTGGTCGATGGGCTGGCCGCTGAGCGAGAACAGGGTATCACCATTGATGTCGCCTACCGTTACTTCAATACCGACAGACGAAAGTTCATCGTAGCAGATACACCAGGGCACGAGCAGTACACCCGCAACATGGTAACCGGGGCCTCCACTGCAGACGTCGCTGTGATACTCGTTGATGCATCTCAGGGGATTCTTAATCAGACTCGCAGACACTCTTTCATCGCTTCACTTTTGGGTATCAAGCATGTAGTTCTTGCCATCAACAAAATGGATCTTGTCGGCTTTAAAGAAGAGATATTCGATCAAATACATGAGGCCTATTTAAGTTTTGCAGAACTGTTGAACTTTGAAACTATCACGCCTATTCCTCTATCTGCACTGAAAGGCGATAACGTCATTGAACGCTCCAGAACGACCGACTGGTATCATGGCCCTACTCTACTGGGCTTCCTGGAAACCGTTGACGTTCGAAAATCACAACAGGACTATCCGTTCCGCTACCCGGTTCAATGGGTCAATCGATCTAATTCTGAATTCCGTGGTTTTTCCGGTACTGTCGTCGCTGGCAGCATTGCCCGCGGTGAAGCCGTCAGGGCGCTGCCTTCTGGAGAAGTGGCCAATGTAAAGGAAATCATTCTGTACCAGGATCAACTCACCCGCTGCGTTGCTGATCAGGCTGTGACCATTACGCTGGACAGGGAGATCGATATTTCACGCGGAGACATACTCGTCACCGCTGACGATCCCTGTGAAGTATCCGACCAGTTTGAGGTTACCCTGGTCTGGATGGATCAGGAAGAAGGTTTCGCCGGTCGCTCCTACCTGATGAAAATTGGCACCCAACTGGTTAATGCCACTATCACAGACATCAAATTCAAGTACGACATCAATACACACGACCAGCTCTCCTCCAAGACATTGCACCTGAATGAAATTGGTCGTGCCACCATCAGTCTCGACAAAGCGGTACCCTTTGAAGCCTACGAAAAATGCAGGGAAATGGGTGCCTTCGTGCTGATTGACCGCTATCGATACGCCACAGTAGCAGCCGGAATGATTTCATTCGCCCTGCGTCGAGCCAGTAACGTACATACCCAGGCCCTCACTGTGGACAGAGCGGCACGAGAGCGGCTGAATAATCACAGTGGCAAGGTTATCTGGTTTACCGGCTTGAGTGGATCAGGGAAGTCAACGCTGGCAAACGCGATGGAACAACGGCTCTACAAACTCGGTATTCGTACCTACATTCTTGATGGAGACAATGTCAGACAGGGTCTCAACAAGGACCTGGGCTTTACCGATGCAGACAGAGTCGAAAATATCCGACGCATTGCCGAAGTGGCTAAACTCATGGTTGATGCCGGTCTGGTCGTGATGACAGCCTTCATATCACCATTCCGTTCAGAGCGAGACATGGCTCGCTCACTGTTTAACGAAGGTGAATTCATTGAAGTGTTTGTTGATACGCCACTTGCGATAGCTGAGGATCGTGACCCTAAAGGACTGTACAGGAAAGCCCGTAGAGGAGAACTACCCCACTTTACCGGTATTGACAGTCCTTACGAAGCACCGGAAGCACCAGAGTTCGATCTGGATACAGGAAGCTTATCGATCGAAGAGTGTGTTGAGAAATTATTGAAAATATTCTGATGAATAACCCAAACTACAGAGAAACGCACCTGAGGAGCCTGGCAAAGGCCCTCTCCTGGCGTGTGACTGCAACACTCACTACCGCGCTGATTGCATTCTTTATTACCGGAAATTTCATTACAGCACTAACTATTGGTGGTATCGAGTTCGTGCTGAAATTTTTTATCTATTACGGACATGAGAGACTATGGGAAACGCTGTCATTCGGTCGCAAAACGCACTCTCATGTCCTGTCGACTGAGACTGATTAGCGTTTTTGATTAACACGTCTATGTTGGAAGGTGATTTGCTTTTCTTAACGTCGGAAGTAGATTTGCTTTCCGTAACGTCGGAAGGCGCTTTGCTTTTCTTAGAGTCGGAAGGCGTCGTGCCTCCTTTTCCGACCTACGATTGCTGGTTACGACTGCTGGTTACGGGTTCGCCCTGGCCATTATCTGATGAATTCAATTGCTGCGTACCACACCAGGAAATTTCATAACTACCCTGACAGACTGCGCGATGAAAACTTGAAAAAGGCCAATCCTTTACCCTTTCCACCAAATTGTGTTTTAGCGGATTAACATGCACATAGTCGACATGATACCAATAATCTCGCTCATCTTTTATCGTATGCTCCCAAAAGCGCCGTTGCCAAATTCCACGTTCACCCTTTTGTTCTCGTACCGTCGACAAGCGCTCCTGTTTCGGGATAGATTTAGAAAACCGTTTTTTAATCTCACGCCAACGCGATGAATAGTCGGCATCTCCATCGGGAAGTGTCCACACCGCATGTAAATGATCCGGCAACACCACCCAGGCATTGATATAAAACGGTTTACGATTTTTCACATAACGCACCGCCTCACGAAGATCATCAATATAATCCACCAGCAACGATTTATCCCGCTCCAGCAAATTCACCGTAAAAAAATAAGTTCCACCCTCAACATAACACCGTCGATACCGCATAAAAAAACCTCCCTGTTTTCGTCCATAATCAAATTCAGGCGTAGGTCGGAAAAGGAGGCACGACGCCTTCCGACATTATCAACGCAAGCACAAACCGTAAATTCAAAGACCGATCAATTTTGAAAGGCGTAATCATCCAAATCGTTTCGAGCCGTCAGCTTAATCATAATGCAGGAAGGCCATTTAATTAATCCATATTGTCGGAAGGCTCTTTGCTTTTTTTAAAGTCGGAAGGCGTCGTGCCTCCTTTTCGACCGACGATTGCGGTTTACAGGTTCACCCGTTACGCATGGCATCTCAATTCGCGACGCACTGCGTCTCGAATTGAGTACTGTAGGTAGGAGGCTAGCATAAAGTTATACGTGGAAATATTACACTGCATTGTCATCAGACCAAGCAGTCAAGGATTCCTTGACAGCTGCTTCAACCAGCAATTCAGTGGATAAGCTCAATAAAAACCTCAATTAGATAACTCAGGAAACCGTTCCCGCTCGCGCCGATCATATTCCTTCAATAGCTGATCCACTTTTTGTTGCACATCTTTTTGACTGACGTTTCGTCCAAACTCTGGGAGAGAATCAAACCAGTTTAATAATGGTTTTCTTACACTACCAGAATTCTCGACACAGTAGTCAGAAGATCGAACCCATATTCTGGAACTCATTAAAGCGGGTGAGCTGTAATAAGGGCATGACGTATACCCTTTGGATTCCATGTAATGAGAAATCGAGAAACCTAATAAAAAACGAGCGACAATGGCCAGCAGAGCAAAAGCAATGGCCACTTTCAACAGCCTTCTAATTCGATCTTCAGGCACCCTGCTCCTCATGCGTAACAGGAGTATTGCCATTAATGCAATAAAACAAGGTACGCTGATAAATGCAGGAATGTCCCAACTTGATACGGCTACATAGATATGATTATTTTGCAGATTGGATATGTTTGCTAGAAAGCTTTCACCTCTGAGTACCAGAATCGCATAAATTGATAAACCTAGAGCGAGTGTATAAAAAAATGCTGCTAGTCGCTTTCTTATACTGGGGGTATCTTCTATTTGTTGGGATGAATTTTTATCCATTAGGATCTTTTCTGGTTGTCTCGTTCTCTGGAAGACATAACCGTTTTGGCGCTGTTTGTAGTTAGCTGCGGCGCAATTATGGCGCTGTTTTGATAACTGCGCCACTTCTCTTGATGTAAATGATGCTGTTTTGGTAGGTTTCTTTATTAACAACGGCTTTTTTATTCGGAAGTTGCTTTGCTTTCCGACTTACGATTGCGAGTTACGGGTTGGCTCATTAGCTGAGCCTGATGGGTAATCAAGTATAATTATGCAGTTCGATACCGAAAAAATTCATACCAATTGGAAGTTAAGGTAAAGTAGCGCACATTAAAAATAGGAACGTATTGGAATTTATGGGAAAAAACATTCTTACCCTTACAAAACTTGAGTCTCTCCTTTTTAAAGCATGCGATATCCTCAGGGGGAAAATGGATGCTTCGGAGTACAAGGAATATATCTTTGGCATGTTGTTCCTGAAGCGGATGTCTGATCAATTCGAGGCTGATCGCGATGCTTTGCGCAAACAACTAGCAAGTGAGGGCCACGATACCGATGATATTGAGCTACTCCTTAGTAATAAAAGCCAATACGCCTACTTTGTTCCTGAGCGTGCTCGCTGGTCAAATATTCAGCACATTAAAGAAAATGTCGGTACAGAGCTCAATAAAGCCCTTGCTGCTCTAGAAGATGACAATACCAAAAAAGGTCTTCAAGATGTTCTTAAGCACATCAACTTCAACCGCAAGGTTGGTCAAAAACCTATGTCTGACGAAGTGCTGGTCACATTTATCCAGCACTTTAATAGCATTGCCCTCGCCAACGATAATTTTGAATTCCCCGATCTGCTGGGTGCAGCCTATGAATACCTGATCAAATACTTCGCCGATAGTGCCGGTAAAAAAGGAGGTGAATTCTATACACCCTCAGAAGTCGTGCGTCTGCTGGTTGAGTTAATAGAACCGGGAGAAGGTCACGAGGTTTACGACCCAACCTGTGGCTCCGGCGGTATGCTGATTCAGAGCAAGCAATACGTAGAAGAAACCGGCGGTGATGTCCGTAACGTGCATCTATTCGGACAGGAAAGTAACGACGGCACCTGGTCTATCTGTAAAATGAATATGATCTTGCACGGTATGGGTGGGGCCAATATTCAAAACGAAGATACTTTAGCCGCACCTCAACATATCACCAAAGATGGCGAGATTCGTACCTTTGATCGAGTGATCGCCAATCCACCTTTTTCTCAAAACTATCAAAAGAGTGGAATGACCCACACTAGCCGCTTCCATACCTGGTTACCCGAAGGTGGCAAAAAAGCCGACCTGATGTTTGTGCAGCATATGGTGGCCAGTCTCAAACAAAATGGTCGTATGGCGGTAGTGATGCCCCACGGTGTGTTATTTAGAGGTGGTGAAGAACGTCTTTGCCGACAAAAAATGATTGAGGACGGTATTCTCGAAGCAGTCATTGGATTACCTCAGGGCTTGTTCTACGGTACAGGTATTCCGGCCTGTGTGCTGGTGGTCAATAAAAACGGTGCGGCTGAACGCAAGCAAGTCATTTTTATTAATGCCGACCGTGAATATAAGGAAGGTAAGAATCAAAACAGCCTACGCCCGGAAGATATTGAAAAAATCACCCATGTCTATAAAACGTTGTCAGAAGAAATAGCAAATACGACCGTCATGGATACCCAAAACACACACGATGCTCCTGATGCAGACTCTGGCGCAAGTCCAGGAAATGTAAGCGCAATCGCCAGCTACGCCCGTGCTGTCGGTATCAATGAGCTAGCCGACGAAGACTATAACCTCAATATTCGTCGTTACGTCGATAATAGTCCGCCACCTGAACCCCACGATGTACGTGCACACCTTAATGGCGGAGTCCCTAACACTGAAATTGAGGCGTTAATTCAGCACTGGCAAAACTATCCTGGTTTGAAAGAAGCCCTTTTTATTGAAAGAAAGAACTCCACAAAAAATGTCTATGATGCCAGCGTTATTAACTATAGCGACTTTAGTGAAGCAATCGATCACAAAGCAAAGATCAAAATGCTGATAGAAAACCATCCGCAACTACAGGCAAAACACCAGGCCTTTCATCTAGCCTTACAGCAATGGTGGACGGATGAATTCCTCCCAGAGTTTTACCGCCTCGGTGATCAGTTGGCAGGTTCCAAAGGTGTGTTCGCACTGCGCAGCGACGCACTCAACGGTATCGTGAAGGCCTTATTACCCGAACAACTACTCAGCATTTATCAAATCCGTGGCGCTATGGCCAACAACTTTAAAAAGCAGGAGGCCGATCTTAAATCTATCGCCAACAGCGGCTGGAATGCCGAATTAATTCCCGGTGCAGAAATCCTGCAATCGCAATTCCCCGAGGTGCTAGCCAACCTCAAGCAGGATCAAACACGAATTATTGAGTTAGAAGCCTTATTCGCAGCTGCCAATGAAAGCAGCGATGAAGACGGTGAGGCCGAAGAGTCTGATGCAGAGAGCGGCGTACTGCCCATAGATCAGGTCAAACAGTTAAAAGCGGATAAGAAAGAACACAACGGTCAACTGCGGGATTTAAAGAAGCAGCTTAAATTCGCCAAAAAGGAAGCCCCGGACAAAGCCACGGCCCTGGAGCAAAAAATCGAACAAACGTCTGAGCTGATTGCTGGTATCGACTCCAGACTTGAACAACATACGGCTTTGGAGAAAGAACTTAAGGATTTAAAGGCGGGTTTAAAAGAAGCTGAGAAAAAGAGGGATGAGTTGATTGAAGCAGCGCGGTCACAGATTAGTAACGTGGATGCCAAAGTACTCATTGAGAAACGCTTCAGGCAGGATCTGGAGGGTGATTTTTCGGCCTACATACGGGCATTAACAACAACACTAGTAAAAGCCTCGGAGAACTTGCATAACAAGTATGCGGTTACTGTTAAAGAGATTGTGGCTGAGCGGGATAGGGAAGCGGCGTTGTTGGAAGGGTTTATGAGGGAGTTGGGGTATGAGTGAATTTCCGGATGTGCCGCTAGGCTCATTATTTAGTAATGTCACCGGTGGAGGAACTCCACCTAGACAAGTAGCCGAATACTGGAATGGCCCAATTCCCTGGGCCAGCGTAAAAGATTTCAAAGAAGGGACTTCAAGTATTGAATCAACACAGGAGTCTATTACTAAGATCGGACTCGGAGCTAGCACTTCTAAGCTGATTAAATCCGGCACGCCTTTAATTTGTTTGCGTATGGCTGTAGGAAGAACGGCATTAATCAAACGTGATATCGCGATTAATCAAGATGTGAAAGCTCTCTTCCCAGAATCCGATATTGATCCTAGTTACGTTTGCTATCTTTTAAAATTTGTTCGAGACAAAGTGGAAAGCCGTGCTATAGGTTCAACTGTCAAAGGGATTACAACAGCTGAATTATTAAAAATCCCTGTACCTTTCCCAGAACAGAGAGAACAACAAAAAAAAATCGCCAAAATCCTAACCACCGTCGACAACCTGATCGAAAAAACACAAGCCCTGATCAACAAATACACCGCCATCAAACAAGGCATGATGGCCGATCTCTTCACCCGTGGCATCGACCTCAGCGGCACACCTGACACTAACCTCAACTACGGCCAACTTCGCCCAAGCTATGAGGAGGCTCCTGAGCTGTATAAAAAGACTGAGTTGGGATGGGTGCCTAAGGAGTGGTCTATTTATACATTTGGAGAGCTAGCAGATTATAAGAACGGTGCTTCGTTTACGGCTGAAGATTGGAAAGAAGAAGGTCTACCGATTATTCGTATCCAAAACCTAAACGGTTCTGATGAGTATAATTATTACCAAGGGTTGGTAAAAGAAGATTGGCTTGTATTAAATGGCGATCTTTTGTTTGCATGGTCTGGTCAAAAAGGTGTTTCTTTCGGCGCTCGACTTTGGAATGGCCCAGAAGGTGTTCTTAATCAGCATATATTTAAAGTATATGAGAATAAGAAATTACTCAGCAGGAAGTTTCTGTATTACCTATTCAAACTTAATGTTGGTCGCATAGAAGATAATGCCCATGGATTTAAAGACTCCTTTGTTCATGTTACTAGATCAGAGCTTACAGATGTGGCGGTAATGTTGCCGACTACTATAGAGCAAGAACTTTTAGAGGCTAAGATATTATCTATTGAGTCAAATATACAAATAGAGCGACAGAATCTTAGTAAACATAAAGAAATAAAAAAAGGTCTTATGCAAGATCTTCTAACAGGTACAGTTCAAGTAATGGTATAAACGTAGTTGTCTCAGGGTGTGTCAGCTTCGGCTGCCCACTCACTTGTGAGTGCAACTAATATTGAAGAGCTTGTCTCTTAGCTTTCGGGCTTGCCCGGTAACGGGTGTTAACACTATGTAACTTACAGACACCCTGAGACATTTGATTTTAAGGAGAATAAATGGCATTTTCAGATAATATTTGGTGGACACGGAAATCAAAAATTCAAACGGAAAAACGACTATTAGCTAATGCCTTTCAGTCGCAAATACTCCTGTTGTGGTATTCATTTACAGCTGTTGCTGCCTCAGTTTACTACCTTAAATTTAGTCCCGTAGAAAATGATATGGCAGGTATTGCCTGGGTTGTTTATTCAGTGCTGGTGCTGGTTATGTCAGGTTTTATTAATGGGTTATCGTTTAAGCAAAGAGCTAGTTTGATCAAAGAGTGCTACGAAACACTCAGCGATGTTTATCAGCGAGTACGGCACTTCGAACATAATCCTTCGTCTAAAACAACAATAGAAGATCTAACGGCGGAATATGAGCAGATATTGGGTGTTTGTGAAAACCATCTAACAATAGATTATTTCAAGGCTCTCAGTGAGGCCTATCTTACGCAGACCTCGGTGATAACAACCCCAGAGGGCCAGACTTCATTTAAGGATGATGGGCTTGATAGGCACCCTACTAAATTTGTTTGGTTCTGTGTTGGCTTGGATATTGTAAAGCGAGGGTTAATGATGACCTTATTCTACTTGCTTCCGGTTATTCTATTCTTGATTTTGGAGAAGCTGGCGTGTCAGTAAGGAGTAAGTTCGAAAAACACTTTTCTGAAAAGAGTCTTGAAACAATATTTACTGAACATATTGTTTATTCTGGTGCGACAGGTATTGATAACCTTGATCAATATGCTTTCAGGCGGCAACTTAGTAAGCAGGTAAAAATACTTTCTCGAAAAGCCACGGCTGGCACCTATAACTTCACCAAGTACAAATTAAAGCTTGTTAGTAAGGGACGTGGAAAAATACCAAGGGAAATATCGATACCCACAGTTCGCGACAGAATAGCGCTAAGGGCTTTATGCAACTTTTTGGGGCAGCACTATAAGAAAACCATCAGCTTTGAATTACCCCAGAATATTGTCAGGAGGGTAAAGGAAGATGTTGTATCTGGATTGTATGATAGTTATATAAAGCTCGATATTGCTAATTTTTACCCCTCCATCCAACACGGCGAGTTAAATAGTCGGCTTCGTAAAAAAATACCTAATACGGAAATTATTGATCTTATATTTAGCGCCATCACTGTTTCGACAGTTAGTCGTTCTCACCCCTCAGATACGCCGGTTTCTCAGGGGGTTCCGCAGGGGCTTGCAATTTCAAATATATTGGCTGCCATCTATTTAATTAATATTGATCGCTATTTGAACTCTATACCTGGAGTTAGTTGTTATCGTTATGTGGATGATGTGCTTATATTTTGTGATCATACCCAAACTGAAGATATTGCCAAACAAGTAATAAGCCGCTTCGGAAAAATTGGTCTCAAGGTCCACGACCCAATCAAAATGCCAACCAAGTCGAGCATTGGTCTGATAAGCAGCAAGTTCGATTATCTTGGTTATCAGTTTGATAATTCTTTGGTCACAGCCAGGCTTGGTACGGTAGAAAACCTAAAATCATCGCTAGTGGGTATTTTTACCAGTTATAGCCACTCAAAAAGGAAAAATGAGCAGTTCCTTTTGTGGCGTTTGAATCTGCGTATCACCGGGTGTGTCTTTGAAAAACAGAGCAAGGGATGGTTGTTTTTTTTCGCTGAGATCAATGATGAGTCGCTTTTACATGTCCTAGATCATTATGTTCATAAGCTCTGTAAACGATTTGATGTGGAGATAAAGCCAAAGAAATTTGTGCGTGCTTTTAAGGAGTTGTCTCATCGGAGGTATGAAACTAATTATATCCCGAATTTTGATGGCTACGATCTCGATAAAATGAAAGCCGTACTCACCGATTATTTTGGTTTCGATCTTTCTAAGCTGGAAGAAGAAGAAATTGAATACGAGTTCCATAAAAGAGTCGCTCGCCAAGCTAAGGATCTGCTAGTCGATGTCGGATCTTTTTCATAAAAGGTTCACTAATGTCTGAATACGAATTCGTAGAAAAGCCCCTTCTAAACCAGCTATCCAGCATGGGGTGGCACATCTACGAACAGGGAGTAAGCATACCAAAGAATCCAACCTTAAGCCTTAGAAGCAGTTTTCGAGAAATATTATTAAAAGATGAATTTATAAAGGCAGTTAAATCTATAAACCACCTGGACAACGGCCAGCCCTGGCTAACCCAGAACCAGCTAGAAAGCCTCTTTGACGATTTCACCAGTTTCAATACCTCCAACTTGCTTGAAGCGAATGAAACCTTTATCGAGCGCCTTTTCAAATGGCAGATTGACGTAAACGAAGTAACGGGCGAGCAGGATCCAGTGGTAAAAATTATCGATTTTGATGACTGGCAAGCTAACAGCTTTATTGCCATTAACCAGTTCCGTATCGATACACCAGGTGGTGTGAAAGACTTTATCATTCCTGACATTGTTCTGTTCGTTAATGGTTTACCACTCGTTGTGATTGAGTGTAAGGATGTCAATAGCTTCACCTCAGATGCAATGAGTGAAGGCATTACCCAGTTACGTCGATATGCTGATTTACGCGAGGAAACAATTGCAGCTGGCCTGAAAGAAGGTGAGCAACGCCTGTTCTGGACTAACCAGTTAATGATTTCTACCTATGGAGATGACTGTCAGTTTGGCAGTATTACTTCTAGCGAAGAATTCTTTTTCAACTGGAAAACAATCTATCCTGATACCTCTCCCTATATGGATGACACTATTAAGGCTCATCGTAAGCAGGAACAGTTGGTTCAGGGTATGCTGCGCCCCGCGCATTTGCTGGAAATTACCCGCAGTTTTACTTTATTTATGGATGCTGGAACTCAGCGCATCAAGGTGGTTTGTCGTTATCAGCAGCACCGGGCCGTGCAAAAGTTGCTGGAGCATATGCGAAATGGTCAAAGTGGTAGCGAGCGCTCTGGTGTCATATGGCATACTCAGGGCAGTGGTAAATCGTTGACTATGGTTTTTCTGGTTCGTCGATTACGTCGTGATCCGTCGCTGAAAGATTATAAAGTATTACTGGTTAACGACCGCACTGACCTCGACAAACAACTCGGTGAAACTGCCGCGTTAACTGGCGAGAAAGTCTTTCGTATTAATAGCGTGTCGGAAGTAAAGGATAAACTCGCGGGCAATGCATCTAACTTGAATATGGTGATGATTCATAAATTCCGCGAAGAAGACGATAGCCATACACCGGAGTATCTGGCAAAGGTGCTTGATAATCGAAAGGTCGCTGAAGCACCCGGTGGCTATGCACATTTCGAAACCTTTAATGTGGTTAATCAATCTGAGAAAGTGTTGATACTGGTCGACGAAGCGCATCGTACCCAGCGCAGTGGGCAAGATCGGGCCAGTCTGTCGGATAACCTGTTTGATGGGTTCCCTAATGCGACACGTATTGCTTTCACTGGCACACCATTGATAGCGGATCATCACGGTGACCCTACCTGGAAACGTTTCGGTAACAATGGAGAGAATCCGTATATCGATACCTACAAACTCCAGGACGCAGTCGACGATGGAGCGACACTACAAATTCTTTACGAAGGTAGAACAGCTGATTCTGCCATCTATGATAAACATGGATTTGATACAAAGTTTGAAGACCTGTTTAAAGACCGTAGCGAAGAAGAGTTAACAGCCATTCGAAAAAAATACGGCGCGACGGGAGATATCCTGGAGGCAGAGGATCGCATCGAAGAGATTTCGAATGATCTGGTTAAACACTATATCAGAAATATCCTTCCCAGCGGTTTTAAAGCGCAGGTTGTTTGTTCTTCCAAGCAGGCGGCCATTCACTATCAAACCTATATTTGCAAGGCCCTGACAGAATGGATCACTCAGGAAAAAGCAAAGGATGAAAAAGAGCAGGATAGAGAGTTGCTTAAGCAGGTAGAATTTCTGAAAGCAGCGGTCATTATTTCGTCTGATGGTACTAATGAGAAAGCAGTGTTTGTTGCTGCCCGTAAGGTGTCTCGGGAGCTTAATGCCGTTGAAAACTTCAAAAAGAAATTTGACTATAAGCACCCTGCGACGGGCGTGGCTTTTTTAATCGTATGCGATATGTTACTGACCGGTTTTGATGCCCCGATTGAACAGGTGATGTATATCGATAAAAAGCTTAAGGAGCATAATCTGTTGCAGGCCATTGCCCGAGTTAATAGAACTTATTCCAATAAGACGGTGGGCTATGTTGTTGACTATATTGGTCTTACTGAAAACCTGAGAACTGCACTTTCAATTTATTCAGGTAAGGACCAACAAGACATTCTGGAAAGCTTCAAGAGCATTGAATCGGAAGTGCCTGTTCTTGAAAGCCGTTATCGTCGACTGATTCAACTATTTGAAGAGAAGAACGTTGCGAAAATTGAGGCATTGGTCCGTCAAAAGCTTGGCAGCGATGCCGAGCGATATGAAGTTACCGAAGCAGCCGTGCGAGTACTGGAAGATATAAAAACCCGAGATAGCTTTAATGTCTATCTAAAGAAGTTTATGCAGAGCATGGATATTATTCTACCTAATCGCCTGGCCAATCCTTTCAGAATACCGATGTACCAGCTAGCCCACATACAAGCTAAAGCTCGTGAACGCTACAAGGATGACTCAATCAAAATCAATGGTGCCGGTGAGAAAGTACGTAAGTTGGTGAACGAGCATTTGATCAGCCTGGGCATTAACCCGAAGGTTCCGCCTGTCGAGCTTTTCTCATCGCAGTTTACACAAACATTGAGTGCAAACAGAGACAAGCGTGCGGTAGCTAGCGAAATGGAGCACGCCATCAGAAAGCATTGTAAGGTCAACGAAGGTGACGACCCTGTGATGTATAAACGCTTTAGTGAGAAACTGGAAGAAGTACTGAAGAAGTACCACGACAATTGGGATCAAATGGTACTTGCTTTGGATTCTCTTCGTGAAGAGATAGATCAGGGTAGAGATCCCGCTACAAGTAATAAAGGCCCTTTCTTTGACTTAATCGTTTCTATAGCTTTCGGCGGTGAATGCCCTGAAGATAAAGCAGTGATAACACACTCTGTAGTTAGTCAGCTAATGGAGCTCCTGGCTGAAGATATTCGCAGTTTGAATTTTTGGGAACAGCCAGCATTAATATCTGAACTGGAGGGGAAGTTGCTCAGAGTGTTTGTATTAAGCAAAGAACCTGCGTTTAAAGAAAAAAGAGATCAGTTGGTCACAGAAGTATTAGCCCTGGCAAAACGGAGAGAAAGGACTATTTTGGGCGATGTTAAAAATGCTACAGAGTGAAAAGGTAATGTCAGTTCCATCTCTACATCGGTACATCGACATTGATTACGCGCTTAAAAAAAGTGATCGTAAAACCACAAGTATCTATATCGAAAGAGACGGCAGTGTATCGGTGCTCGCACCTAAACCATTTGATATGTCACGTATTGAATCCGTTTTAGAAAAGAAGCGAAGTTGGATATATCGTAGTCTGGCCGAATGGGAAGACCTGAATCGAACTCGCGTGACTCGTGAATACGTCAACGGCGAGAGTTTCCTTTATTTAGGCAGAAGTTATCAATTACAGTTAGTTGATGACCAGGATGTTGCACTGATGCTTAAAAATGGTCGTTTCAGCTTAAAGAAAAGCAACGTAGCTGAGGCATCAAAACATTTTCAGGAGTTTTACAAAAACAAACTATCCTCACGCATCAAAGACAGGATTAAGCAATATTCATCAAAAATGGCAGTCGAACCAGCTAGCTTTAAAGTCCAGGAGTTAAAAAACCGCTGGGGGTCCTGTACTGCTAAAGGCACGGTTAACATTCATTGGAAATGCGCAATGCTGTCCCTCAGCGTACTGGATTATGTACTCGTACATGAACTAGCACACCTGAAATACCCAAACCACACACCTCCATTCTGGAGAATGATTGAAAAGGTTATGCCAGGGTATGAAGAGCAAAAAAACTGGCTAAAATATAATGGTGCGGGGATGAGTTTGTAGACGGGTAAGGGATTTGGCTGTCCAAGTAAACATCACATACATTGCAATTCTCTGGAAGCACACAGATCTCTGGGGACAAGTCTAAAATAAAGAGGATCAGATACAAATTAAAAACAACACAATACTGTAGCGACAACCTTAAAGGCAAATCGTTACCTGTCAATCAACCTGAATACTGCTTCGAATTCCGGTGATATCGACAGGTAAAACCGCTTCAACATCTGGTATTTCTTCATCACTACCGGATATTTGTTTATAAACACTTTCATTTCTTCCGGCTGAGTGAACACAAGTTCAGCATAGGTATTGATATCGTTTTCTGCATTGACTTTACCGTAATGCGATACCAATCCTTCTTTTAGAGTAGCATCATCTGCCTCGTAGCTATCGAGAGAGTTCATGTAGGCATCGATCTTCACCGGATTGATGATGTAACTAAAGCCTTCGGGATTAAGCGCTAACCAGTCGAATGCTGGAAAGTCATAAGTCTGAATAAGAATGGATGAAAACTCGTGGTGGAAGGTCTGTTCAAGGAACAGTGACGAATTGTTACCGGACTCGTGATTATAGAAGAGATAGATTTTATTGTGCTCGTACATCCCTGTAATGATGGCGTCGTTTTCCTGATATGGTCCACCGATGTATAAATCCTTAAGATGCTTCTTGATCAGGGCTGGCGGGTATTTGAATAAGGCTTTTTGTACAATCTTCAGATAGGCCAGATACCGATCATTATCTATAGGCGAGAGCTTAACAGTGCTCCCTCCCTCTTTGACTTTAAAAATAACTGACTGCGGAAGCTGATCTTGCTGTTCAAGGCGATGCGACTCGACGCCAAAGTGACTATATATTTTCGCACTAGTCTTACTGCTATCGCCTGCATCACCACTGCAGGCGCTAACAAATAGAACCAGAAGAATGGCAAATCGGGAGAGTCTTGATTTTCTGTTGGGTTCTAACAGCATTGTTCAATTAGCCATTGCAGCCGCCGGGATAGCTGTCCGACCCAGTAGGGTAACTGCTCAGAATTCATTAAGATCCATTAATGGTTTTATTATGCGACAGGGATAATAACCTGATTCTCTTTTTGGGTATATGTTATGCGTCAATACTATTCAGTGGATACAATACGCTGCCCTGCAGGGCATTTCCTTTCGACGAAGAATAAAAGGATTGTTATCATAAAAACATGATCACCATCCACGCCACCAAAAAACTACACACCAAACTCCCCCTGAATGATCAGGGTCTCATCGTATCGAAAGATACAGACTCACAGCCAGAACCAAATCGCATTACCATCAACCCCTTAAGTGGCTGGCATGCTAACCTGATAACGCTGCAACGCCGTAACTGTATTTTACTGGTACACGATGCCACCAGGTTTCCAATATTTATGAAAGGTCTGGTAAAAGATGACTTTCCTCTGTTGCAGAAGCTTGTATTCTTATACTAGCCCCTGAAGCAGTCATTGGTGCAGTATTTGAGAGGTAAGGAACAAAACAAACAGTGAGCAAAAAACAATCCATGGTAAAGAACACTACAATCACCCGCTCCTCAGCGGCGGAATACCTGATCTTTATAGCCGCTAGTGGTTCGGGTGGCGTCGAGGCGGTTTACGTCGATGAAAGCATCTGGCTGACCCAGAAGATGATGGCCCAGCTTTACGATGTAAACGTACGCACAGTGAACGAGCACCTAAAAAAAATATTTGTCGACAGCGAGTTGGAGCAAGATTCAGTTATCCGGAAATTCCGGATAACTGCTTCGGATGGTAAAAACTACGATACCCTGCACTACAAGCTCCCTGCCATTATCGCTGTGGGTTACAAGGTCAACTCCGAGCGTGCGGTACAGTTTCGCAAGTGGGCCACTGGCATTATCGAGGAGTTCACAGTCAAGGCTTATGTGATGGATGATGAGCGCATCAAGAGTGGTGGTTCCATCCTGACCGATCAGTACTTTGAAGAGCAGTTGCAGCGTGTTCGCGAGATTCGTCTTTCGGAACGCAAATTCTACCAAAAGATCACCGATATCTATGCCACAGCTATCGATTACGACATCACCGCCCAGGCGACCAAACGCTTTTTCGCCACTGTACAAAATAAACTGCATTGGGCTATTCATGGCCAAACGGCGGCTGAAGTGATTGTCAACCGCGCCGATGCAGACAAACAGAATATGGGCCTGACATCCTGGAAAGATGCCCCAGGAGGAAAAATTCAGAAATTTGATGTGGTCGTGGCCAAAAACTACCTGACTGAAGCGGAAATGGTGCAACTGTCGCGATTGGTAAACGCCTACCTGGATGTGGCGGAAGATATGGCGCAACGCAAGATACCCCTGACGATGCAGGACTGGGAAAGCCGCCTCAATCGCTTTATCGCTGCGACCGACCGGGAAATCCTACAGGATGCGGGCAAGGTAACTACAGAAATCGCCAAAGCCCATGCCGAAAGTGAATTTGAGAAATATCGTATTGTCCAGGATCGATTATTTGAAAGCGACTTTGACAGAATACTGAAACAGATCGAGTCCGTCGGCGGTAAAAAACCGAGTAAAGCCTGATGCCCCTCCTTACACGCAGCCTGATTTTATCGTTTTTATCTTTCCCATCCTCGGTAACTGCTCCATGCGTTACCCTACCACCTACATGGATAGGTGTTACGAGCTTAAGGATGAGCGTGAAGGTACGAGACTTTGGATAGTCGAAGGTAGAGCAATGCATGGACGCCTAAATGGATTTAGGTGATAGAGCGAAGCACGACTCCAGGGAGGGAGGAGGTAGGGCGAAGCAGGTTGCCAGAGCCGAGGAAACCAGAGCCAAGCATGGGTACGACAGACTATCCGGAAATTCCGGATAGTTGAATCTTTGTTCTGGTTCCCCAAAATTCATGTTCAACTGCGAATTCAAAGTTCAGGTGTTGTTAGTTTATTAAAAAAACAGAAATTTCTGACCCTCTTGCACACTTTTTAAAATCTCAAGATACTCATCATTTTCAGAGACAATCATCTGTGCAGGTGAATGGGTGGTGTTTATAATTGTCGAGATATTACCGGAAAGGGTATCCAGTACGTAGGTCGATAAGCCGCAGGCGCCATCCGACATAATCAACACAAGCAACCGGTCAATGTTGGAAGGCGTCGTTCCTCCTTTACCAACCTACTATTACGAGTTGACGACTCGACCCTTCAAGCGTTTAAAACCGTGTGAGCCACGACTATGAGTGAATACCAGTATCTTGAATTTCTGGCCATCGACCAGCCCCTGACAAGCAGGGATATGAATCGTCTGCGGGGTATTTCCACACGGGCGCAAATCACCCCGGCGAGTTTTATCAACGAATATCATTGGGGTGGTCTGAAGGCCGAACCGCGCGATTTCATGCGGCGATATTTCGATGCACACGTGTTTCTTGCCGACTGGGGCGATGCCGTCTTCATGCTACGCCTGCCCAGAGAAGCTATAGATCAGAAGACGCTCAAGGCCTTCTGCGACAATCCACATCTGGAATTCGAGGCATTGCCAAAACACTGGCTGTTGACCTGGTCACTGGAGGAAATAGAGGATTACGATCGTTTTTGCGATGAAGAAGGTAGCGGCTGGATGACCCGCCTGGCCCCTTTGCGTGAAGAATTAATACGCGGCGATCTACGCGGGCTTTATATTGGCTGGTTAAAATCTATCGAGTACGAGGATATGGATCCGGATGCACTGGAACCAATGGCTTTGCCGGGTCTGGGGCAATTGACACCGGCGCAACAATCACTGGCGGAATTCCTTGAGATCGATATCGATCTGCTGGCAGGTTTGGGAATGGACAAAATGGCAACTCCACTCGAAGCACCTGATGAGAGGGAAATAAATGCCTGGCTAGACAAACTGCCGAAGACCGAGGTCAGAGGGTATCTACGACAGATGCTGAATGGGCAAGGTGCAAACGCCGAGCGAGAATTGAATCGACGATATGCCGCCTGGCAACAGCAGTTCGCACCGCCTCAGGGAGTACGCCGCTCGGTTGAGGAATTGTGGCAATTGGCCGAACAGGCCAAAGAGCAACGCCTGGTTAAGGAAGCCAAAGCCCAACAGCACGACAAGGCCAAGCTCAAGAAGCAAAGGAATGCCCAACTCGCCAAACTGGCTTCGGATTTTCCCCAGGCCTGGAAATTAGCCCATGAGAACGCGGACAAGGGCCACGCACATGCCTACGACGTAGCGTGCCAGCAACTGGTCGATCTGCGCGATGCATACCATAAACATGCTTCCACTGCCGCTTTCAATAAGGATCTGCAGAAATTCATGACTAAACATGCGAAACGCCGAGCCCTGGAACAGCGATTGGTCGATGCAGGATTGTTGCAGGCTGAATGAAGGTAGAAACCCTATACCACTTAAACATGAAACATTCCCACACAGACACCTAAATGGACGTGGGTTATTTGAGTTCAAGGATGTACATAGGAACGAGAAAACAAAACGCAAAAAAATACCGGTCATATGACCGGTGATTTATATTTATAATTATATTTTTTTATACTCAACTTCCCTGTAATGCCCCCCTACTTCTCAGCTCCCCACCGAAAATTATTTATGGCTTACCCGATTTCCGATTCGAACCGGTTTAGTTAATCCATAATTCTAGTCTGTATGCCTTCCTATGAAGAACGTAGGAACGAGACGAGACTAGATTAAATTCACCCTTAATAGTCTGGTATAAATCTTTATTTCCCCCTGAAAACAAAGATCAAACGCCTTAAGGCTATCGTTTAAATCATGTTTCTCATAATGCTGAGAATGTATAGACTATACGCGTTTTAGTTTACTTATTTTATTAGGTTTAAGCTTAATCTTTAGGGAGAATTTCACTAATTTGAAGGTAGATTTTTTCTACCTTAAGAGAGTATTCCATAGTTTCATTTATAGCTTAAACATCAAAACCCCCAGCTGAATAGCCAGGGGTTTATCACCTTTTTATAGTCAATTTCCCGTTCTTAACCCTGGGGTTTATTGCCCCTATGTCTCTTAACAGTCATTTTATTGCGAGTCGTCCATGCTTGAATTCCAGTCGCTAAAGTCAACAGCATCATTATGCTGAGTAACAACTGAAGGTCGATGGCACCACCGCCACCGCCGCCGGAGCCACCTGATGTTGCAGGAGTGGTTTTTGTGGGAGTAGTTGCCGCTTTAGCCACCGCAACACCACCTGGATCTGTGATGACACCATTACTGAGTAGATCACTATCATTTGGACCTCCATCCTCAATCAGCATCTGTATGCAGTATTCGCCAGGTTCTAAGCCGGGAAGATAATCACTGGACCCAGGTGATGGACAGACCCCATCGGCTCCTGGTGCTGATGACAGTCCATTCGCTGCATCTTCTATAAAGTTCGACCAACCTGTATCTGGGCTGTATTTCCGATATACAGCCTGATCAGGAATGGGCGATAACAATGGGATGACTAGCTTGACTGATTGCCCAGGCGTTGTTAAACCGTTAATGGTGAAATCCAGATATCCATCACCTGCGGTGAAGTCACTATCATTAGGATCTAATGCATCAGTTACACGTCCTAAATTAGCGAACTGTGCCAATTCAGCCGCTGTTAAATTAGCAGCGTATTTTTCACTGAGCTGAGCAATTTTACCCAAACGTAAGCTCAGGCCTGATTGTGTTGCGAGAACCGACCTGTTTGATTGACCCACCTGCATTTGCAGTAACTCTGGTTGCCCATCAATAGCATCGAGATAGTTTGGTACGCCGTCGTTATCGTCGTCATAGTCTCCTTCCAGATCATCATCTATACCATCATGATCAGAGTCTGTTCCTGCGGGAGGATTAAAATCCTGCGTTTTAATGCTTACGTAGATTTCGTTCTCAGCTTCAAGAGCACCGCTATCGACGACTTTGATACCTATTTTGTAATTGCCATCAAGCAGGTTACTGGGATCAATCACAAACGTGTTAACTGAACCTGTGGCCGGAACAGTCAGGTTATTGTCGGTTGTTGACCAGTCCAGAGTATGTGTATCGCCCTGATTAGCATCGTAGATATTAGCCGTAACTGTAACCGCTCCGTCATTGGTATGCAGGTTTTTGGTCGGCTTTCCATTCTGCGTCACTTCTATATCAACTATAGGTGCAACATTGCTGTCAATCAGAGTAATCGTATGAGTATCATTAAATCCAGCGACAGCATTCTGTACACTGACCAGGCTGAATGTAATGGTATCTGCAGCAACTAGATTTATGGGTAGTTGATAATCAATAACACCAGATTTGGCACCTGATATCGTTACCTGGTCACTGCCAGCGATGATTCCATTAATAGTCCAGTTATAGTCAATGGTGACAGGGTACGCTGGAGCTACTCCATTCATAGTCAATGCAATCTGAACCGAGGCCTGCCCGATTTCAGACTGTTGATCAAGTTGGAAATTCACCATCGGTAGCACATCCACAGTCTGAGTAGCTGTAACCGTGTTATTACCACTGTCAGTAACACTCCAGGTGATTACATGACGGCCTGTGGTAAAGGGGCCGCTGTTATCGGCAGTTGGCTGTAAAGCGCCATCTTCAGGGTCAGTGGCTGTCGCAACACCCAGATTGACAGGAGTCAAATAACCCGTTGAATCCACACTGATATCTGCAGGTACTGTGATAGTTGGTGCAACGTCTACAGGGGCCAGAGCAGTAATGAAGACGGTATCTACCGCACTATCTATAGTTCCATCGTTAACAATCAGCTGTGCAGTATAAATACCTGCTACATCAGCAGTAAACTGAGGCTTAACCGAAGTCGCCTGGGCTAATGCTGCTGTACTGCCAGTGGGTAGGGTCAGCGACCATTGGTAGGTCAGATTATCTCCGTTAGCATCACTGGATAGAATGCCATCCAGAATAACAGAGTCACCAACAACTACTGACCTGTCAGTACCTGCATTGGCTACAGGTGCGTTGTTAACCACTGTGATGGTTACCCTGCTGGCAAGACTTCTTGTGTTGTTACTATCGGTTACGATCAGTTGAGCTTCATAAACGCCAGACTTGTCCGGGTTAAAAGATGCAATTGGCATTGTCGCCTGAGCAACATCTATCAGACTGCCCTGCGGTTTAGAAACCAGAGTCCACTGGTAGGTAATTACATCCCCATCAGGATCACTGGAAGCACTGCCATTAAGCGTCACAGGGCTTCCCGCAGATACTGTCTGTGAGCTACCTGCATTCGCTATGGGAGCATGATTGACAGAGGTATCTATCACGGTAACGTTAAAGCTACCAGCAGTCGTGTTATTTGCTCCATCAGTTGCACTACAGTTCACGACTGTTGTGCCCAATGCGAAAATGCTACCACTGACGGGGGTACAATTAGGCGCGATAGGTCCATCAACAGCATCAGTGGCGGAAGCAGTATAGCTAGCGGTAGTACCTGTTGTTGAAGTACTGTTAACACCGATATCAGCAGGTAGCGTTAAAGCTGGCCCAGTGGTATCGACCACTGTTACGCTGAAGCTACCTGATGTGGTCTGGTTAGAGCTGTCGGTTGCACTACAGTTTACAATGGTATCTCCCAGTGCAAAAGTAGTCCCAGACAAAGGTGTACAAGAAGCTGTTAAGGCACCATCCACTACATCACTGGCGGTTACAGTGTAACTCACTAATACACCACTTGCTGATGTTGCTTCTGCTGTGATATTGGCTGGCAAGCTTAATGTTGGTGAACCGATGTCGGTAATGGTAACG
>JBNLGQ010000040.1:0-86025 GCA_050306135.1 Gammaproteobacteria bacterium
CACTATTAAACCTGCAACATTGGCTTCGCTCTCGCCATGTCGCATAAAGTAATAACTGTTTATAAGGTTCAGCAGCGATAGGTTCAAGTTAAAATACCTTGCACAATGTTGCGTTTATTTCAATCCTTGTTGAATTTCAGGCATAAATATGCGGATTTCTGAAAGTGTGGAAAATAGCTTTTTATTTTTTCCGAAGCTACAGCTTGTGAGGCGATAAGGATGATTTCATTAGCGCATTGCTTAGTGGTATAGCCAAAAAAAATTTTCCGCCTTTTAGATTTTTGTTGGGAGAGTTAATTATTTTACTGTAGTTAACACTTCTTATTTCTAGATTCGGGTAGGTTATTTTTAAAATAATTAATTCGTAACCCCCTTTTGAATCAGGTATTTCCGATACATTAATATAGCGGAACTCTATATTAGTAGAATCAGCAACTATGGATTGTTCAAAGGTCTCTGACAGGTAATGAAAGTCTGGTTTTTGTTTTGAGAAATATTGAGTGAGTTTGTAGTCGCTCCAGTCTTTTGATATTTGTTGGGTGTAATCAGCAATGATATTTTCTATCAGGTTTGGTGGTGTTTGAGCTTGTGCAGCAAGGGTTTGTGTAACCAAGGCCAGGGAAAATAAGAAATATATGATTGTTGATTTCATTTATTGATAGCTCTAGATATCAGGAAATACAGTACAAAAACATTAGTCATAACTCGCTACAATTCCCGAGCTAAGCGTTCGATTGCTCGAATTCCAGCTTCTATTCGTGCTCTCGCCGCACTATTTGCACTATGCACTCGAATTTCAGGTGGCTTGAAGCCTTGAGTAGCAACGGCTTCTTCAATCCAGACTACAACATCATAACCAGTACCTCTTGCATCATCCCCTAAATCGTGATCTAGACTAATAATTTCAACGTTACCCGTCTTTAGATATTCTATGACTTCATCAGGCCAATAAGCATGTATCCACCCATCAGGAGTTGGCCTTAAATCATCTAGATAAATTTTCATTAGTTAATGCTATAAAGTGATAAGGTTTTTGATCCATCGGCTAAAATCTTTTAGTGACATTGTATTCTCTGCAATACAAATCATCTTTCAAATTACTATTCTATTATTTTGTCTACCGGATTCTTAGGCAACTTTATAGCTCTAACGATAAATCCTAATTGAGATTTTTTTAAATAAGCTTTTGTCTTGATCTTTTTATCGGGTAATTGTCCATATTGTGCTTTAGAAATGCATTCGTAAAAAAATATTGGATTATTAGGCGCCAATTCTAAACGGTAGTCACATGACCTCCGAGAGCCGTGTTTATCTTTAATTACCCAAATCTGTTCGAAGGAGTTATTTCCAAATAACAAAGTGAATAGGTATGGAAACAATATGGCGGTGTTTATCCAAAATAAACCAAAAAAGACAATGGGTATAGCAGGTATTGTAATGGCTTTCTTGGGTTTGGAAAATTTATACCATTCTGTAGAAGGTCTCCATAATTTATTTGAATACCAGTATGCAATGATAGAAATCAATAATATTGTGAGGATGATTGAAATATAGGCGGCCAATTTTGATACATTTGGCTGAGCGACAAAATTATGTGTAAACGATAAAACTATCGGACCAATACAAGCCAGGGTTATTATTACAGCCAGTATTTTTTGAGTTTTTGTTGAACCTGCTTTCCATAAGAGTCCCATTTATTTTTCCCTGACGATAGCTTTAAGAAATGTATAGATATTAATAAGTATCAGAATTTGATGTTAAAAACGGATGCATTCAAGCTTTATGATAACCTCGCTATGTTAAGTCAGTAAACCCTACGTTAGTTAATTTATAATGGGTTAGTTAGTTTTGAGTAGTATGGCTTTTAACCGCCCTTATGGAGTGCCGAAAATAAGCTGATTTTGTGAGGATAGGGAGTAGGGTAACGCAGGAGTTGTTACCGAGGGATGCCCTATAAGGATCGTTGAGCTTGAGCGAATCGATCCGTGTCTCTATTGCCAAGGATGGCATGTATGCAGAAAGTGCAGGACGCCTAAAGGGACTTAGGTGATAGGGCGGAGCAGGATGCCAGAGCCGAGCATTTTTCTGTCCAAAATTAGTTTATTTTCGGGGAGCCGCAGGCCACTCTATCCGGATTGGCCTTTTTTGGTTCTAGCAAACAAGGCAAGACCGCCAGGGATGGCGGAAGTACTGGGAATACTAAAGAGCAATTCCCAGTGAAAAGGGGCTCGCACGCGTACACGTCAGACACTACGAAGCAAGAAATGAAAAAGCGTGTGAAACTAAACTCACGATATCGTTGATATAAAATTAGCTATACCCGATTACTACAAAGAATACCTCCACCCATTGCAATAAAAAGCCCCCCGGTTATCTTGGTTGTTCTACTTTCAAAGTCCTTCAAAGATAAAAGATTACCAAAGTAAGCGATTGAATATGAATAACCCAGATGAACTGAGGTAACTATCACGCAGATGGTGATAAACATAATCGCAAATTGCGTATAGGCTGGGTGGTTAATGTCTAAGAACTGTGGCAAAAATGCTGACAGGAAAATTAAAGTCTTAGGATTACTGGCTGAAACAAGAAAGGCTTCAAAAAATAAACTGTTGCTGGATTTTACAATGCAGGGTTTTTCTATAGTCCCAGAAAAATTGGATTTACCAGTAGACCTTAGACTCTTGATGCCGAGGTATACAAGATAGGCTCCGCCTATTAACTTCATAGCAAGAAACCAAAATGGTAGCTCTTGAATAAGTTTACCGACACCTACGGCGATTAAGCACACAACCAAAAACTGACAAGATAAATTACCGAACACAGTGATAAAAGCAGATTTCCAGCCAAGCTGGATGCTATTCTTCAAAACGAGTAATACATTTGGCCCAGGAGATAAGGTCGTGACCAGGTAAGCTAAAAAGAACATCAGCCACATTTCAATATTCATCAGATACTCCTTATCAGAAAATCACTCAAACCGATCATCCGACCGCTTCTCAACAATGTCCTCATCACTACCCTTCATCCACCCAGATGTACTCTCTACCACACTATCAAACCCCGCAATATAAGGCTTGATATCCAGCAAAGGTGTTCCATCCAGAACATCAATGCCGTCTACGAAAACTTTGTTTCCTTCAACTTTGGTCAATTGCACAATAGACAGTCCAATATGATTCGGCCTCAGTGGAGAGCGAGTGGAAAATACCCCTCTGATTTCGGTATCCATAAATGGCGTGACCCTAAGTTCGGTGCGTGTGGCTTTATGAAAGCTATAGATAAGATAGATATGACTAAAACCTTGCAGGTCTTTTAACCCAGCAACATATTCATCATTCAATACGACATAGCCTTCAACTTTTGCAGCGCCTTTCGGTTGTATGGGCATGTCTTTTATTGAGTGATGTGGTGAATGAATGGTCCCTATGGGAGTTATTTCATGCATGGTGTTCTCTTTGATGAACAAAAGACTAAAGGCTGGTCCGTTACGCTGCCCCAATATCGGCAGGGTAGTATTCAATAGTATGTTATCGTTTTATGTGGTGATTTATTAACCGAATAATTTCTTCATAAGCATTTTCCATATGCTTATCCAGAATCATGCGCACTTCTTCTTCTATCAGGAGCTCCTGAACAGAAGAAAACTCTTCTATATCATCATTTTCCAGTTCCGCTAAATCGATAGGTTCTGGTTTGAAAATATCAAAATCTTCAGGGTGGGTGTGCGAGTTTTCTAACTGATAATTGTCATCAGTACTGATTTCCAGATCTCCAGCCCGAGGCTCTCCTCTGGAAATGATTTCTTTCAGTATTGGTATCTTAAGTTCTTGACTCATAATGGGTGATAATTAAGCGGATAGCCGCGTTCTTTGTAATAGCTATAGTGTGATCGGGCCTGTTCCTTGTTGTCGTCAGTGACGAGTTCCAGCACGCGTTCGAACTGGGCAAAGAACAGAGGTATTTCATTACTCAGGTTGATCAATAATTGTCTTTCTCCCCTGGGATCGGCCTGGTGATTGATCAATATTGGGGTGAGCAAGCCTTCTTCATCCTGTTGATCGTGAGGAATGAAGCTTTCATCATCATGTGTCCAGAGTAACTGATCCAGTCGCTGGCTATGTTGCTCACTACTGGTGAGCAACAATACCTTTTGCTTTGCGGCATAGGCTTTCTGACATAACTTGCAAACCAGAGCATCTTCACTCAAGCGTGATTCCGTTATCTGGTAAAAATCTATACGAGTCATGTCACCTTAAGCTTCCAGTCGATCAAGTATGTACTGGGTTAATAACGGTACTGGCCTGCCGGTTGCTCCTTTATTATCTCCAGACACCCAGGCTGTACCTGCGATATCAAGATGTGCCCATTTATACTTTTTGGTAAAGCGTGATAGAAAGCATGCCGCAGTGATTGAACCACCATCGCGACCACCAATGTTTGCAATGTCGGCGAAATTACTTTTGAGCTGGTCCTGATATTCATCCCATAAGGGTAGTTCCCAAAGCTTGTCTTCTATCTTTTTACCGGCACTGATCAGGTCATTGATGAGAGGGCTGTGGTTACCTAATACAGCTGAGGGTACTCGACCCAGTGCTACGATGACGGCACCTGTCAGGGTGGCAATGTCGATAACTACGTCAGGGTCATACTTCTCAGCATAGGTAAGGGCGTCACATAGAATCAGACGGCCTTCGGCATCGGTATTAAGAATCTCAATAGTTTGGCCAGACATGCTGGTGACAATGTCTCCAGGTTTGGTCGCAAGACCATCGGGCAGATTTTCTGTAGTGGGGATTATGCCTACGACATTTATAGGTAATTGCATTTCTGCTATTGCATTCATAGTACCTAGTACTGAGGCTGCACCACACATGTCGTATTTCATTTCATCCATAGCCGCACCCGGTTTGAGCGAGATACCACCAGAATCGAAAGTGACCCCTTTTCCAACCAGTACGACAGGTTTTTGCTCTACGTCGCTACCATGGTATTCCATACAGATCAATTTGGCAGGCTGTCTGCTGCCTGCGCTGACGGATAACAGGGAGCCCATCTCCAGTTTTTTCATATCTTCTTCTTCGAGAATTTCTGTGACCAGTGACGGGAATAGTTTTTCCAGACGTAATGCCTGCTCAGCCAGGTATGATGGGGTGCAGATATTACCAGGTAAGTTGCCCAGATCTTTCGCCAGGTTGACGCCTGAGGTGACTGAGTTACCCTGTAGTATGGCATTTTCACCTGCACTTAGGTCTCGTCGACTGGGGACATTCATGACCAGTTTGCGAAGATTTTTTGAGGGAGCCTTTTTATCGGATTTTAACTGGTCGAAAAGATAGCGGTTGCTTTCCATTCGGATGACGGTCTGACGGATTTTCCAGATTATATCGCGCCCTTTAATGTTTATGTCGGTCAGATAGGAGTGAGCTTCCATGGCACCCAGATTATCCATCGCCTGTGACAGACTATCGAGTATTTTCAAATAAGAGGCTTCGTTTAAATTCTTGTCCTTGCCACAACCTACTAACAGAACGCGATCTGCCAGTGTCCCCGGTACATTGTGTAGCACTCGGGTCTGTCCAAGTTTGCCATCCATATCACCCCGACGAATGATAGTGGATAAATAGCCGTTGCTGATCTTGTCGATCATTTTTCCGGCACGTGATAGTTTTCGTGGCTCAGAAACTGCGATGATGAGACATGCAGTTCGCTGTTTTTCGGGATTTCCACTTTTTACATTAAATTCCATGGGGTCAAACCTACCTGATTTTTACTACATTAAGTCCATGCATATGTCTGGAAGTTATATGCCGGCAACAACTGAGATATAACGGCGCGTGCTCTTGATCGCAAAGCGGGGCTGCCAATAAGTATACAATGATATAAGATACGATAAGTTGTAAAAAACAACCAGAGCCATTTAGGTTTTTATCACAATATTCAGCTTTTTTTAATCCAGCTCAATTATATTCTATCAATGATATCCATTATACAGCGCTATTTGGTTGTAGAAATCCTGAAAAGTTCAGTTGCTACAACCTTGATATTGTACGTAATTCTGATGAGTAACTCTCTGGGGAGAGCGCTATCAGATATTTCTTCTGGAAAGCTGCCTTCTGAGGCACTTTATCCTGTATTGCTGGCGCAGTCAGTTGATGTTTTTACTATGTTATTACCATTGGGCTTTTTTCTGGGGATTATCTTTGCCTTTGGTCGTCTTTATAAAGACCATGAACTGGTGGTGATGCATGCCTGTGGCTTTGGTTATAGTCATTTGTATAAAGTTGTTTTGATCCTGTTGGTTCCAGTTCTCCTAATCAGTATATTTTGCAGCCTGTGGTTTAATTCCGAGATGCAGGCACATGCACGACATATCATTAATGATAAGAAGAACGTGCATGAGTTTCAGCAGATGAAGGTTGGACAGTTTAATCATAGTGGAAAAAATGATCAGGTATTCTTTATGCAGTCGATGTCAGAGGATAGGCTGGAAATCTTCGATATAGTGACAGCTCAACAAGGGAAGGAACTCGATGTACTGGAAACTGCTAGCAAAGGGCGACATAAAATTGATGAAACTAGCGGCGATCTATTCCTGGAAATGGGGCCGGGTGTGCGCTATCAGGGAAATGCAGGTGAAGCTGATTATCAGGTGATCGAATTCGAGAGTCACGGCACTTTACTCAAGAAAAAATCATTTATTGCAAAGGCGTTGAAGCCCTTCGAAAAATCGCTAGAGGATATTCTGAGATCAGAGACCTTATCTGATCAAATTGAGCTGTGGTGGCGTATTTCGAACAGCATATCGGTTCTGGTATTGGCTTTATTGGCGGTTCCATTGTCTTATATTGCTCCTAGGCAGGGGCGTTATGGAAAAATTGGACTGTCTCTGCTGGTATTTATTGTGTATCTAAATTTGTTAGGGCTATCAAAAACCTCGATGGAAGCAGGCACTATTCCCATGTGGCTAAATTACTGGTGGGTGCATATGATATTTTTAGCGCAAACCCTGATGTTATTAAAAAAACGCACGGGCAATTTTTTTCTGTTCAGGCGGGGTAAGGCGGCATGATCTTACTGCGCTATTTGGCCCTGAATATTTATAAAGGCAGTACCATGGTGCTGTTTATTCTGGTCAGTCTAAGTCTGTTTTATAGTATGGTGCGTGAGTTGAATCATGTCGGTGAAGGCACTTACGGTGTGATCCAGATGCTGCAATTTCTACTCATGAATATTCCCTCAGTCATGGTCGATTTTATGCCGTTGGCTGTGTTGTTGGGTAGTATTCTGAGCTTAGGTAGCCTGGCCAGTGGCAGCGAAATTATTGCAATGCAATCATCTGGCGTATCGGTCAAAAAATTACTCATTTCTGTAACTCTGGCTGCCAGTCTGGTTGCTCTGTTTACTATGATACTGTCAAATTTTGTAGTGCCTTATAGTGAAAGCTACTCCAAGGAGTTTCGATCGGCTCACCGACAGTCAAGAATTAGCATGACTGGGCGGAGTGGGGTATGGATTAAAGATGAAAATAATATCATCCATATTCAACAACTATATCCGGACGGTAATGCGCGTGGCGTAAAAATCTACCATATGGATGAACAGGATAAACTGATTGGTACTACATTCGCTGCAAAAGCCACTGCGGGAAATCAGGGCTGGTTATTATATAAGGTAAAGCAGTCTTTATTATCCGAGTCCCGTATACAGGTAAAGAAACTGGATGAATGGTTATACAAGGGACAGCTTAGCAATAATCTGCTTGAATCTATGGCAACCGATCCTCATCAAATGTCGATTACAGATTTAAATCACTACATCGACTTTTTGACGGAAAACTCATTGAGTCATAAAGCGGAGTCTTTATTCTTATGGCGTAAACTTTATAGTCCGCTGGGTATTATTGTGATGGCTGTGCTCGCTATTCCCTTTGTATTAGGCTCACAACGTCAAAGTAACACCGGTCAACGTGTGTTAATCGGTATTCTTTTAGGGCTTTTATATGTGGTTATGGATAAATTACTGATTCAGATTGGAGAGAGGGCTGATTTAGTACCTTTTATCAACGCTTTTCTCCCTACATTTATTTTTATCCTGATAACCGCCTGGTTAATTCGACGGAAAATTGCTACTCGATAACAGGTCCTAGGATGATGCTTCCTGCTGTTGTTTGAGTAGTTGTGAAATATCGATGACTTTAGTCTGACTTAAACGGTCATGTACAGTGAATGGTCTGACTAATCGAACTAAATAACCCATAAGAAAAACAAAAACACAGATTATGGCCTCAGTTTTTGAATTAGTTATCAAGTTGAATAGTTGATTCAAGGCGAGAGCAGTAACTGGCAAAAAACTGGCTATAAATAATCGTAAAAATCCAATAGACCAGGGTGGATTGTTTCCATATTCATCTATGATTCTTATTTTCCATGCCTTCATGCCAAGTGTTTGGCCCGCCTTCTGCCAGAAACCGCTGTAAAAAATAAATAAAATAGACAGCAAATAAATATTATAAAGAGGACCACTAACCGCCTCTCCATGATTAAATGGTAGCAATATGGCTGTTGCAATAAACAGTAATGCAGCAATTAAAAAACTATCGTAAAGCATGGCGACGAGTTGTTTAAAAAGACCGGCGGGAGGACATTGAAGTAAAAGATTTGGCTGCATTATGAATAAATGTTAAAAAATAGACGCATATATTAAAAAAGTTTGCGATAATCAACAATCAAATGTTGAAAAAATAAAAACCCTTTTTATAATCATGCTTACGTCAACCCATCTAACAGGAACAGCAAATGGCTATTAAGAAAAAATCAGTGAAATCTAAAAAGAGTGCAGTTAAGAAAACTGCTGTTAAAAAAACTGCAATGAAAAAAGCAGTTACACGTGGTCGACCTAAAGCGGCCAAAAAAGTACCCGCTAAAAAAGCAACTACTAAAAAATCAGTAGCAAAAAAATCTACAGCTAAAAAAGCAGTCACTGGAGCACCTACTCCTGCTGATCGTATAAAGGCATTAAAAGCTGAACTAGCTGCTGTAAAAGCAGAACTTAAAGCTACTCAGAAAAGTGCAGCCGGACTTGCTAAATTAGCAAATGGTTTGAGCTCAACTATCGAAAAATCCGTTTCTTCTATGGTTAAAAAGGAAATGTCTACCCTGGCTAAATCACTTAAGCCAAAACCAAAAAAGAAAAGAGCTAAGAAAGTAGCAGCAGCTCCAGCAGCACCTGCAGCACCTGCAGCTGACGCAAGTTAATGAGTTAACTTCTGCTTATTGATAAAAAGGCACATATCATGTGCCTTTTTTTTTGCCCGTCGTTTAAAATATCATCCAGACAGCGACTTGATTAGTCCTGTAATACTTCATTCAGCAATATAAACGTGTATACATGTCTTGAGTGAGAAGTAATCATGAACCCTTTATTAACTGAGTTACAGCAGCCAGGAGTACACTGTCAATAAGATGATTACTCCATTACAGCAGTCAGAAAACAAGATTGACCAGTTCATCGATAGCATCTGGTCTGAGAAAGGTCTGTCTAAACTCACTCTCGATGCCTATAAACAGGATCTGTTGTTGTTTGCCAGGTGGTTGCAAACACAAAATAAATCTCTGATAGAAGCCGATCAGGCCTTAATTCTTCAGTATCTGGCTTTCAAGATGGAGAATAAGTCTTCCGCTAGAACCAATGCTCGACTTTTATCGACCATTAAACAGTTCTTTCGCTATCAGGTGCGTAGTGGTCAAAGGCAGGATAATCCCAGTGAACTCATCAGTGCACCAAAAATTACGCGTCTATTGCCTGATAGTTTGACTGAAAAAGACATGGATAACCTGTTACAGGCTCCAGACACTGAAACCGATTATGGTTTACGTGATCGCTGCATGCTTGAGTTGATGTATTCATCAGGGTTACGTGTGAGTGAGCTGGTTTCACTGGAATTAAACCAGGTAAACCAGAATCTTGGACTGGTTAGATTGACCGGTAAGGGCAATAAAGAGCGCGTGATACCGGTCGGAGAAGAGGCTCTTTACTGGTTAAAAAAATATAGCAAGCAATCCCGATCCATGCTGATCAAGCCCCATGTGCACAGCGATGCCCTGTTTCTATCCAGTCGAGGTAGTGCGATTACGCGGCAGGCATTTTGGCAGCATATTAAAAAATATCTGCTAATTGCTGGTATCAAAACCAGTTTTTCTCCTCATTCTTTGCGACATGCATTCGCTACGCATCTACTTAATCATGGTGCCGATCTGAGAACGGTGCAGATGTTATTGGGCCATAGCGATCTATCTACTACACAAATCTATACGCATATTGCACAGGCCAGATTACAGTCCCTGCATGAGGCGCATCATCCACGCGGATGACAATCACAGGAGTTTTTCGAGTGACAGAAAAAGTTTTCTGGTCAGATCCTTACCTAAGTGAGTTGAAAACAAGGGTGAGAACCATCAATGGTAACCAGGTCACTTTGTATGAAACTATTTTTTATGCCTTTTCTGGAGGTCAGGAGAGTGATTACGGAACCATAAACAATATTCCGGTGCTTGAAGCAAAGAAAAATGGGCATGACATTATTTATACCCTGGAAGCTGATCATGGCCTGCATGAAAATGATGAAGTATTCATACAGATCGACTGGCAACGTCGTTATCGACTGATGCGTTTACACTTTGCTGCCGAGGTTATTCTGGAAACTGTATATAAGTTACATCCTGGTATTAAAAAAATAGGTGCTCATATTGCACAGGACAAAGCGCGTATAGATTTCGCCTGGCCGCAGAATATCTCTACAATCTTCCCTCAGTTACAAAAGCAGATTGAGCAACTGGTTACTGAAGGAAAAAAAGTCATCAGTGATTTCAGTGATAAATCTACACAAAAACGGTATTGGGAGGTAGAAAATTTCGCACGTGTGCCCTGCGGTGGTACTCATTTGAGAGCAACCTCCGAAATCGGTCAAATAGCACTAAAACGAAAAAATATCGGTGGCAATAAAGAGCGAATCGAGATTACATTGTATGATTAATGCACAGGTCCCATATAGGAACCCATTCAATTAAATAGTTATAAGCAGGATTTAAAATGAAACCAGATGAACTAGCTCAAGTATTAAATGCACTTCAATCCCGTTTCGGAGATCAGTTGACTACAAACCAGAACCTGCTTGAACAACATGGTCACGATGAAGGGGGGTATGAAACCCATGCTCCAGATGCTGTGCTATTTGTCAGTAGTACGGAAGAGGTGAGCGATGCACTGAAAATCTGTCATCAATATCGATTGCCGGTTATCCCTTTTGGGGCAGGTTCCTCAATTGAAGGACATGTTCAGGCCTTACAGGGCGGTTTGAGCATCGACCTGACACAGATGAATCAAATCTTGCGGGTCAACCGGGAGGATATGGATTGTCAGGTTCAGGCTGGTGTTACGCGCCATCAACTCGCCAATGAAATACGAGATACCGGATTGTTTTTTTCTGTCGATCCAGGAGCTGATGCGACTTTTGGAGGTATGGCCGCGACTGGAGCATCCGGAACCAATACCGTCCGCTATGGCACAATTCGCGACAACGTTCGCGGACTTACTGTAGTACTGGCTGATGGCAGTATCGTTAAAACCGGTGGTCGTGCACGTAAATCCTCTGCTGGTTATGACCTGACGCATTTATTCATTGGTTCGGAAGGTACGCTGGGTGTTATAACCGAGTTAACTGTTAAGCTGCATGGCCTGCAGGAAGCAATATCATCAGCTGTTTGCAGCTTTCCCAGCATTCAGGCAGCCGTTAATACGGTCATTCAGGCGATTCAATATGGTATTCCTGTAGCACGTATGGAATTACTCGATAGCACCTCGATACGAGCCATCAATCAATACTCCAAAATGAATTATCCTGAGTTGCCACATTTATTTATGGAGTTTCATGGCTCGAATGCCGGTGTTGAAGAACAGGCGGAGCAGGTACAGCAGATTGCTAGTGAAATGGGAGGACAATCTTTTGAATGGGCCACCAAAACCGAAGATCGAAACCGCATTTTGAAGGCCAGACATGACCTTTACCCTGCTGCAGTGTCTTCACGCCCGGGATGCCGACCGGTTACTACCGATGTATGTGTCCCCATTTCCAGATTAGCTGAATGTATCGCTAAAACGGAGGAGATGATTGAGCAAACCGATTTAACCGCAACGATTTTAGGACATGTAGGCGATGGCAATTTTCATCTGCTGATTTTACCTGATGCGAATAACCCTGATGAAATAGCCGAAGCCAAAGCGATTAACCATAAGCTTGTAAATCTGGCATTATCGATGGAAGGTACCTGTACGGGCGAGCATGGCGTAGGCATGGGTAAGATAGATTTTCTGGCCAAGGAGCATCCTGGTGGTGTCGTGGTGATGAAGCAGATCAAGCAATGTCTGGATCCGCTGGGGATCATGAATCCGGGGAAGTTATTTGCTGATTGACCTTTCCCCTTCCAGGGGTCTAAAAGGTATATAAATCAGCTATACAGCTTTCGAAGCAGGTTGTATGGCTTAATAAGCTGGATATGTTTTTATACTCAATGCCCGATAGTTTTAGAAAATACATTCATAACTACCACCCCTGAGATGATCAAAATCATGCCGATAATCGCTGGAAGATCTGGTATTTGCTTGAATACTACAGCGGCTACGATTGCGACCAGGACGATGCCCAGCCCTGCCCATATTGCATACGCGATACCAATGGGTATTGTTCTAAGTACAAGAGACAGGAAATAAAACGCAATACCATATCCCACAATAACCAGAATAATCGGACCTGATTTTGTAAATTCTTCGGATGCTTTCAAAGCATTCGTTGCCACTACTTCGGCCACAATAGCAATAGCTAAGTATATGTATCCCATTTGCTCACCTATAAAAATACATTAATCAATTTCCGATACTATTTAACAGGCGATGGCATTATCGACCGTTTTATTGATCGAAATCAGAAATGGAGTCAAGTTTCGCAATACCTTCCTGTCGGAGCAAGTTGTTAGTCGATCTAAACAAAAGTAGCGAGTATTATTAATAGAGGTGCCTAAATTCGTTATCATCCTGTTAAAGGTATACCAATGAGACGCATATTACACTCAATACTATTCCTGCTTACTTTCCTTTTATTCATTCCCTGTTTTGTGCAGGCAAATGATGATGTGAAGTGGCCCTATTTTAGCCCTGATAATCAGATTATCTGGGGCACTACCGATGGCAGGGGCAATACCAGGATAGCATTGTATTTCTTCTGGTCCAAAACCTGTCCGCATTGCACGCTAGCACGTCCTGTTATAGAACAGATCGGGCTAGAAACTCCCTGGCTCAGCTTGCACTCTTTCCCTATTGAAGAAAAAGCCAATAGGGACCTGTATATTAAAATGGCTGAAATGATGGGGCAGGATGCCAGCAGTGTCCCTGGGTTTTTATTTTGCGGTGTAATGTGGGTGGGGTTTGATGAGACGACGACTCCAACGCAATTACGCCAGATGCTGGATAGCTGTCATCAGTTTTATCAGGGGCTGAGCCCGGATCAAGCTGCGCAGGCTCCAGTGCTAAAAGAAGATAATCTGGTTAACCTGCCAGGTTTTGGTGTAGTCGATACACAGGATCTGTCGCTACCCTTGCTAACTCTGGTTTTGGCTGGTCTGGATTCTTTCAACCCTTGTGCTTTCTTTGTATTGTTATTCCTGCTCAGCCTGCTGGTACATGCTCGTAATCGAAAAAGGATGGCTTTAATCGGTGGTTTGTTCATTAGTGTTTCAGGGCTGATATATTTTCTGTTTATGGCTGCCTGGCTGAACCTGTTTATGCTTATAGGTGATTCACGCTGGATCACACTGACAGCTGGAGTGATAGCCATAGTCATCGCTGTCCTTAATATAAAAGATTATTTCCACCTTCATCAGGGCGTAACGCTATCGATCCCTGAGTCTGCAAAGCCGGGTCTGTTTCAACGCATGCGTGGATTGCTCAGTGTCGATAGCCTGCCCACGATGATTTCAGGAACCATCGTGTTGGCGGTGGTTGCTAATAGCTATGAACTACTGTGCACTGCCGGGTTCCCTATGGTGTATACGCGTGCACTAACCCTACATCAATTGTCTGACAGCGAATATTATCTCTATCTGCTGGCTTACAATGTCATCTATGTGGTTCCGCTATTGGTGATTACCCTGATATTTATCTTTACCCTTGGCTCACGTAAGTTAAAAGAGCATGAAGGGAGGGCGCTTAAGCTGATGTCCGGCAGCATGATGCTGGGGCTGGGTGTGATTCTTGTGGTAGCTCCGCAGTGGTTAAATAATATATTAGTGGCAGTGGGTTTATTAGCGGCGGCGCTTTTAGTTACTGCGTTTGCGATGTTATCGCAGCGAAATTAACCAGGGAAGCTCTGATTAATTCAGAGGTTTGTGTGAAAAACGAAAATCAGACTTATTGTTTTTCGTGCTTCGAAAGTTCATGGATGAGTTATTCAGAGTTTCCCTATTATGAATTCACCTGATTGCTTCTGAGTCTCAGGTGTTGGCAGCCTGTGCTTCAGGCACTATCTTTTTTTCTTATTCTTCATGGTGGTTTTAATAAATTTCCCAAATTCCTTGTCCTTCTTTCTTTTTTCAGAATAAGACATCTCGTAAAATGCTGACTCATTCTTCATTTTCAGATAGTTCCGGTAGCGTTTTTCAGATAGTGCACCTGTATTTATAGCTGCCAGAATGGCGCAACCCTTTTCATTGGTATGCGAGCAATTGCTGAATTTACAATGCAATGTGAGTTCGATAATCTCCGAAAAGGTTTCGTCTATACCGCTATCAACAGACAGGTTACCCAGCTCTCTCATCCCCGGGGTATCTATGATCATTGCGCCACCCTCTAAACGAATAAGCTCCCTGCTTGTCGTGGTGTGGCGGCCTTTGTTTTCCTTTTTACTTACCGATTGCGTTTCATAGTCATCTCGCCCCAGAATGCTATTTAACAAGGTGGTCTTTCCAACACCGGAAGAGCCGAGCATGCAGTAAGTATTACCGGGAGTTAGTAAATCCTTAATCGTATTTAAATTGTCACCGCTTAAATTACTGAAGGCCAATATCTCTGTTTGAGGAGCAATAGCCAGAATACTCTGCTTTATCTGATCAATCTCAGACTGATCGATAAGATCACATTTGCTCAGTAAAATTACTGGAGTGATTTTACTTTCATTCACCATCACCAGATAACGTTCCAGACGACTGAGGTTAAAATTGTAATCTACCGACTGGATGATAAAGGCAACGTCTATATTTGCCGCAATTAACTGGTAATCAACCAACTTGCCGGCAGTTTTCCTTTTTAAAAGTGTTTTCCTGGGTACCACATCATGAATAATGGCATGGGTATCGTCGTCATAAAAATCCGCATAAACCCAGTCACCGGTGGTAGGTAGATCCACTGGTGAATCTGCGGTATATGAAAGATGACCTGATAATTCTGCGAATAGCTCACCACTTCCTTTGCTAATACTGAAGCTATCTTTATGCACTGAAAAGATGCGCGCTAACTCATGTGTGGCTAACATCTCAGTATCAAGTCGATTTTTGAACCAGTCGCTGTAGCCTAACCTTTCCAGCTTATCCATACATTCCTCAATCATGTTGAACCATATTCTCACCGACAGAATAAGCCATGATCATACTCAGCTGACGGTAGGGGAGACCGGTTTCCTCATGAAACTGGTTAAAGGTTTGTTGAATAAGCTTCAGGTCTTTCTGGCTTGATGGATTGTCGGAGATTTCCAGTCCATGCAACTTCAGGCAAAGGACAACATCATGAGTGAGTGCAAAGCTATCAGCTCCAACGCGCTGCAGAAAATACTGACCGGTGTTACCGCCCAGTCTACTGCCTCTATTTTTAAGATAACGAAATAAACCCACCAGATCGCTAGTAGGCCAGTCAGCCAGGAATTGACCGAAACCATGATACTCATTCGCGGTATCATTGACGAACCAGAGATTATGTCTTAAGGCTTTAATTTTTTGACGATTACGTACAATTCTCGTGTCCTGCATATAGCCCTCCCAGTCATCATCAGAAAGCTTCATTAATTTCGTTAGATTAAAATCAAAAAAGGCTTCCTCGAATGTTGGCCATTTTTTATTGATCACTGACCACACAAAACCTGACTGAAAAATTCCGCGAGTCATTTCGGCTAAAAAGTAGCTATCAGGTTTCTCGGATAGTACTTCTGGTGTTCCAACTTCAGGTAGCAGAGATTCCAGAACATCTTTGCCTCCTTTCCTGTTAATGGCTCGGTTATGGATGGTTTTGAAGGTGTTCATAGTTTATTTGGGGGATTTCGATTGATTCAATGTCACGATTTTATCGATTTTTTCATTTCGGGGGCAAAATTAATTTATTTGGCCGCTATTTGATCTGGCAGGCCTTTCAGAAGGGTGTAAATGGACTAGACTATAAGTGCTGTTGTGATTTTTTAATCAAACGAAGGAGAACAGCTATGGCTATAGCAGAAACCGTAAAGAATTATCTGTCACAAAATTCAATCAACTACGGTCTAGTCTCGCACCCACACTCAGGTTCCAGCCACGAAACAGCTCTGGCCGCTCATGTACGAGAGGATCACATCGCCAAGGGTGTGATGGTTAAGGATGATCTGGGCTATGCAATGGTACTGGTACCAGCCGTTAACTATATAGATATGAAACATTTACGCAGGGAGCTTGATCGGGAGTTGAAACTTGTAGAAGAGGACGAATTTGCCTCATTGCTACCCGACTGCGAGCCCGGTGCTGTGCCACCAATCGGACAGGCCTATCAGATTGAGACTTTTCTGGATGAGTCTCTAACCAGCCTTGCAAATGTATATTTAGAAGCTGGTGACCATGAGAATCTGGTTCAACTCAGTGGAAATGACTTCAAGGCTTTGCAGGGCGGTGTAAGACGAGGGCACTACAGCAATCAAATTTAAGTGATCAGGTAAAGTCTTGGCCACTGATTGAGCAACATCTATACCCTGTATTCATGGGTTGTGTGACGGTTGAGGGTTTAAATAGTATTCGCATAGCCAGTTGATAACCGGCTAATGGTTTGCTGTGGCCCATAGATATTACACAGGGCTGAACTCGACACACTTGATTACCGGGTTAATATTGAGGCATACAATGGAAAACTATTTCACTAGTAGTTTAAACCCTCTGTCACTCTTTGGAGGAGAAAACTTATATGCTGACTAAAGAGCAGTTAAGCCAGGCTATTGATCTGTATTTAAAGCAGAATTATTCACAGCATGCCATTGTTCTGGATGGCGATTGGGGTGTGGGTAAGACCTATTTAATCAATAATGTTATTTTGCCCGGTATCGAAACCATAGATTATTTTCATATATCACTTTTCGGATTAAGCACAATAACTGATATCGAGAATGAAATTTATAAAAGTTTCTTAATCAGCACGAATACAAAAAATAGTTACTTTTCAAATGGAGAGTATTTAAGTGGTGATCTATTAAAGGGAGCCAGGTTGGGCGGTGTTGGTTATGCTGTTCAGTTCATTCTGAAGAAATATAGAGATTTTGATAAGCAGTTGTTCAAAATTGTTTTGTGTATTGACGATCTGGAAAGGTGGGTAGGCGATTTAAATATCTGCTTATCCTATATTAATAAACTGGTAGAACATGAAAATATAAAATGTATTATTTTGGGGAACCTGAACGCTCTGAATGAAGATGGAATACAGAGCCTGGTAAAAGCCAGAGAGAAAACGATAAGGCATATTTATAAATTTGAAAATACAAGTGTTTCCAGAATTGAAATAGCCATGGGGCTAATAGACTATAAAAATAAGGATTCCCAGGACTTTATAAATACTTTGCTGTATAGCAATATTGACCCGCTACTTAATTTTTTAAATAAAGTAAGCGAAAAAAATATTCGAACAATTTCCGAAGCTATACAGCTTTATGAGTATATTTATTGTCGTCATGAAAAAGAATTTAAAATTTCCAGAAGATTATCATTTACCTATTTTTTAACCCTGTTATCAGCATTAATTTTACTTAAAAAACACTTTATCCATGAAAAAGAAAGGTCCGTATTAACTTCTGGAGATTATCGGGAAAATAATGGGTTTAGTTTGCTGAATAAAATTGGTTATTTCGATAAGAATTCACCTGGATATCTGACAGAGAAATCAAAGCTTCTTCTTGATACGATTTTTTATAGATTAGATGAGATATCGTTAAAAGGTATCTTTAGTATTATAGAAAATGGATTCTATAGAGAAAGAGATTTTGAGGATGATTTTAATAGCTGGATAGATGAAAAGTTTTACGAGCATTATCTTGATACATTCAACTTCCATCAGCTTGATGAAGAAGAAGCTGTCGAATTATTAAGGGAAATAATAAGAACCATACTGCATGAGCAAACAATAACTAATCCAGCAACCCTGTTGCTTTTGTCGGAGAGGATATTAAACGATATTGAAAAGGGTGTGATAGAGCTGGATTCGGATAAGGTAGAAAGAGAGATTGAGTCAGTAATAAAATGCCTATATGAAGAGGAAAAAATGGATGTCATGGATTTAGAATATCTTAATCTACATGCGGAACGATACCCCAAAAGTAAGGCGTTATTTAAACTGACATTAAGTCTTAATAGCCGCTATGTTAAAGATTCCAGGAGTCATCTACGCAAGAGATTCTGGGAATCATTAAAAGAATCACCTAATGAGATCAATAAGCTATTTAGTAATATATCTGACTGCTCATTTTTAATAGATGCTGATTCGGCTGAAGACGTTCTCGACTCTCTTGATTCTCTACATAACGCTCAATTATATTTTTTATCAAGAGAACTGGCTGATGTTAGAAAAAACTTAGGGCAGGGTGAATTCAATAAAAGTGATGAATACTTTCTCAAAAAAATTATTGATGTAATTTATAAAAAATATGAATTTAAATATGGAATGCGAGCAAGCAATATGAAAGAAATTGCTAGTACGCTTTCTTCTTTTTAAACGGAATGAAGTATCCAGGGCCTGTTTACAGGTGTTAACAGGCCCTTATATAGTCGTAAAAAAGTGTTCTATATCTGTAATGATCAGCTGATCGAAATATGTACACTTATTTATCTGTAAGTGAAATATCCGTCAGGAAGTAAATTGTTTAGCTTTCTGCTTCCCTGGATCAGTCTGAATGACCCACCTGACGGAGGGCATGGAGCCCGAAGTAATGACAGGTAAAGGCTAATGCAATAGCGTAAACATGCGACGCCGATACGTCTTAACCAGCGGATTATCTGACCCTAAAATATCAAACACCTCTAGCAATCCCTTACGCCCGGCATCATCTTTAAAGGTTCTATCCTTCATCATGATGTCCAGCAAAATCTTAATGGCTTCTTCAAACTGTCCAGCTGCAGTGAGATAATCACTCATCTGCAACAGGGCATCCAGATCATCTGGGTTATCTTTCAGGCGCTGCTCGATCTCAGCCGGATCACCGGCATCCTTAAGCTTCACTGCAAGCTTAATCTGCGCCATCATTTCGCGCACTTCTGGCATATCCTTATCTTCATCGTTTAAGGTGTCGATCAGTGCGCTGGCACTTTCATAATCACCCTCATTGGCGACCATTTTTGCGATATTGATTTTCAGGGAGCCATTCTGTGGATCGTCGGCCAGTGCCTTGTTCATCATGTCCAGAGCATCCTGTTTGCGCCCTTCCTGATAGGCGAGTACTGCTTCACTCATGATTTTATCTGATTCAGATCGAATGTGCTTAGCGAGGAACTTACGCACCTCTGATTCGGGCTGTGCACCCATGAATTCATCGACAATCTGCCCATTTACAAACAGCTTAACGGTAGGAAGGCTTTTCACTCCGGCATGTGCAGCTAGTTCGCCCTGTTCGTCACTATTTACCTTGGCAAGAATGAACGCGCCCTGATATTCTTCGGCCAGCTTGGTGAGCACAGGAATCAGTGCCTGACAGGGTTGGCACCATTCAGCCCAGAAATCGACCAGTACCGGTTGTTTGAATGAGTTTTCTACGACCAGCGTATTAAAGTCCTGTGCTGTGACGTGATGAATATAGGGAGATTCGCTCATAGGGGTGCCCGACTTAAAAAACAAGATCGCATATATATAAGGATAACCGTTACAAAATCAAGCTTGCGATATATACTTTCGCCGCATTAAACCAACAGTACGGAACTCAGTCCATTGAATACAACATATGATGCCTCTGCCATCGAAGTCCTTACCGGCCTGGACCCGGTAAAAAAACGTCCCGGTATGTATACCGATACTTCGCGTCCTAATCATCTGGCGCAGGAAGTAATCGATAACAGTGTAGATGAAGCGATAGCAGGTTTTGCCACTCAGATTGGCGTAATCCTGCATCAGGATAACTCTTTGTCGGTCATCGATGATGGCCGCGGTATGCCGGTGGATATCCATCCTCAGCAGGGTATTCCCGGGGTAGAAGTCATTCTCACCAAGCTGCATGCGGGTGGTAAGTTTTCCAATAAAAACTATCAGTTCTCTGGTGGATTACACGGTGTGGGTGTGTCCGTGGTGAATGCACTGTCGCGTCAGCTGGATATAAGGGTAAGACGTGATGGCAAGGAACACTCGATGAGTTTCCAGCATGGCGAAAAATCCTCAGATTTAGAAGAAATCGGTACGGTGGGTAAGAGAAATAGTGGTACCACCATACGTTTCTGGCCGGATGAAAGCTATTTTGATAGCCCCGGTTTTTCGGTACCTCGTCTCAAGCATATCTTACGCGCCAAGGCCGTTTTATGTCCGGGTCTAAGAGTTAAGTTCTACGTAGAAAAAACCAAAGAAAGTGACGACTGGTGTTATGAAGATGGCCTGTCAGATTACCTGAAAGAGTCTTTGAGCGGCTTTGAGATGCTGCCGCTGGAGCCTTTTGTCGGTTCAGTAAAGGGTGAAGTAGAAGCCGTTGACTGGGCGGTAGTATGGCTACCTGAAGGTGGTGAAACGATTACTGAAAGCTATGTAAACCTGATCCCTACTGCACAGGGTGGTACCCATGTGAATGGATTACGCACTGGCTTAACCGATGCCATACGCGAGTTTTGTGAATTTCGTAATCTGGTACCGCGTGGTGTCAAGCTGGCTCCAGATGATGTGTGGGATAAGGTGTCCTTCATTCTGTCGGTAAAGATGCAGGATCCCCAGTTTTCCGGACAAACCAAAGAAAGACTTTCATCGCGCGAAACGGCAGCATTTGTTTCTGGTATTGCCAAGGACGCTTTCAGTCTATGGCTGAACCAGCATGCTGAGACTGGTGACCTGCTTGCTCAAATGGCGATTTCTAACGCTCAAAAGCGACTGAAATCATCCAAGAAGGTTGTTCGTAAAAAAGTGAGTGCGGGTCCAGCATTACCTGGCAAGCTGGCGGATTGTACAAGTCAGGATGTGAATCGTACCGAGCTATTCCTGGTGGAAGGGGACTCGGCAGGTGGTTCTGCAAAGCAGGCACGTGACCGCGTGTTTCAGGCGATTATGCCGCTGCGCGGTAAGATCCTGAATACCTGGGAAGTATCGGTAGATCAGGTACTGGCTTCGCAGGAAGTTCATGATATCTCGGTGGCCATAGGTGTTGAACCGGGCTCGCCTGACCTGAGCGGACTGCGTTATGGAAAGATCTGTATTCTGGCTGATGCCGACTCGGATGGACTGCATATCGCAACACTGTTATGCGCCTTATTCCTGAGACATTTCCAGCCACTGGTAGAAGGTGGGCATGTGTATGTGGCTAAACCGCCGTTGTATAGAATTGATGTAGGTCGTGAAAAATTCTATGCACTGGATGAAGCGGAACGTGATGGCATTCTGGATCGAATTGCTGCTGAGAAAAAGAAAGGTAAGGTTACAGTGACCCGATTTAAAGGTCTGGGTGAGATGAACCCCCTGCAATTGCGTGAAAGCTCAATTGCACCAGATACCCGACGACTGGCGCAGCTTACTATTGAAGCAGGTGATGATTCATTCAAGATCATGAATATGTTATTGTCCAAAAAATCCGCTGCCGAACGTAAATCCTGGTTGCAGGAAAAAGGCGATTTAGCAGAAGTGTAATGCTGGGGCAATCAGTTTAAATTAAAATTATGGTCGTGTTCTTTGCGCGGCCTTTTATCCTTATCAGACAGGTAAGCATCTAGTGGTACAGAAAAAAAAATTGAGATTACATGGCTTTAATAACCTGACAAAGACCTTGAGTTTCAATATTTACGATATTAATTATGCCGCAAATAGTGAACAGGAAAAACGTTATATTCAGTACATTGATGAAGCTTATAGCGCTGAGCGTCTTACTCAAATATTAATCGATGTAACAGAGATTATCGGCGCTAATGTGCTAAATATTGCGCATCAGGATTATGACCCACATGGCGCCAGTGTTACCATTCTGATTTCTGAAGAGCCTGTCGCGGCGGAATCAATATCCAACACTGAGTCACCAGGGCCTTTGCCAGAATCAGTAGTCGGACACCTGGATAAAAGTCATATTACGGTACATACCTATCCCGAAAGCCATCCAGAGAGTGGAATATCCACTTTTCGTGCGGATATCGATGTTTCTACCTGTGGGCGAATTTCACCGCTAAAGGCCTTGAATTATCTAATACATTCATTTGAATCGGATATCGTTATCATGGATTACCGGGTGAGAGGGTTTACTCGTGATGTGAATGGCAAGAAGCATTTTATTGATCATAAAATCAATTCAATTCAAAACTATCTGGCACGTGATTCGCGCGAGCGTTACCAGATGGTTGATGTAAATGTTTATCAGGAAAATATTTTTCACACCAAGATGGTGTTAAAGGAGTTTGATCTGGATACCTATTTGTTCGGTGTGGATGTGGATGATGTTTCACCCAAGGAGCAGCGCATGATCAGTGAAAAAATTCGCCGTGAAATGATGGAAATATATTATGGCAAGAATATCGGTCGCAGTATGCGATTGACCTGGTAAGATAGCAGGAACATCGCTCATCCAGGTTGAGTTTTCATGTTGAAAATCACTCAGCAGTAATCGCCTCTCCTGAATTCGAACGACTAAAAAATTTGGACAGGTTGTCGAGATATTCATCAAATGATGAAATGCTGCCATGACCGCTGCCCATTATCACGCTGACCTTAGTTTTGGCCGGGTCTAAAGCCCGAATCAGGGCTTCACTATGTTTTCTGGGCACTGTACCATCCTTTTCAGCCAGTAGCACCAGAACAGGCTGCGTCAATAATGATGCCCTGGAGAGGGAATCGAATCTATCCTTTAGTAACCACCTGACGGGAAAAATAGGGTAATGAGACTGTGCTACGTTTATTACACTATCATAGGGTGTGACCAGAGCCAGTTTGTCGATCTTTCTCTGGGTAGCGAGATAGATCGCCACACCTGACCCCAGGCTACGGCCAATAACGCTAATGCTTTGATATTGTGTACTGAGAGCGTCATAGATTGCCAGTGCATCTTCGAATAACGCCTTTTCACTGGCGCTGCCGCTACTACCTCCGAATCCACGGTAGTTAGCCAGATAAACAGTATGGTCTGGCAACGCCTGATCAAATCTTGTGATGTTGTTTTCTATCGCTTCTGCATTACCACCAAAATAGATAATGGCATGCGGTTGCTGGTGGATCTTCCACAGTTTCATGCTTTGCTGGGGAGAGTTTAACCAGATGGCTTCAGCCTGTTTTGAATCAGCTTCAGGTGTGGGGAAATAGAGTAGATCACGCTGCTTGATAAACAACATCAGGGTGGCGGTCAGATATAAAAACAATAGTAAAAATAAAACTTTCATCATGTGGCAAGTTTAAAGGTTTGGCATAGCTTCCACCACAACAAGACGGTAAACTACCGCCCACAAAAAATCATCTATCTGGTTACGAATGTCCGATATCATTAATTATGAAGGTGTAGAGCTGGAACCCCTACATCACTTTACCGAAAAAGCCTATCTCGATTACTCCATGTACGTCATTCTGGATCGTGCATTGCCGCATATCGGCGATGGCCTGAAACCTGTACAACGCCGAATTATCTATGCCATGTCTGAACTGGGTTTATCCGCCAGTTCCAAACATAAAAAATCCGCACGTACGGTGGGTGATGTACTGGGTAAGTTTCATCCACATGGCGATAGTGCCTGCTATGAAGCCATGGTGTTGATGGCGCAGCCATTCTCCTATCGCTATCCCCTGATTGACGGGCAGGGTAACTTTGGCTCAGCGGATGATCCTAAGTCCTTTGCTGCGATGCGTTATACCGAATCGCGTCTGGCGCCCATCGCCAAGGTTTTATTACGTGAACTGGGGCAGGGCACAGTGGACTGGGTGCCTAATTTTGATGGCACCTTACAGGAGCCGCGTCTGTTACCTGCGCGTCTGCCACATATTCTTCTTAATGGTACCACCGGCATAGCTGTGGGTATGGCAACTGATCTTCCTCCGCATAATCTACGCGAAGTCGCCAGTGCCTGTATACGTCTGCTGGAAAATTCACGATCAACTCTGGAAGAATTGCTGGAGCACATCAAGGGCCCTGATTATCCAACCGAAGCTGAAATTATTACACCAGCGCATGAATTGAAAACCATGTACGAAACCGGTAATGGATCTATCCGCATGCGAGCGGTTTTTGAGAAAGAAGATGGAGATATCATTATCACTGGATTGCCACATCAGGTATCCGGTGCGCGTATTCTGGAACAGATTGCAGCTCAGATGCAGGCTAAAAAATTACCCATGGTTGATGATCTACGCGATGAGTCGGATCATGAAAACCCCACACGATTAGTCATCGTACCGCGCTCAAACCGGATTGATGTGGAAGGCTTGATGAACCATCTGTTTGCCACCACCGACCTGGAAAAAACCTATCGCGTTAATATGAATATGATCGGCGTCAATGGTCGCCCTCAGGTGAAAAATCTGAAGATGATCCTCAAGGAGTGGCTGGAATTTAGAATGGATACGGTGCGTCGACGTCTGCAATGGCGACTGGATAAGGTCGACGCGCGCTTACATATTCTGGAAGGTTTATTGATCGCTTATCTGAACCTAGATGAAGTGATTCGTATCATCAGAACTGAAGAAGAGCCTAAACCGGTATTGATGAAGACATTCAAGATTAGCGATCTTCAGGCTGAAGCCATTCTGGAAACCAAGTTACGCAACCTGGCGAAACTGGAAGAAATGAAAATTCGTGGTGAGCAGGATGAGTTATTAAAGGAAAAAGATGAGCTGGAAAAGGTACTGGGATCAGAGCGTCGTATGAAAACCCTGATCAAGAATGAGATTCTGGAAGATGCGGAAACCTATGGCGATGATCGTCGTTCTCCCATAGTTTCGCGAGGTGCGGCGAAGGCGATGGATGAGTCAGACCTGATGCCTTCAGAGGCAATCACCGTTGTACTGTCAGCAAAAGGCTGGGTACGCGCAGGTAAAGGTCATGAACTGGATCCTGAAAGCCTGAGCTACAAATCAGGCGATGAATTCCAGTCTGCTGCACGCGGTAAAAGTAATCAGATGGCTGTTTTCATCGATAGTGCTGGACGCAGCTATGCCACTCCATCGCACAATTTGCCCTCTGCTCGTGGTCAGGGTGAACCCTTAACCGGACGTTTTAAGCCTGCTGCAGGTGTCAATTTTATAGCCGCTGTTATGGGACGTGATGATGATCTGTATTTGATGTCGACTACTTTTGGCTATGGCTTCATCTGTAAATTTTCTGACATGGTGACACGCAATAAAAATGGCAAGGCCCTGATCAGTATCCCGGCTGGTGCCGAGTTATTGCCTCCGGTTCCTGTCAAAGATTACGACAATCAGTATATCGTCGCGGTAACCAGCGACGGTTATATTGGTGTGATTCCAATACGTGATTTACCTCAACTAGCCAAAGGAAAGGGCAATAAAATTATTAATGTGCCGCCTAAAAAACTAAAGGCGGGCGAAGAGATTGTTGGCGCAATTCATTGTATAGAAGAAAAAGATAGCCTGACCTTACACGTAGGTAAGAAATTCAAAACCATGAATCATCGAGAATTGATGGATTATGTGATTGAACGTGGCAAGCGTGGTAGTAAGTTACCACGTGGCTGGCAGAATGTGGATTGGGTAGAGCAGATCGACAAAGAATAAAGTGGGCGCCCTTAGCGCCCCTTAAGGTCGATATATTCTTGATATGGAGTCTTAGCTATCAAGGCTCGCCATATTCGGTTGAAACCTCGGCTAGACGAATGACATTGGTTGAGCCGGGGGTACCAAAAGGAACACCGGCGATTACCACGATACGATCACCCAGCCTGGAAAAGCCTTTACGTTGAACCATGCGAACCGATTTGCCCACCATCTCAGAGAATGATTCCACATCGCGTGTCTGTACTGAATAAACCCCCCAGACTAGTGCGAGTTTTCTTGCGACATGATCAGAAGGAGTCAGGCCCAGGATAGGCACCATAGCACGCATTCGAGAAACACGAATGGTGGTAGATCCTGTGCTGGTAAAGGTAACGATGGCTGAACAGTTTCGGGCAGTTGCGATTGAGGTAGCGGCACTGGCAATAGCGTCTGCATCGGTGGTTTCTCCATCAATGGGGTATACGCGCAGCATCTTACGGTAATGCTCGTCTTTCTCAGTAACGCTGATGATTTTACCCATCACTTCTACCGCTTCTAAAGGGTATTCACCTGCAGCGGTTTCGGCTGATAGCATCACGGCATCGGCTCCATCGTAAATAGCGGTTGCCACGTCGGAAGCTTCTGCCCGAGTTGGTACTGGGGACTGGATCATGGATTCCAGCATCTGGGTGGCTACGATAACGGGCTTTCCCTTGGAGCGAGATATTTCGACAATGCGCTTTTGAATGGAGGGCACGCGTTCAGGGGGGAGTTCAACTCCGAGGTCTCCACGAGCCACCATTATGGCGTCGGAACAGGCAATGATATTTTCCAGATCATCCAGAGCTGAAGGTTTTTCAAGCTTGGCGAGTATACCTGCGCGGCCACCGATTAATTCGCGTGCTTCCATGACATCCTCAACTCGCTGCACAAAGGATAGTGCTACCCAGTCGATATTCAGATCCAGGCCATAGGCCAGATCTTTACGGTCTTTTTCTGTAAGGGCGCTTATAGGCAATTGAGTGTCTGGAACATTGACCCCTTTGCGGTCAGAGATTTTTCCACCCACGATGACCTGAGTGGTAATTTTTGTTGGGGTTACCTGCTGCACCCGCAAACGCACCTTGCCATCGTCGATTAACAAGTCATGACCGGGTTGTAACACTTCAAAGATTTCCTTATGTGGCAGGGTGACGCCATGTTCATCGCCTTCACGTTGATCCAGATAAAGGGTAAATGTATGCTTCTTTTTCAGTTTAACCTTGTCCGCAGTAAAGGTACCGATACGTAGTTTGGGGCCCTGCAAATCGATCAGTATGCCAATTGGTCGACCCACTTTTTTCTCGATATTCCGGATCATGTCAACACGTTGGCGGTGTTCTTCATGCGCACCATGACTAAAATTGAGGCGAAATACATTCACCCCGGCCTGGACTAATGACATGATGATGTCTTCTGATGCTGAAGAGGGTCCTAAGGTCGCTACTATTTTGGTACGACGGTCCAGTTTAAAAGGGCTTTTCACTTTTTGATTCCTGTGTATTTATCTGTCTAAATGCAAAATCGTTGCAGACTACCTGATATTTATGATCATATGATTACAGTCGGACGGGAGTTTGATTAATCAATGATAACTGAATTGCTATGAATAAATCTATTAAGGTGATGAATTATACATGTTTTGAACGCTTATGGCTGAGTTGAGCGAATTAGCCTGCTGACGATAGATCTCTGGCACTGAAATTGTGCAGTATACATAAGCCCGTCATCTAAAAATTTTGCCGATAGATGCTTGTTATCAGCTTATTCATCATTATATTGAAATTCAGTATCAGCAACTTGAGGTTTAACATGTTCAGTCGTGTCGTGTTATTTTTGCTCGCTAACTTTGGTGTACTGGGGGTACTCAGTATATCTATGCGAGTGTTAGGTGTAGATGCCTATCTGGCGCAACAGGGTGGGGCTTTTCAGCTTAATGGTCTGTTACTGATGGCCGCGATCATGGGATTTGCCGGTTCCTTTATCTCTCTGGCAATGTCCAAAATGCTGGCTAAACGTTCCATGGGTGTTCAGATTATTGAAACCCCACGCAATGAAACCGAGCAATGGCTGGTGAATGTGGTCAAGCGTCAGGCACAACAGGCTGGAGTCGGTATGCCCGAGGTGGGTATCTTTCCTGCGGATGTGATGAATGCTTTTGCTACCGGCATGGATAAGAATAATGCACTTGTTGCAGTGAGTTCAGGTTTGCTCAATCAAATGTCACGAGATGAGGTGGAAGCTGTACTTGGTCATGAGATGTCACATGTGGCCAATGGTGACATGGTTACGATGGGGTTGTTACAGGGGGTTTTGAATACTTTCGTCATTTTCTTTTCACGAATAATCGGCATTCTGGTCGACCGTGTGGTATTTAAGGTGGAGCGCGGTGTGGGGCCGGGGTACTGGATCGGGTCTATTGTGGCTGAAATGGTATTAGGCATTCTGGCGGCAGTGGTTGCGGCCTGGTTTTCTCGCCGGCGCGAGTTTCGTGCTGATGAAGGTGGAGCAAGACTTGCTGGTACAGGAAAGATGGTTGCCGCACTGGAGCGCTTGCGTCACGCTCATGAGCCTCAGGGTATGAAAGGCGAGTTCGCTGCCTTCGGTATATCTGCAGGAACTTCTCTTATGGAATTGATGAGTACCCATCCGCCACTGGAAAAACGTATTGCCGCATTGAAGGCATCGGTCCAGAGCCGGTAGCGTCAGACTCTGATTAACTCGACATAGAGGTAAAGTCGTAATTCATCCTGTCGCTGGGTGCCTGTAAAAAATCACCCTGTACAAAATCGGCACCCACCGACCACAATACGCTTAATACGCTGGCATCAGCAACATTGGGCACGATGCAACGTATCTCCATAGAAGATGCCTGTTCAGTAATTTCACGGATACTGACCTGATTTTCCTGATTGGAAGACAGGCCATCCATATAGGCCGCATTGATGCGTAGATAGTCGGCAGGTAGATGTTTGACCAGCTGAAATGGGTTTAAACCGGTGCCGAAACCATCTAGAAAAATCTGGCAGTGTAATTGTTTCAGTCCTTTGAACAGGGTTTTTGCAGCCTTAAGCTGATTCACTGCATGCGCTTCATTCAGGCCTATAACCAGACGTTCGCCCGGTATTTTTGAGCCCTGCAAACGTTGCGCAATCCAGCGTGCCAACGTGGGGTCTTGAATAGAATCGGCGCTCAGGGTGACAAATATATCAACCTTGCGGTTAGCCTGTATCGACTTGCCAATAATTCTAATAGCCTGCATGATGGACCAGCGATCCAGCGTTTTAGCGCTGCCTGAACGTTCAGCTGATGGCATAAGCTCAGCATCTGAAAGGATCTCGTCCTCTTCTGTTTTTAACTGGCGGGTAATTTCATAGCGCTCTCCGCTTGCTCCACCAATACTAACCACAGGTTGGAATCTGGGGGATATGCTATTGTTGGATATGGCGGCCTTGATCTTGCGGGAAATTGCGGCATCCTCTTCTTCCTGACTCATTTCACCAGCTACAGGCACATATGCTTCTGCACGGTTACCGCCATTACGTTGAATCTGGTCAAGATTGCGCTCGGCTCTAGCAATGATCTCATTCGGGTTAGGGGGGACGTTTTCATCAATATAATAAATCGAGATGCTGCAGGTGGCGCTGATAGATTGCTTGCCAATATCAGAAATATTCTGCTCTATCATTTTAAGTAGATTTGCAGTGCCTGCCTCAACTTCCTGCTTATCCTTGTTGTGGCACAGAATAGTGTAGCTGTATGCGCCAAAGCGACAGACTCGTTCGTCATCGCCACTGCCCTGTTCGAGGATTTTAGCAATATCATTGATCAGGATGTCGCAGCCTGAGATACCCACGGTATCGCGTACATGTGTGAAGTTATCGATTGAAATATATAACATCACCGAGGGTTTTCCGCCACTGATAGCTTCGTCAATATAGGCTTGCAGCTTGTCCATGAAATACTGACGATTGTAGAGACCGGTAACCAGGTCGTGTTTATGTAGATAATTAATCTGCTCTTCCAGTTCTGAAGTATCAGCTTTTGAACGGATTAAAATCTGGGTGCAAGGTTCGCCATCGAAACTGGCTCGAGAGAACTCCAACTGCCCCTGGATCACTTCACCGCTATGGTGAATAAGGTTAAGATTAAGTTCATTGGTGGTATTTTTGTTCTGGCTTAGATTACGCAAAAATTGTTTTAGCGTATCCTGCTGACTACTTTCTACCATGTCGATCAAAGGAACGCCTTCAACTTCGTCAAAATCAGTATGACCGAATAAGTCAAGATAGGGGGCATTTGCATAGATATGCATGCCTTCATGAACATAAGCTACGGCATCCTTGGAGTTTGCGAGTAGTGACTGACAACGTTTCTCACTTTCATGTAACTCTTTTTCATTGCCAACAAACTTTCGCCAGAGTTTTAAATTCTGTGCTTCGCGCTTAACCACCAGAGCCAGATGTTCCAGCTCTGTAGATAGCACTATATCCTGTGCTCCCTGTTCCATCGCATGCACGACCAACGGTTCACTAATCTTGTCGGTGATACCGATAAGTGAAAGGTGTCGTCCACATTCGTGAATCAGGTGTTGAGCCTGTTGCAGGCTAAAGTCAGGCAAATCCATGGAAAACAGGATCAGATCGAGCGGTTTGCTATTAATGATTTCAGTCATGTCCTCGTCATCTTCAGCGTGCTCGGCGAGTACATGTAGCCCGGAACTTCTCAAGGAACTGGTAATTTGCTCTGCCTGATGTAAACCTTCATCTACGATTAACAGGCGAATAAGTTTTTCTGAATCTGAATGCATAGTTAGCAGTGTAAGTTAATTCAATTTATCAGGTTTTTTGATTATAGGAATAATAACGTAATTTAGTCGCAATGTACTGTGCTTTTCGAAAATTTACCTGCAATTTCATCCACCATTCGCGGTAACAGGTATCCAGGTAGCTGCTTTTTGAGGTCACGGTAGATGCGGCAGGACTCTACTTCAGGCAAAGCAAAGTGCTGGCTACCCTGAACCTTGTCAAGCCTGTGCAGGTAATAAGGGGTGATTGAACTTTCAAACAGTTTAAAGCTAAGTTTGGCCAGAGAGTCAGCATCATCGTTCACCCCCTTAAGTAAAACGCTTTGATTAAAGATGCGCTGAGCATGCTGATTAATGAGTTTGAATGTCTGCTGATTATGTTCTGAGATTTCATTTGCATGGTTTATATGCGTAACCCACACGACCTGTCCGTGAAAGGTTTCCAGGATCTGCATCAGTTCATCGGTAATGCGCTCGGGCAGCACTGATACCAGGCGACTATGTATACGCAGTAAGTGTATGTGCTTAAGCTGATTTAAATTGTGAATCAATCGGAATATCTGCTCATCTCCCATCACCAGTGGATCTCCACCTGAAAGAATCACTTCATTGATTTCTGTATGTTGTTGTAGATAACTCACTATCGCTCCCGACAGGCTGAAATCGACCACTGCATCAGAATAGGGGAAGTGACGTCTAAAACAATAACGACAGTGAATGGCACAGGCGCCGGTTAAGGTCAGTAAAACTCGATTTGGATACTTATGGATCAACCCCGGTGCAACCATCGCCTCCTGGTCACCGACCGGATCGCTGCTGTAGCCGGCTGCCAGCTCATTTTCTCGGGCATCAGGTAATACCTGGAGTAGTAGAGGGTCCTGGGCGTTTCCCTTTTCGATGAGCGAAGCATAATAACGGGTAACACGCAGTGGAAATCCAGCATCGGCATTAAAAATTAATGTGGATGAATCGATTTGGCAGTAGTCAAGTAAATCCCTACGGTTACGAAAGGCATTTGATAGCAACTGTTTCCAGTTCTGTGATTGTGGTATCTGGATAGAATCCGGTATCATTGGCATTTTTTAGATAGTGACCCGAGAAGAATATGGCAAGTTATAGCACCAGCGAGTTTAAAAGCGGATTAAAAGTCATAATGGACGGTGACCCCTGCGCCATCATCGAAAATGAATTTGTTAAGCCGGGGAAAGGGCAGGCATTCAATCGCGTTAAGATTCGCAATCTGCGTTCAGGACGAGTGCTGGAAAAAACCTTCAAGTCAGGCGAAACCCTGGAAGCGGCAGATGTGATTGATATAGACATGCAGTATTTATACGATGATGGAGAATTCTATCATTTTATGGTTCCTGATACCTTTGAACAACATGCCGCTGATAAAAATGCTGTTGGAGATGCGTATCTATGGTTGAAGGCTCAGGATATGTGTGAAGTGACACTGTATAATGGTTCGCCATTAGCCGTTACGCCACCGAATTTTGTTGAAATGGCAATCGTTGAGACCGACCCAGGATTAAAAGGCGATACTGCACAGGGTGGCACCAAGCCAGCTACACTGGAGTCAGGCGCAGTGGTAAAAGTACCTTTATTTCTGGAAATCGGTGAAGTCATACGTGTTGATACCCGCAGTGGAGATTACATGTCACGCGTAAAGAACTGATTGCACAAGTTGCAAACACAGCAGCTGACAATCCTTCAACAAAGGGCCCGAATGCTAAAGCAGATTCGGGCCTTTTTTGATGCACGTGATTTTCTCGAAGTCGATACCCCGCTACTTTCAAATAGCAGCAATACTGATGTTCACATCCAGTCGATAACTGCCACAGTTAACCGGCAGACCATGTATCTGCAAACATCGCCCGAATTCGCCATGAAGCGACTGTTGGTGAGTGGAAGTGGTTCTATCTATCAGATCTGTCATGCATTTCGAGATGAAGAGCAGGGCAGGCGACACCAGCCCGAATTCAGCCTTTTGGAGTGGTATAGCCTGGGGTTTGATTATCACCAGTTGATGGATCAGATGCAGTTGCTGATCGATCATATTAGTGAACGCAACAATAGCTATGCAAAAATGACCTACCATGGCTGTTTTCAACACTATCTGGATCTGGATATTGAAAACGACAGCGATGATATTTTAAGGGCCTGTGTTGATAAACACATCAACGGTATAGAAATTCATCAACTGCAACGCGCTGATTGTCTGGATCTGTTAATCAGCGAAGTCATCGCAAAACAGTTCGAAGGCTTTACCTTTGTATATGACTTTCCCGCGTCGCAGGCATCTCTGGCAAAAATCAAGACAGATAACCCTCTGGTCGCGGAGCGTTTCGAGCTGTTTTATAACGATATGGAGCTGGCAAATGGGTTTACTGAATTAACCGATGCCATGGAACAAAGAGCTCGGTTTGAAACAGATAACCAGAAAAGAATAGCGTCAGGTTTATCTGCTTATCCAATAGATGAAGATTTTCTGGCGGCACTGGAGCAGGGTATGCCTGATTGTGCAGGAGTAGCATTGGGGCTGGATCGCCTGTTGATGGTGTTGCTAAAGAGATATTCAATTCAGCAGGTATTAGCGTTAGCCTAAGGTATGTCCAATCATTTCCCCCATGCGCAGGGTTTGCTGCGGATGCAGGTTATTCCATTTAACTTTATCAGTGGTGAGCAGAATAACCGTTGATCCCATGTTGAATCGACCCATTTCCTGGCCTTTAATGAATTTTCTTTCAGCATGGTCATAATCAAACTCTGATACCTTTTTTCCCTTGGGTGGTGTTACCAGACCGTGCCAGACGGTTTCAATAGCAGCCACATTGATTGCTCCGACCAGAATCATCGCCATGGGTCCGGTTTCTGTGGAAAATAGACAGACTACGCGTTCATTACGGGCAAATAAACGTTGAATCTGGCGCACGGTCCATGGGGCAACACTGAAAAGGCGACCAGGGACATGAATCATTTTCTTTAACAGACCATCTATCGGCATGTGTATTCTGTGATAGTTATAGGGGGCGAGGTAAATCGTTGCGAATTTCCCGCCTTCAAACATGTGGGCCATTAATGAGTCGCCACCTAGCAGTTCTTCCACTGAGTAAAAATGTCCTTTAGCTTGAAATAAATGCCCCTTCATAATATCGCCACACTGCGATACCGTACCATCTACTGGGCTGGCAACAGCGTTTTCTGCGCCAGCAACTGGCCTGGCATTGGGAGTGAGTGAGCGGATAAAAAAATCATTAAAACAGGCGTATTCTTCGATGATCTGAATTTCAGCATCGGACATGTCGACCTTAAAGGTTTTGATAAACCAGCGTATTACCGGAGTCGCCAGCGGGCTTTTGATCCGGGTAAGGAAATAGACTATACGTGAAATCAGATGATGCGGTAGTGCTGTAAATAACCAGCCCAGTAATTTTTCGGAAAACTGAGACTGGCCATTGATTTTTTTGGACATGACTTACTGCTTTACTTCGAGTTGGATGTTCTGGGCTTTTGAATCACTAAAGGTAACAATCAGATTAACCTTATCACCTATGGCTAAAGGGCTCAGGGGGTTAATCAACATGATGTGTTTGCCACCCGGTTTCAGATGAATGCTGCCCTTGGCAGGTATGACAATACTGTCCTGTTGTACCATTTGCATCATGCCATCTTTCATGGTGGTTTCATGTAGTTCTACCGTTTCAAAGGCATCACTTTGCATAGCGGTAATGACTACTTCTTCGTTAGATGGGTTACTGATTTGAACGTAGCCAGCTCGCATCGGGACTACGGGTGGTAGTTGTTTAATCCATCCATCTGAAAATTCAACTTTACTGCTGTCCGCCATAACCTGAAATGAAAACAGGCAAAGGATTAAGGTTAATATTTTACTCATGAGGTTCCTCGAAATTACTTACGATTAATAATTTTAGTTAAGTCGTGCGCAATAGCAGCACTGTCATGTGGTGGGCTGAAAATGCCTGTGAAACGACCCTGTGGATCAATTAGAGTGAGAACACCACTATGTGCAACATCGTATCTGGACCCATCAGCTGATTTGCTGATGTAATGCATGACGCCCAGAGCCTGTGTTAATTTATTCACCTCATCTATTTCACCACGTGCACTCATGAATGAGGGATTAAAATAAGTTACATAGGTCTTCATTTTTTCCAGATCATCTCTATCGGGATCAATGGATACAAAGGTAATCTGTAGCTGCTGTATTACTGACTCATCGGAAATCAGCTTTATCATATTAGTCAGCATTTGCAGTGAATCGGGACAGATATCCGGGCAATTGGTATAGCCAAAGAACATAAGCTGCCATTTCCCCTTGATAGTCTGCTGGTTGAAAGGCTTACCCCTGTGATCGGTTAATTCAAACGCAGGAAGCGGCCTGGCCTGACTACCAAACCATGTGGCAGCCTTGAGTACTATAGGTTCAGGTTTTAATAACAGCATCGAACTGGCAACACCGAGGCCGATTGCCACTATCAAGCCGATTATGATGAGGGTTTTTTTCACTATATCTGTGCCGAAGTTGCTTGAACCTAGATTCCGCAGTTGACCGCTCGCATTCAAAGATAACCTGCTGTTTAGTTAACCATTACAGTCGATTTATCTTTTCATCCAGCAGTTGAATCCCGCTACGTGCTGAATTGAACGTTTGGGGCGGCGTATATCTGCGTTGTAACTCCTTGGAATAGTTTACTATTCCGCGTCGTTACGCCTTGATCTACACCACCGCAAACGCACACTTCAACACGTCCAACTGCGGATTCCAGGTTGAAATTACACAATGCAGAAGCAAAACTGTGTACAATTCGCGGCATTATATTTGATGCATAGATTTAAACCTAGTGGAAAGCAAAGAAATCACCGACACCTTGACATCGATCACAGACTATATTCGATGGGCAAGCAGCGAATTTAATCGAAATGAACTCAGCTTCGGTCATGGCTTTGAGAGTGCACTGGATGAGGCGGTTTATCTGGTATTACATGCTCTCAATTTACCATTCGACTGGCCGCAGCAGTATTTCAGCAGTCAATTGACTCAAAAAGAACGTGAGCGTGTGCTAGGCATCATTATGCAACGTATTAAAACGCGCCAACCTGCCGCTTATGTTACTAGGGAAGCCTGGTTCTGCGGTCTGCCTTTTTATGTGGATGAAAGGGTGCTGGTACCAAGATCTCCAATTGGTGAGCTGATTAATCATCATTTTGAACCCTGGATCGATGCGCATCAGGTGAATAGTATTCTGGATCTTTGTACGGGAAGTGGCTGTATTGCTATCGCCTGTCAGTATGCTTTTCCTGATGCTCATGTAGCGGCTTCTGACCTTTCCAAAGATGCTCTCGAAGTCGCACGTCAGAACCTTATTAATCATCAGTTGACCGATCAACTGGACCTGTATGAGTCTGATTTATTTGAACAGATTCCTGCACAACGTTTTGATCTTATCGTATCCAACCCTCCCTATGTTGATGCGGAAGATATGGCTGCGCTGACTGAAGAATTTAAAGCTGAGCCCAATATGGGCCTGCAGGCTGGTGCCGACGGGCTTGAAATTGTTGATCGTATGTTGCAACAGGCGGGTGATTATCTGAGTGATCATGGTTTACTGGTGGTCGAAGTGGGTAATTCACAGGCGGCAATGATGGATAAATATCCCGAGCTGCCTTTGACCTGGGTCGAGTTCGAGCATGGTGGGAGTGGGGTTTTCTGTATTACGGCTGAAGATCTGAAAACGTTTGCCAAATAGTTGCGATTCAAACATTAGCTTTACTGAATTAAAAAGCAGCTAGCTTCAGAATCGGAAAATTTTCTTGTATTAAACAGATTCACCCATATTTTCAAGGGTAAATCTAAATATCACAAAGGTAAGTTGAATATGTCCTGGTGGGGTAAAGCGTTAGGCGGTGCATTTGGTTTTATGATGGGTGGGCCTCTGGGCGCACTACTTGGAATCGCTTTTGGCCACAATTTTGATAAGGGCCTGGGCTCCATTATGTCCGACGGAGGCGTAGATCCGGGACAACAGGAGCGTGTGCAGGCAGCCTTTTTCACGGCTACCTTTTCCGTCATGGGACATATCGCCAAAGCCGATGGCAAGGTCACTGCCGATGAAATCAAGATGGCTCAGGCAGTGATGACCCAGATGGGACTCTCTGCAGAGGTTCGTGAGTCAGCCAAGAAATTATTTAACGAAGGTAAATCTGCAGACTTCCCACTGGATGCAGTGCTCGAACAGTTCAAAAAGGAAGTGCATCGCCGTAGCACCCTGATTCAAATGTTCCTGGAAATCCAGCTACAGGCAGCCTATGCCGATGGCGTTATGCATGCAGATGAAGAGAAGGTACTCATCCATATCTGCCAGAAACTGGGTGTTCCGCTGCATCAATTACACCGTCTGGAAGAAATGCTAAAAGCTGGTTTCGGCCAGAGATCAAGCCGCGCCGGTAGTTACTCAAGCTCAGCGATGACGGTTAAGGATGCCTATGCCATTATGGGTGTAGAAAAAAATATATCCGATGCCGATCTGAAAAAAGCCTATCGTCGGCTCATGTCACAGCATCACCCGGATAAACTGGTTGCCAAAGGCCTGCCGGAAGAAATGATTAAGGATGCCACCGAGAAAACCCAGCAGATCAAGGAAGCTTACGAGAAGATCAAGGAATCCCGAGGTCTCAAATAATCCCTGATTCTAATCGTTCAGTTAAACCGGAAGAGCAAAAGTCATGATTGATCAAATTTTATACGAGCATAATCCAGCACCGGGTAAACTCGATGTACTCGGTGTTGAAGAATGGCCTCTATGGGAAAAGGAACCCTCTGAGTTTCCCTGGACTTACGATAATCAGGAAGTCTGTTACATACTCGAAGGTAGAGTGATAGTGACTCCAGATGGTGGAGAACCGGTAGAACTGGGCCGAGGAGACCTGGTGACCTTCCCCAAGGGCATGAGCTGTACCTGGAAGGTACTGGAATTTATCTCCAAGCATTATCGTTTTGAGTATGAATGAAAAAAGTCTTCACCCATGAAAACCGACTGATCGTTTTTAATCTGAAAAACCTGCTATAGGAACAGGGTATTGAATGTATGGTTAAAAATGAGTATGCCGGTGGTGGTGTGGGTGATCTGTCTCCGTTTGAAACCTGGCCAGAGTTATGGGTTATCAATGAGTCTGAGTTTGCTGCTGCAAAGCTTCTGGTTGATCAGTTACAGCAGGATCAAGAGGGCGATATTTTTTGTCCACATTGTGGGGAAGAAAATGGCAGTAGTTTTCGTATCTGCTGGAAGTGTGGCGGGAGTCTTTTTTGATTTTTTTTACTGTCATTACGAGGCGTGAAGCAACGAAGTAATCTCTTCGACGCAGTAGTAACATCCCGGATAGAGTCGCCAGCGGTTTCCCGAAAATAAGGGCGTAGAAAAATTCAAACCCTTAAATTCCAGAACTTAACCGCTTTCTGTATCTAGATAAAAATAAAAGGATCATAAAAAAGCCAGGAATAGGTAAAGAGAATGATCCACTTTTCCCGCTTGTTGATGTATCACTGGGCGCTTCTTTTTTAACCAGGCTCCCTTCAGTGTTTAGAATGTAGATAGTCCCATCACCAGAGATACATTCAGGTGATTCTACAATACAGTTGCTCCCATCGCTGGTGGGTAATTCCAATCCATTCAGTGGATCAAGGCTATCCAGGGGTTGTATGTTAAGGGTGCCGGTAAGCAATAAAACAGCAGTAGAATTCAAAGTCACAGAAGTTGGCTGTATGTTCTCCACACCTCCCACTGAGATCGTTGCTGATTCTGGGACAGAAATTGTGCCAGAACCGAGCATGGTTGTAGAGTTCTCAAGGTTTACTTGTGAACCTGCAGTGATCGTTGAATATAATTCTAAAGATGGAGATGTAAAGCTCAAAGTACCAGAGACATCTATATCACCAGCTATTTGGATAGACTGGTTTCCACCTGTTGCTCCAATTGAGATATCGCCTGTAGTTTCCAGGCTATAGCTCCCTGCATCCATATTACCTCTCGTACCTAAAACCAGTGATCCACCAGGCCCAAATGTAATACTTTCACCAGCAGATAAGGTCAAGGTGCCACCAGATGAATAATCCAGGTTCGAGGGTTGAATGGCCGTGTTTACAGTGCCACCTGTGCCGAGGATTAACTCACCACTCGTTCCAAAAGTCAGAGTTAATTCATCAATGGCTTCAAAGCTGCCGCCCTCTGGAAAAGTGACTGAGAACTCACAGGTTGCTTCACACAGGTTCTGGGCATGAACTGAATTGAAAAGCGAGAACAAAATAAAAAGTAAAGGCAGGTACTTCACGGCATCATCCGTTGATATATTTACATAGGGTTAATATAACATTAATCTTAATTTTTGCAGCTGTTCGTCGATAACTTACATTATTAATCCAGAAAATAGAGTTGTCAGTAGCATTAAAAATTAACATAACTCAGAGCACTGTTTTATCAGTCAGTTTTCAACGATTTCTATCGTTTTTTCTATGTCCTGACTATTCGGTGATCGTAATTTACCTAACAGGCCGTTTGTATTACTGTGTCAGAACCTTTTCGCCGTGGAATAATTGCTGACCTTCTTCAAGTAATAAAAGAACAGCAAACAGGACTCGCTTTCCATCGCTTTTTGTTGTGCTGTACGAGCTGCTTTTAGATCACGCCAGTGAACGACGTCAATCCAGTTTTGATTTCCTGTGTTTATGAGTTCTCTTGATATGAATCCATCCCAGCTTTGAAGTGTGCTTAACATGCCTTTTGCTGAATTCAGGAATGATTGTTCACTAACACCGTCTTTAACTTTGAACATCACTACCTCAACAGTTTCGGCCTGAATAGAATATGCTGAAATTAGTAAGACGACACCAATAAGAAAGTTTTTTATATACGATTTATTCATTGTGAACCCCTATAGTTTTTTAGTTGAGGCTCGATTTTAAAGTTACCCTACTGATAGCAGTGTGTCAGTAGGGTGTATATATTTTTAGGAAACGACGCGTTTTGAAAATAAGTTCCTAATATTTTCAATCCAGAACTTCAAACGTCAAACTTGCCCAATGACTCTGCCATTCCTGCTCCTCATCCTGCAGGGCAATAATCTTAACCGCCTTAACTAACCAGGGACCAACCCTGTCCAACTTTATCCGAACCAGTCCCTCAGAATCAGTAAAAACCTTCTGTACATTTTCAGGATGTGACTTACTAAACGCCGAAACCTGCATACCTACAATAGACTGCTGTTTATAATGTAGGCGAATAATCATCTCATCTCCCAGAGACATTTGATAAGGGTTGGTTTGAGGGATTAATTCAAGTTCGTAGCCAAATTCACGGGTAGAATTATCAATATCATATTCCTTACCCGATTGAATCAGGGTTTTCGCATGACGTATAAAACGCTCATAAGCCCCGTTTTCTGTTTGATTATTTTTCTCGCGTAGAGCAATAGCATTATCCAGGCCTTCTTCATGTAGATATTTATTAAAAATATCTGGTTTGATTTTTATATTATTAAAGACTGTTTGATAACCGATGGCATAGGTACCTTTTTTATCAGGCGCAAAGTAACCTGCTGGGTCACGGCCCAGTTCACCGGGGACTTCCTCTGTTTTATCCTCATAGTAAATACTAAAATCGTTGTACCAGTTGACGACATTAGGCAGAGTGTCCCCCACATATTGATTGCCCTGGTGTAATGACAGTTCGACAGTTTTATCCGGCTCGGTATAAAATGGATGTGCTTCAAGCCAGAAGTCATGAGCCAGAACCTTTCCACTAATCAGGCTGAAAATCAGCAGGATCATTCGATAATTTTTATGCGTATTTTGCATGTTATTCTTTTCACTTTAGTGTTAACCCAGCTGTCGACTGCCTATGCTCATAAGCTCAGACCCACCATTGTCACAGTAAATTTCTCAGATCAGCTGATTCAACTAAGAGTGGAAGCTAATGCTGAAGCCTTGCTTGCAGGCATAGGTGCTGGACATGACAATACCGATGATGCACCCGAGGCGCAACAATATAAGTCTCTTCGTGCGCTGACTCCAGAACAGTTAGCCAAACGTTTTTCGACTTTTGCAGATGTTTATAAAAGTGGATTAAAACTGACCATTTCAAACAAGTCTGTCAACTGGATATACGACAGGATTCATGTGCCTGATGTTGCAGATACCCGCCTGGCTCGCAAATCCGTGATTTATTTTCATTCTGCATTCCCTGCCAATACCGGAGATATCGTATGGAGCAGTAATCCTGCCTATGGTGATATGGTTGTTAATTTTGTCAATCAGGCGGGTGAAAAAGCCAGTCACTGGTTGGTTGATGGTCAGGCGAGTCCTCCCTTCAAAATTCAGCAGGCAATACAGCAACGTGCATGGACATCGGTATTTGCAGATTATGCTGAACTGGGTTTTTTGCATATTTTACCCATGGGGATGGATCACATACTTTTTGTATTGGGGCTGTTTTTACTCAGTCGTAAAACTGCACCTTTATTGTGGCAGGTAACTGCATTTACTGTTGCGCATAGTATCACTCTGGCACTGAGCGTGTATGGGGTGATCAGTTTGCCGGCTTCAATTATTGAGCCATTGATTGCGCTGTCTATTGCTTATGTGGGCCTGGAAAACCTGTTAACCAGAGAGCTAAAACCCTGGCGAGTTGTGGTTGTTTTCCTGTTTGGGCTACTACACGGTATGGGCTTCGCTGAAGTGTTATTCGAACTGGGGTTGCCCGAGAGTGAGTTTATTACTGCCTTGGTTGCGTTTAATATTGGAGTGGAAGGTGGGCAGTTGGCAGTCATTCTAATTGCGTTAGCTGCTGTGTTCTGGCTGCGTCATCAGGATCAGTTATATCGTCGACTGGTAGTGATTCCGGGTTCTTTGATTATCACCATGATGGGCCTGTTCTGGGTCTGGCAGCGCGTTAGCTTTTAATAAGTTGTATATGGTTGTCTCGACCAATAGTTCACAACTTGTTGATAAAGCTGCAGCTCGCGTTGAGCTTTGAATAACAGCAAGTTGTTGCCGTAGCGGATAATTTCCTCGTTGTCATGCTCGGTTACATCTCCTGCGGTACTTTCGACAATTGGATCCTGCATTGTTCTACCTTCGCTCATCCTTGAGCCCGTACCACTTACGACCATGCAATCATTCGAGCTTACTCCCGATTTGACTGTTTTTTTGCCGCAGGCCCAAATGGGGATATAAAAACCAGATATTTCTAGCAAAGCTTGAAATATCTGGAAAAGCAAAAGTTATTTTGGATAGAACCGAATCTGAGCAAACTATCCAGGTAAATTATGGTAAGCGGTAAAACAGGTTACCCGGCGGTCTGTTACCTATTGGAACGAGCCAGGCACAGAGTTAGCAAAAAGCACTGCATCAGATGCAAAAATTCAGGAGGAAGGAAGCCATCGAGATTGAACAGAAGTGTGTTTGGGTGAATTCTACTCCAGCTCTAGAACTTGATAGGTATGGATATTGAGTCTATGCTCATAATATTTGGTTCGCCAAGCAATCCGGTGTTCTGTTTAGCGAGTTAGCCTCAACTCGAGGATAAAGCTGCCGATATCGGATGTGATGGCTCACTTTCAAGCCAAAATCGCACTGTGCCGCTATCTGGATCACAGCGATGGCGCTCTCCAGACGGACTGACAGTGCCCAACATCGAGGGATTAAAATGTTTGTTGACCACGGTAGTATGCCTGCGATTGTGCAGAACACGATCAAGCACATCGAACTGTTTTCTCGTCGGGTCTGGCTGAGCTTCGCCGTAATCGCTGTAGTTTCGCTCGCAGCAGCCCCGTTTATCGGCTGGGCCAGCCTGCTAACACCGGTTGTTGCCCTGCCTTTCATGTTTTTCGTCGCGAAGTTCCTGAGTGCGAGCAGGAAATGGGTGGAAGAGATCCGCCAGGTAGCAGCGGAACGCGAGCAGTTTTTCATGGGCATCGTCGATTCCTGTGAACAACCGTGTTCGGTGACGGCGATCGGCGACCAGAAAGACAAAGAATGGCGTTGGCTGTATGTCAACGGTCCGGTTCGAAGCGCCTTCAACCAGCCATTGTCCGAGTTTCTCGACAAGAGTTGCCACAATTGGGGTGCCAACATCTGCAAGACTGCGAACTGTGGCCGCGAATGCCTGTCGGCAGGCAAGCCGGAAACGAAGTTCGAACAGGATTTCGGAGCTGGGCTGAACCATTTCCGCGTATACACGAAAACGATCAATGACCTCGAAGGGAATCCGGCCTACGTCGTCGAATGGGTCGACCCGAACGAAGAGGTCAAATACCAACTCTTCAACGCAGTAGACAACGTCACCGGTCTTTCGAGCCAAAGCTCCGAAGCCACGACGACGGTCGCAACCAATATTCACTCGGTAGCAGTCGCATCGGAAGAAATCTCGGCATCGATCGGCGAGATCAGTCGCTCTGCCGAAGAGGCTGCGAGGGTGGCAGGTGAAGTCGAGGCACTTACCCAGAAGCTGGGGGAGGAGGCAGAATATGCTGGGCAATCGGTGCTAAAACTGCAAGCCATCGGCAGCCAGATCGGAGAGATCAGCAAGGTCATCGGCGGCATTGCCGAGCAAACGAACCTGTTGGCACTCAACGCGAGCATCGAGGCGGCACGTGCCGGTGAATTCGGACGAGGGTTTACGGTTGTTGCAGGGGAAGTCAAGAATCTTGCCCAGAGCACTCAGGGTGCCACGCTCGAGATATCGACCAATATCACCGAGATCAACAAACAGATCAGCAGCAACGTGGATCTGATCACGGCCTTTGCCGGTCGCGTCGTGACTGCGGGGGAACAGGTACACAACGTCCAGGTCGCCATGCAGTCCGTCGCAACCGCTGTCACGCAGCAGACCGCCGCCATGCAGGAAATAGCGCGCAACGCGACGGAAGTATCTTCAGCGTCCAGCGAGGTGACGGACCTGAATGGCCGGATGCAGGCCGCGATAAGCGATGCGCGTAACCGGGTGTCGGGATAGCACCTGGCTTCCGCCTTTCCTAAAAGAATAATGGGTGACTCCTGTTATTGTGCTTCGAATATGAATGCATATAGCAACTGACTAAGCTTGGATTTTTCTCACGCTGAATACACTTTAGTTCTGTAGTTTAGTCGTGCCTGCGAGCGAGTAACTTTTCAGTCATAAAAAGTCACCACAAAATTGACAGGATCAATTTTGAAAAGCTCTACTGACCCGAACTCACAAAGCTATCCCTACAGTCCCTTTATTATTCCTGCCCTACACCCTTTGGCCCGCACGAAGTGCGTTCAAAACTGTTCCTGACATTTTTGTCGTCAAAAGTACAGCCAAATCGCGGTCGGGCCAGACGAGTCTAGTTTTAGATGATATTTTAATATAATAATAACTTAGTTAGGTTCGACCCGAATGGCACTTACTTAAGCAGAAAGCTGTCTTCGCGAGCGTCATCGTTTCGATCTCTAAACAGTGCTGAGACCATCTGCCGAAAAAGATTGTCATGTCGCAAGCTCCTCGCAATGACGTCGTGTTAGCCTTAAGTAAGCGCCATTCAGGTCCGACCTTGTTTAGACGACGAAAAAGTTCTTGATGAGCATCCAGGGCAAAATCTTACGGATTCCAAAGGCTATTACCCGGTTCCTGTTGAGTCCATTTTAAAGTCTGGTTTAATACTTCCCTGATTGCTTTAACTGTCAGTTTTTTTTACTCAACAATTTCTAAGACTGTCAGTATTTATTACAGTCCATTCCAATTGATTTTATTTCTATAAAGATCCTCTCTGTTTTTATTAAATAAATAAAAAATTGGCCCAATATATGCATTAACTGATAATGACTACTACTTTCGAGATGTAAAATGAAAAAAATTGTTTGTTTGTTTGTTTGTTTGTTCGTTGGATCAGCTAATGCAGGGCTAATTCAGATGGATCAGGGAGACCTTTATTCTACTCAATATGATGTAGGTGGTATGGGAACAGGCCGTGGTATCGGTTTTGATGTAACCACCGATTTCCATATGTCATCTTTAGGGATTGACCTAAGTGTAACTTCAGCAGCTTTAGGTGTTTTATATGAGTTTGAAGTCTATGCTTCAACAGATGGACATACAGCAGGAAGTTTGCTTGACAGTCAAGACTTCAGCTTAATAGAAGGTCAAGGATGGCTTGATGTAGCCGTTGATTTTGACTTTTTAGCTGGAGACTCATATGTCATTAACTTTTCTCGTACTGATGATGCCCGTTTAATTGGACTTGGTACTCATTACTCCTGGGAACCATCTTCGCATTTTGACTATGGAGTATTAACTACAGTGGAAGGGTTTGAAGGTGCATTTCCAAACTCTAGTAATCCACTAAGTGCTCATTTTAGAATTGAAACTGCAGAGGCCTCAGTACCTGAGCCCTCCATCCTTGCTCTTATGGGTCTTGGTTTAGCAGGACTGGGTTTCGCTCGTAGAAGACGCCGTAGCTTCCAATCTTAATACCCCTTCTTATCCTGCGGCAACCCATGGTTGTCAACGATTTACACACTGTACGAAGAATAAGCCATCTCATTTGAGGTGGCTTTTTTATTTATACAAAAGGCAAGTTTGTATCGACTTCAGAGATAGCAAATACTGATGCGAATGACAACTTCACTACATTCCCGTCATCGCTTAAATCTAGTTTGTCAGCAAACAGACCAATACTCGGATAGGGTTATCTTCTGTCACGCATTCATACAGGCTTAAGGGAAATATGTCGCCTGGGTACACCAACTACTCCCTGAACAAATCGTGTCATGGGGCCTCCTATATTTGCTTATATTTATTATTCGAAAATATGAGTTTTTACACACCCTCGGTCGACACCAGACTTCCACTATATATGACAGCTTCCTGGAACAGGATAGGAAATCATATTTCAATCGGGAAAATCCAGTTTAGTTCGAGCCCCTACGGCTATCTTCCTATTTTGTCAGAAAACCTTACCTGGCAAACGAGCTGTGCCCATGTGACAAATTTTATGGATAAAGGTGACAGAGTATCTTTTGTCTATTCGGCTATGTTAATTGATGCCACCATATCATCATGAATCCATTGCTTGAGATAACTGGCTGCCGTCATCGCAACCGCATCTTCACCAATCCACTCCAGTAAACCTTCACAGAGTTCGGCAAAGTTACTGCCATTGCTGGCTGCTTCAATGGCCCATGCTTCAGGTACTTCCAATGAGCGCCAGTTGGGTTTTAGATTGTTGCGCCACATTAACCAGCGTGTAGGCTGTTGTGTAGTTTGCTTTTCGATGAGTTCTTCATCTTTATCAAGCGCAACCCAGTAAGGCGGGACATTCCAGAAAAGATCCAGCCATCTGACCGATGGGTTTAGATTTAAAGAGACAGCTGGCCACAAACTGAGGTCGAGTACTGCCATATCCTCCAGAGTAAAATGCCGCTCACTTTCTAGCGCATCAAAACACAGCCCCTGATTCCATTCAAATTGTGCGAGCTCTGACAGAAATGATTTATCCGGGTGACCACTGTGCTGCAGAAATTCAACCATATGCTGCCCTACCCAGCGCACCGAAGGATGTTCAGAAGGGTAACGTTTCAGGTAATCGAGTACCAGGTATTCAAAGGCCTCTTCCCCCAGCGTTTTCTGTACGGCGCTAAAATCCTCGGCCAGTACATCGATAAGTCGAATGCGATAGGCATTGTAATAGGCCCCCAGTCGATGTTCTGCCAGTGCATCTTTTGTGCTGACTATATCCTGTACGAACAGCTCTGACCTGCCTTCAAGATAATCCTGAAACCGTAGTTGTATGGCACGTAGTTCCTGGTCTGTATTGGTCATCACTTAGCCCCCTTATAATAGGGTTCCGCGATTGCTCGTGCCTGATTGAGTTCTTTGATGACTTCGGCTAGTGGTGGAATATTTGCATCACGTTCTATCATAGTAGAGACCGGGCCCAACAGCTGGGCTGTTTTTTCATAAAGCTCCCATACCGGGTCAATGATAGGTTCATCGTGAGTGTCGATGATGAGATTGCCGGTATTTTGGTGACCGGCCAGGTGGTGTTGCCAGACGCGTTCTGCGGGTATGCCCTGTAGATATTCCATGGCATCAAAATGATGGTTATAACTGCTGACATAAATATTGTTTACATCCAGCAGAATATAACAGTCTGCTTTTTCCGCTACGGCTGTTAAAAATTCCCATTCGGTCATAGCATCCGAGGTATAGGTTATATAGCTTGACAGATTTTCAATCAGCATCTGTCGGCCCATGTAGTCCTGTACCTGTGAGATCCGATCGGCAAAGTGGTTAACCGATGCTTCTGTGTAGGGCATGGGTAACAGGTCGTGCATATTTTTATGATCGACACCCGTCCAGCACAGGTGGTCAGAAAACCACATGGGTTCAATGCGTTCGATCAGGTTTCTAAGTTGTTTTAGATAATCGTAATTGAGTGGGTCAGTGCTACCGACAGACATGGATACTCCATGCATGACCATGGGGTAGTCCTGACGAATTTTATCCAGAAAGTAAAGTGGTTTGCCGCCATCGATCATGTAATTTTCTGAAATGATTTCAAACCAGTCGATTTCTTTAGGCTTTTGTTCAAGCACATCCTGATAGTGATCAGTACGGAGCCCGAGGCCAAATCCGAGGAATGGTTTATTGCTGTTATTATTCATTGCTGATGATCAGGTTTAGCATGAAAGAAGTCAGTAAGTGTAACAACAATACTGCTGCTGTGTATTTGATCTGGGTTATTTTCGTTAAATTCATTTGCTTTGGACTCTGCTCAATACCCAAAAAAACACCGCTCCGAGGAGCGGTGATAATTTACTTGGGGAGGGAATTTTAAATCAAAGAATTAACCTTCGAATTTTCCACCTGCAGCATCGCAATCAGATTTGGTTGCCTTAACCCAACCCTGACCTTTACAGGAATTTTGACCAGCACAGCTGGTTGTTGCTGTAGCACAGGCGCTTGTGCCTTTACAGCTATTGCCACCGATACATTTACCTGAGTCCATCGCTGAAGCGTTCATAGGAGCTACTGAAAACATGGTTGCAGCTGCTGCTGCCAAAGCGAAGCCTGAGATTTTTTTTGCTGTATTCATGGGATATATCCTCATTGGTTAATAGTTTAAATTGTTGTCATGGTAATGACCATATACACCGCTTTAGAGAAAGGTCTTTTGAGGAAGTTCAGTGAGTTGTTAAAAAAAATTAATATTTATTAAAATTTCTGATTAGCCCTTATTTCAGTCATATCAATATTCACAAGATATTTACCACAGAGATACAGAGACCACGGAGAGGAAATGTTAGGCAGGTAATGAGTCATCATTAATCGAAACATCGGTTTTATACCTGAGTAGCCTTTTGAGCTCTCTGGCTTAGTATTTCAGTCTCGGTGTACTCTGTGTTCTCTCATGAAACAAATCGTAGCTCATTGTTTCTAAGAAGTAATTTACAGGGGTTCCCACGGAGGACCACGCTACTGTCCGAGATAATTTCTGCGTGTTTCAAAAGTGTTATAACAACCACTATTACATCGTCATTACCCAGCTTGACTGGGTAATCCAGTGCGATGGCAGGGTATTCGAAACCGGTTGGATTACCGGATCAAGTTCGGTAATGACGAGCATTTATATTTAAGTCTCCGTCTAACTATCGCTTCTGAACAACTAGTCACTATTGCCCGATTCCAGATCCAACTCAACCATTCCGGACAGTAGTGCGGAGAACCATGGGAACGAGTAAAATAAGATAACCACGAAGCTCACGAAGGCCACGAAGAAGGTATCAAATAATATTCTCTCTGTGCTCTCAGTGTCCTCTGTGGTGAATTCTTTTAATTGCGTCAGATTAGCTGGAGTATCAGTTGAAGATAAGGCCAGGCTATAAACCTAATATTGAGGCGTTCTGATAATCATGGTTTCACCACGCTGAACCAGTTCCAGATTTTTTAGAATATTCATACCCAGTAATATTTCATCACTTTGATACCCTGGGTTGATAGTGGCGAGTACATCGTTAAACTCGATTAAACCAATGCGCAACATATCTAGTCTACTGCGATAGGCAGTGGTCGTTCCATTGGCTGTCTCTACAGTAACAGGTAAGCCTTTATGTAATCCCAGGCGCTGAGCTATGTTCTCAGGGATGCTGGTGGTTGTTGCCCCGGTGTCGATCAGGAAGGTCACTTTCTGTCCGTTGATTTCTCCATCCAGTACATAGTGTCCATAACGATTACGTTGCAGTTCAATCTGATAAAATCCATCATTGGTGACGGTCTTTACCGACTGATTGGGATTGTTTTGTTGCTCCAGTATCTGTTGAAATAGCAGTGCAAGTAGAAAAAAACCCAGAATCCAGCCCAGCCAGGTAAACGTATTGCCTAATTTTCGAGTAGAATGTTCCATATCGATATGATTGTGGCTTACAGCCCATAAATCAACATAATAAATTTAAGAGAGTTTTATGTCTGGTAACAGTTTTGGAAAATTATTTGTTGTCACCTCATTTGGTGAAAGCCATGGCCCAGCCATCGGCTGTATCGTGGATGGCTGTCCTCCGGGGCTGGAGCTATCCGAGGCTGATTTGCAGCAGGATCTGGATCGACGCAAGCCGGGCACTTCACGTCATACTACGCAACGTCGAGAAGCTGATGAGGTGAAAATCCTCTCTGGTGTGTTTGAAGGTAAGACCACGGGCACCTCAATTGGTTTACTGATAAACAATACTGACCAGCGCTCCAAAGACTATGGCAATATCATGCACCAGTTCCGTCCCGGGCATGCTGATTATACCTATACCCAGAAGTATGGCTTTCGTGATTATCGTGGTGGTGGTCGATCATCAGCGCGTGAAACCGCGATGCGTGTAGCCGCGGGTGGTATTGCCAAGAAGTATCTGGCTGATAGGTTTGGCATCAGGATTCGTGGCTACCTTTCTCAGTTAGGACCAATCAAGCTGGAGTTAAAGGACTGGGATGCCGTGAACGATAATCCCTTTTTCAGTCCAGATCCCGACAGAGTTGAAGAGCTGGAACTCTACATGGATGCCTTGCGTAAGGAAGGTAACTCCATTGGTGCTGCAGTAACCGTGGTCGCAGAGGGCATACCTCCCGGATTGGGTGAACCGATTTTTGATCGTCTTGATGCGGAAATTGCACATGCGATGATGAGTATTAATGCGGTAAAAGGTGTGGAGATTGGCGCGGGCTTTGAGTGTGTTACCCAAAAAGGCACCGAGCATCGCGACGAGATAACCCCTCAAGGGTTTCTGTCTAACCATGCAGGTGGCATTCTCGGTGGGATTTCTTCAGGTCAGGATGTCGTGGTGAATATTGCGCTTAAGCCAACTTCCAGCTTGCATTTGCCTGGACGTTCGGTAGATGTGGATGGTGAACCGGTTGAGGTAATCACCAAAGGTCGACACGATCCCTGCGTTGGCATACGTGCGACACCTATAGCCGAAGCCATGCTGGCCATCGTATTAATGGACCATATGTTACGCCATCGTGCACAGAATGCCGGGGTAGAGTGCTCTACACCGATCATACCCTCTTCAGCCAAGTGAGATCTGATTGATGACATTGATATTGAATGGTTTGCTGGTGTTGATCGCCATTTCGCATATGTTTTTTCTTTTGCTTGAAATGCTGTGGTGGACCAGGCCCATTGGGCTTAAGGTATTTCGCATGTCTCCGGAAAAGGCGGATATCACGAAAGTTCTGGCTGCAAATCAGGGCCTGTACAATGGTTTTCTGGCCGCTGGGCTGGTATGGGGGCTTTGGTCACAGGTATTTTCTGTGCAATTGTTTTTTTTAGGCTGTGTCTTTATTGCCGGAGTATTTGGTGCGCTAACTGTGAGCAAACGCATATTCTGGATTCAGGGGCTTCCTGCTTTACTGGCGCTGTTAATCCTGATTCTGGCTAAATAATTTTACGAGATTGAAAAATGAAAAAGCGCTACCTGATCATTCCTTTATTGCTATTACTAGCTGCCTGTAGTGAAGAGCAGCAAAATAAAATCTCGCGTCTGGGTGTTTCCTGGCTGGAAGGCAATTATAAAGTGACCTATGCCGATGGCAATCATGTGAAAAGCTGGATCATCAGAGATGGCAAAGTTACTTCGGAACCGGGTAAGGGCTATTATTATTTCTGGGTGACGAATAATGGTAAAAAGCAATATGTTCAGACTCCAATTGCCAGGTCTTATATAGAAGAAATTGACTAGCCGCAGTTAGTACATTTCCTGTATGCAAAAAAAGTACTGGCGTTTATCACGCTTTTATTTCTTCTATTTTGCCAGTCTAGGTGCTCTGATACCTTTCTGGACTGTGTATCTGGATAGTCTCGGTTTTTCGTCTTTGCAGATCGGGCAGTTAATGGCAACGCTTGCGCTTAGCAAGGTCGTTGCTCCTTATTTATGGGGCTGGGTTGCTGATCGGACCGGCTATCATATCCGCATCGTGCAGTTGACTTCATTGTTATCTTTGCTGTGTTTTCTGCCTCTGCTCTGGTATGACAGCTTCTGGAGCCTTTTATGGCTGATGCTATTGTTCAGCTTTTTCTGGAACGCCTCTTTGCCCCAGTTTGAAGTCGTCACACTGAGCCAGTTGGGTAGTGATAAAGATCGTTACAGTCAGATTCGATTGTGGGGGTCTTTGGGGTTTATCGTCACTGCGGCTATGCTGGGAGGTCTTTTCCAGACGCTGTCGATCAATTTTCTGCCTGTCATTTTACTCATAATTTTTTCTTTTATCTGGTTATCGACATTACCGGTGAAAGAACACAAAGCAGCCGCTGAAACAGATTCCAATATTCTTACAGTTTTAAGAAAACCACAGGTGATGGCTTTATTAGTCAGCTGTTTTTTTCTACAGGCCAGCCATGGCCCGTATTACACTTTTTATTCCCTGTACATGGAAAGCCTGGATTATTCACGTTTCAGTATCGGGCTGTTGTGGTCTTTAGGGGTATTGGCTGAAGTGGTTTTATTTATGTTCATGCCGCAGTTACTGAAGATTCGAGCGGCGGCATTCTGGTTGGTAGTGGCTTTTGCATTGACCAGTTTACGTTGGGTATTGATGGCCTGGTTTTCTGATGTATTGATACTGGTGATACTCATTCAATGTTTACATGCAGCGAGCTTCGGCCTTTTTCACGCGACTTCGATTTATCTAATTCAGCAGTATTTTCCCAACCATCATGGTCGAGGGCAGGCACTGTATGCCTCGGTTAGCTTTGGTGCAGGTGGTGCGTTAGGCAGCTTTTTTGCGGGTAGTTTGTGGGAAAGTGTTTCACCACAGATGACATTTATGGTTGCAGCTGTGACCTCATTTATCGGTTTACTGGTTGCTTTGCAGGTGCAGAAAAACGCATAGATACTGAGAATATGAGCGCAGCAAAGCAGCAATCTCTTTGCTGCGCTAATGGAATTAGTTACTGGTATTCGAAGGACTGGCTGAGGATGACGTTTCTTTCACCATCTAGTACATTGACTGTCCAGGTGCCACTCCAACCGGGTTGCAGAGATTTACTGGTCCATACCCTCCAGCGTGCTCCTCCTACATCAAATGATTTCTCAAACATGACGACATCGTTGTATAGCCATTGATGAGTGACAGTTTGTCCCTGTAGCTCGGTGAGTTCGGTGAAAAAAATAATGTTTGTATTATCTGTAGATAGTGTTTCTATTAGATCAACCGGTTCGCGGTCCACTATGGCGCTGGTAAACTGGCTACGGCTGACACTTCCGGCCATCAACTGCGTGCTGATAAACAGGCTTAATATAAAAAGGCTAGTAATAATTTTTTTCATGCTTATCCCTTCCTGTGAATTAATAACGGGCTTTAATATAGCAAGTTTTTAAATGAATGCCATGTTTGATAAGGGATTGCGGCGATGAATAGAGTAGAAGGCTAGGTTGCAAACTGCTGAATGGTTTTCAGCATGGCCTCTACGGCACGTGAGTGACTGCGCCGGGGGTTGATCACAATACCAAGCTGACGGCTACAGTTGAATTCGCTTATATCCAGAGCTATAACACTGTGATCGACCATGCTCATTGGCAAAATACTCCAGCCCAGGCCGACCGAAACCATCATTTTAATGGTTTCCAGATAGTTGGTTTCCAGACTGATTTTAAGTTCATCCTTAAAAGAGGCTAGTGCAGTTTCAATTGCCTCGCGGGTAAAGGTGCCATGTGAGGGCAATATTGCCGTATGCTGAGTGAGCATTTTCAGCTCGGGTTTATCGACCTGAGTCAGGGCATGGTTACTGGAGCAGACAATTTTTAATTCATCTATCCATACGGTCTGATAATCCAGTGCAGCGGATGTGGCGAATGGGAGGGTGACTACTGCCAGATCCATTTGATTCTGTTCTATCAGCGTACATGCCTGTTCCGAATCCATAAAATGTAGATCAAGATCAACCTCGGGGTATTCGGCAGAATAGGCTCGCAGCACCGGAGGCAGGCGATGTAGACCAATATGATGACTGGTTGCCATACTCAGCGAGCCCATAGGGTTACCCTCCATGTCGGCTATCTGCTGACGTATGGATTGCAGGTCGAGCATGATTTGACGGGCCTTTGGCAATAGCAGTTCTCCAGTACGCGTCAGATTAAGCTGTTTGCCGATGCGATCAATTAGGTGAGTGCCGAGCTGCTCTTCCAACTGTTTAATGCGTTTACTGATGGCAGGCTGAGTTAAAAACAGCTGTTCCGCAGCCACTGAAAAGGAACGGGTTTCTGCAACCTTGATAAATGCCTGAAGGTTGGCGGTATCCATGACTGATATTCCAATTAGTTATGATAGTTATGAAAATTATGAGTTAGAGTTATTCTTTAATCAAGGTTAGACTCAACAACAGTTAACAATCAAGGTGAATGAGATGGCTGCTTTAACGCTTTATGACAAGGTTTGGAACCGACACATAGTAAAACAGGAAGAGAATGGTACAGCTTTGCTGTATATCGACCGTCATCTGGTGCATGAGGTGACTTCTCCTCAGGCGTTTGAAGGTTTAGTCATCAACAATCGTCCGCTCTGGCGTAAGCAATCGATTCTGGCTGTGCCTGATCATAATGTACCTACCGATAAGGGTGAGCGAAGTCAGGAGATCACAGACCCTGTGGCCCGCTTGCAGGTGGATACACTGGATAAGAATTGCGCAGACTTTGATCTGAATGAATTCAAAATGGACGATATACGCCAGGGTGTGGTGCATGTTATCGGCCCTGAACAGGGTGCTACCTTACCCGGTATGACCGTGGTGTGCGGCGATTCGCATACTGCAACGCACGGAGCTTTCGGTGCTTTAGCCTTTGGTATAGGTACCTCTGAGGTTGAGCATGTGATGGCTACCCAGTGCCTGATCCAGAAAAAATCAAAGAATATGCGTATTACTATCGAAGGTGCGGTAGGCAAAGGGGTTACTGCGAAGGATATCGTGCTTGCCATTATTGGCAGAATTGGTACAGCAGGTGGCACCGGTTATACCATTGAGTTTGCAGGTGAAGCGATCACTAATCTGTCGATGGAAGGTCGTATGACTGTGTGCAATATGGCCATAGAAGGCGGTGCCCGTGCTGGCATGATTGCCTGTGATCAAACCACCATCGATTATGTGAAAGGGCGTCCTTTTGCCCCTGGCGGGGAGCAGTGGGATCAGGCGGTGAGTTACTGGAATACCCTGCACTCCGATGCTGATGCGGTATTTGATCGTGAAATTGTCATCGAAGCGGCTAGTATTCAGCCACAGGTTACCTGGGGCACCTCTCCAGAAATGGTCATCGCAGTGAACGAAACAGTTCCTGATCCATCTACCGAGGCGGATGAAGTGAAAGCTAACGGGATGCAGAACGCACTCAAATACATGGGGCTGAATGCGAATGAAGCCATCAACCAGATTTCGGTGGATAAGGTGTTTATCGGTTCCTGCACCAATTCTCGTATTGAAGATTTGCGTGCTGCAGCAGATATCGCAAAAGGTCGTAAAGTGGCGGATAATGTGAAGCTTGCATTAGTGGTTCCCGGTAGTGGGCTGGTCAAAGCGCAGGCTGAGCAGGAAGGGCTGGACAGGATATTTGTCGAAGCTGGTTTCGAATGGCGTGAGCCTGGCTGTTCCATGTGCCTGGCAATGAATGCAGATCGACTGGAACCGGGAGAGCGTTGTGCGTCCACTTCCAATCGTAACTTTGAAGGTCGTCAGGGGCAGGGTGGTCGTACCCATCTGGTGTCCCCGGCGATGGCTGCTGCTGCTGCGGTTTTCGGTCACTTCACCGATGTGCGGGAGCTTAATTAAGCGAATAAACTTAGAGGTGCTGAATGAAAAAAATTGCAATTGTATGTGTACTAGGTCTGATGTTTTCACTGCTAGGTTGCGAGACCATGAAGGGTTTGGGTCAGGATGTTCAGAAAGCAGGCAAGGCGCTGGAAAAGAAAGCCAGCGAATAGTTTTTTTATACCGTTCCAACGAGCGCGGAGATAAAAGTGGAAAAGTTTGAAAAGTTTACCGGGATTGTCGCAGCTATAGATCGACCCAATGTCGATACCGATGCCATCATCCCCAAGCAATATTTGAAGTCAATTAAACGTACTGGCTTTGGTCCAAATCTGTTTGATGACTGGCGTTATCTTGATCCGGGTTTGCCGGGAATGGACCATCGTGAACGTCGTGTTAATCCTGACTTTATGTTGAACAAGACGCCTTACAAATATGCTCAGATATTGCTGGCCAGAGAAAACTTTGGCTGCGGATCTTCACGCGAACATGCGGTATGGGCTTTAACTGATTTTGGTTTTAAGGTTGTTATCGCACCTAGCTTTGCTGATATCTTTTTTAACAACAGTTTTAAAAGCGGGCTGCTGCCTATTGTCTTAAGTCCGGCGATTGTTGATCAGCTATTCAATGAGCTGAACGAAAAAGAAGATTACCAGTTATCGGTTGATCTTGAACAGCAAGTGGTGTGCAATTCTGCAGGTGTGCAGATATCTTTTGAAGTCGATGAATTCCGCAAGTTTTGCCTGTTGAATGGACTGGATGACATTGGTTTGACCCTGCAAAATGCGGATGCGATAAAAGCTTTTGAAGAGAAGTATTATCAACAATCACCGTGGCTAAAGTGATCGCAGGCATATAAATGGCATCTAAAATAGCTGTTTTAGCGGGAGATGGTATTGGTCCTGAAATCATCAATGAGGCAGTAAAGGTACTCGAGTGCCTGAAGCGTTATCATGGCTTACCGGTTGAGATGGAAAGCGCTACTATTGGTGGGGCAGCTTACGATGAGTCTGGATCTCCGCTACCCGAAAAAACATTGGCGCTTTGCAAGGAGTCAGATGCTATATTGATGGGCGCAGTGGGTGGGCCACAGTATCAATCTCTGGAAAGAGATTTGAGGCCTGAAAAAGGGCTGTTGAACCTGCGTTCAGAGCTGGGCCTATTCTCGAGTTTACGTCCGGCCATTCTCTATCCGCAACTGGCAAGCGCCTCCAGTCTTAAACCTGAGATTGTTTCTGGACTGGATATATTGATTGTTCGTGAATTGATCGGTGGTGTTTATTTTGGCCAGCCACGCGGCATTCGTACCCTGGATAGCGGCGAGCGTGAAGGCTATAACACGTTGATTTACGCAGAACATGAAATTGAACGTATTGCGCGATCAGCTTTTGAAGTGGCTATGAAGCGTAATAAAAAAGTATGTTCTGTAGATAGCGCCAATTTGCTTGAGGTTTCCGAGCTTTGGCGTGAAGTTATGCAGCGTGTAGTAAAGGAGTACCCAGAGATTGAGCTATCACATATGTATGTCGGTAATGCTTCTATGCAACTGGTGAGATGGCCTAAACAGTTTGATGTGATGGTCACCAGTAATATGTTTGGCGATATTCTATCTGATACTGCTGCGATGTTAACGGGCTCAATCGGTATGCTGCCATCAGCTTCGCTGGATAAAGATGGCAAAGGTCTGTACGAGCCCATTCATGGGTCGGCTCCGGATATAGTTGGAACCAATACCGCCAATCCTTTGGCGACCATTTTATCTGTGGGAATGATGTTGCGTTATAGCCTGAATAATCCAGAGCTTGCCGATCGTGTCGATCAGGCTGTGGAGCTTGTGCTCGATAAGGGTATCCGTACACAGGATATTGCAGATGGTGGATCTTATGTCAGCACCAGTGAAATGGGTAATGCTGTAGTTAACATTTTAAAGAAATAAGGGTAAAAATAATGAATAGAGTGGGTTTTATTGGTTGGCGCGGGATGGTGGGTTCCGTTTTAATGCAGCGTATGCGTGAAGAGAATGATTTTGCGAAAATCGCAGAACCTGTTTTTTTTACTACTTCACAGGTCGGTCAGGCAGGACCTGATATCGGCAAGGAAACGCCTCCATTAATGGATGCGAATGACATTGAGTCTTTAAAATCAATGGATGCAATTGTTACCTGTCAGGGTGGGGATTACACCAAACAGGTTTTTGATGATCTTCGTGCCAGCGGCTGGCAAGGGTACTGGATAGATGCAGCTTCGGCATTACGCATGAAAGATCATGCTGTGATTGTACTGGATCCAGTTAACCGCGACGTGATTGATGCTGCACTGGATGCGGGTAAAAAAGACTTTATCGGTGGCAACTGTACCGTCAGCCTGATGATGCTGGCCTTAGGTGGATTACTGCAAAATGATCAAATCGAATGGATTAGTGCAATGACCTATCAGGCTGCATCCGGTGCGGGTGCGCGTAATATGCGTGAGCTGATCAGCCAGATGGGCAGTATTGAAAAATCAGTACATGATTTATTGCTGGACCCATCTTCTGCAATCCTGGATATAGATCGTCAAGTTGCCGAGCATATTCGTTCAGCTGAATATCCTACTGATCAATTTGGTGTGCCATTAGCGGGCAGCTTAATTCCCTGGATAGACGTGCAACTGGAAAATGGTCAGAGCAAGGAAGAATGGAAAGGTGGTGTAGAAACCAACAAAATCCTGGGGCGTTCTGATAATTTGATTCCTATTGATGGTCTTTGTGTCAGAATAGGGGCAATGCGTTGTCACTCCCAGGCATTAACGATCAAGCTAAAGCAAAATCTGCCGATGGATGAAATTCACGATATGCTGGCAAAAGCTAACGATTGGGTTAAAGTGCTGCCCAATGATCGAGACATCAGCATGCAACAGCTATCACCTGCCGTAGTAACCGGATCTCTGGATATTCCAGTTGGACGCCTACGTAAGATGGCAATGGGTGAAAACTATCTGTCTGCTTTTACTGTTGGTGATCAATTATTATGGGGCGCGGCAGAACCGCTACGAAGAATGTTAAATATTTTACTAAACAGATGACACAACCACTAATTGCAATAACTCATGCCAGCTCTCTGCTGGCAGAAGTTTTAATCCAGCAAATGGCAGAATCCGGCATCAAGTCGGATTCTGTCGTTTTACTCGATACTAACGAAGAGTCCGGTAATAGACTGGCCTATGCAGATACCTATCTGACCGTAGGTGATCAATACGAATATGACTACGAAAACTTAACAGCAGTTTTGCTGTTACAGGCGGATAACGAGCTGGAAAGCCTGTTACAGCATTGTGACAGTTATGTGATCAGTCATCACCTGGATAAAAATCGAGAAGGTTTATATGTGACAGGATCTGATCTCCCTGACAGCCCCGCGATGATCAAATTACCCAGTCCTGAAGTGGCGACCTTGATGATGGTCATTAATCCACTGATGCAATCGATGACGATTAAATCACTACAGACAGTCAATGTTCTATCTGCAGCTCTGTTCGGAAAGTCCGGAATTGAGCAGCTCGCTAAACAAACTATCAACCTGTTAAATAGCAAGGAGGCAGAAAATAGTTTGTTTCCTTTGCAACTTGCTTTTAATATGCTGCCCGCAGTATCAAACACCGAACTGGAGTATCAGTTATCTACTGCACTGGGTAGTGATACGCAGTGCTCTATAAATAATATACTGGTACCAGCTATGCATGGAATGGCAATATCAGTGTCGGTAGAGCTGGGTGAAGAGGTGACCTCAGAAGAGGTTCATGACAGGTTGAGTGCTATTGAGGGTGTTGTATTGACTAAACAACCGGTAAGCCCTTTGACACACTGTCAAAATGGTACAGATATCGTGATATTCGATCTGAATCAGCCTCAAAATGATGCTAAAAGATTACATTTCTGGATGATTGCCGATTCACTTAGAAATGGATTGGTGCAAAATTACCTGAATATATTGGAAGTTTTGCTAAAATCTTTTTTATAATCTATAGTTACAACTACTTGTGAAAGTGTTTTCTTTAAAGTAAATTCTCTGACTTAATAGACAGACTACTGTTCATACAGGGCTTTTTAATAAAAATTCGTTAGGGAGTTTGGGAGACTAAACGTGCGTAAATCGGGAACAATATTATCACTTTGGACAGCGTTACTGTGTTTTCCACTCAGTATCTTTGCCCTGGGCCTAGGTGAGATCGAAGTTAATTCGTATTTAAATCAGCCGCTTAAGGCTGAAATTGAAGTGGTGGCTGCGCGGCCAGGAGAGATCGACGATCTACTGGTCAGCCTGGCAAGTCGCGATGCTTTTCGTAAAGCGGGTCTTGAGCGCCCATCAGATTTATCCAAACTGCGCTTTCAGATTGAAAAAGCTGAGGATGCTCAGAGTGCAAAAATTCTGATCACAACGAAGTCAGCCATTAAAGAGCCTTTTCTAAATTTCCTGGTGGAAGCCGATTGGGCCAAAGGGCGTTTACTGAGAGAGTATACCGTCCTGTTAGATCCTCCCTATTTTGCCCAGCAGGCACAACAGGCTGCCCCCAGTATCACTAATGAGCCTGCCACTGAATCTCAACCAGCTCCACTGCCCGAGACTCAGCAGGATAGTATGGCAATCGAGCCAGAGGCCGCTGCTCAGCCACAGCCTATAGCCTTAAACGAACAAACAGCTCAGCCAGTTGAAGAACAGGAACCTGAATCCAGTTATACCGCTCAACCAACCTACAGCGAAACTAGTCCTGTCGAAAATGAATTTGTCGTTACTCGTGGAGATACTCTGTGGGGTATCGCTGCTCGAATCAAGGATGATGATCACAGTATGGCGCAGGTGATGCTGGCTATCCAGACTGCTAATCCTGATGCTTTTGCAAGGGATAACATCAATAACTTAAAAGTGGGTGCTGTTATCCGCATGCCTGACAGTGCCTCCTTTGATGACCTGAGCAAGCAACAGGCTTATGCACAGGTACTTGAGCAAAATGGGCTTTGGGACGATTACGTTGCCAGAAAAACAGGCACGGCTACAGCCGGTAGCCCAATGGCTGATACTGCCGCTTCATCTGAGCCTGTTGAAGCTGAGTCCGGGCAATTAAGTCTACTTGCCCCTGGTGATGAGGATTCTACAACTGCCAGTATGACATCAGATGACTCTGCCGATTCCAATCAATTACGTAAACAACTGGCGCTGGCTGAAGAAGAGCTGGAAGCATCGCGCCTGGAAAATAAGGATTTACAGTCTCGTGTAGCTGATCTGGAACGTCAGCTAGAGAAAGTTGAAGAGCTGCAAAAGATAGTTCAGATTACTAACAATAGTATGGCCCAGATTCAGCAACAGGCGGCTGATCAGGAACCGGCTACTGAAGAAAGTAGTAGCATGGTAGAAGAACAACCAAGCGATGTGATGATCGAAGCAGCTGAGAAATTAGCAGCTGAAGAAGGAGATCAGTCGCTCGATACAACAGACCAGGCTGCAGAAATGATGGTAGACGAAGCCGAGTCAGAAGGTGTTACTGATTCTATGGCTCAATCTACTGATACCATGTCTACTGAGGCTGAAACCGTACTGCCAACCCTCCCAGAACAGGATATGCAGCAGGCGGATGATGGCATGATTGCTGATGAAGCCGACACACAACAGCAAACTGAAGCTGTTCCTGCACCTGCACCTGTCATTGTGACTGAATCTCAGGATGGTATTCTGGATACCGTACCTTCAGTAGATAGTCTTTTAGGTGACCCTATCGTATTGGGTGGTATTGGCGCCATAGTCTTATTGTTATTAGGTCTGTTATTTGTACGTCGTCGCAAGTCTTCCGAAGCTGAACAGGGTATCACCATTGAGGAACCTGATGAGTCTCTAGTTGATGATGACGCGACACCGATCCACCTACCTTCAGTGGGAGACACTGAAGACAGCAAAACACCTGAAGAAGATGAACTGGTAGCTGATACGGCATCTATGTTGGCTGAGCCTACAGAACAGGCTGAAGATGAATTTTCTAAAACCGCAATAATTTCTGAAGATGAAACCCAGCAAATAGAAAACGATTCATCCGCCGTTGATGCTGAGCAGGATGACGTGCTGAATGAGGTCGACGTATATCTAGCCTATGGCCTATATGAGAATGCTGAAGATTTACTAAAAGAAAACCTTGAAAACTCCCCCGATCGTGCAGATTATCGAGCCAAATTACTGGATACCTTTTTTGCTACCAAGAACAAAGATCAGTTCGTTAAGGAAGCAGAGGCTCTTAAATCTCTCGGCGGTGCAGCTGATCGTTACTGGAATCGCGTACAGATCATGGGTTATGAACTGGCACCAGAAAATGAATTATTTGCCGGTGCTCAGGATAGTGATTTATCGGTAGCTGACCTTGAGTTCGCCAAGCCTGAAACTGCTGATTTTGATATTGGTGCAGATGACGATGTTACCGATTATTCAAATACAGATTTTGACCTAAGCGTTGATACTCAAAATTTTGAGCCAATAGATCCTACTGTTGTAAAGCCGGCAGCAGTTGTTGAATCAACGGATACTCAAAATATCGAACCTGTTTTAGACGAATTCTCTGAAACAATGGTAGATAACGAACTGGATCTACCTGAACTGGAAACTGAAGATGAGGAGTTGCCTGATGATATTGGCGATTTCGATCTTGATTTAGGTGAAAATGAAACATCAGAATCAAATGACGATGATCTAGACCTCTTAAGTGAGGAAATTGAAGCTGCAGAAGAAGATGATGCTCTAAGCTTCGACTTACCTGATGATCTGGATCTGTCTACAGGTGTTGAAGATATGGCTGACGATGCCGATATTATCGAGTTGGACGATACGGTTGAAGCTCCTGCTGCTCAGGATGAACAGTCAGATATGGAAGATGATGATGTCATACTGGAACTGGATTCGGATGATGATGACGAAGCCGACTTAGGGGAAGTCGAAGTTGAACTGGATACAGGCTCTGCGGAAGATAATGTACAGAAAGCATTTAATTCAACAGATGAGATCAATCTATCTGATATTGCTCTGGATGAGCCAAAGGATATTACTGATACCATGCTAATAGATTCAGCTGAGCTGAATGTCGAGGGTGAAGGATCAGAATCAGATGAAGATGATGAAGAAATTCAGAATCTTGATTCGGCGCTGGACTTTGATATGTCAGATATTGATTCTGCAGAGCTTCAAACGGGTACTTTTTCACCCTCTGAAGTTGAAGGGGGAGCATCTGAAGATGAAGGCTTAGATGGAGATGATGATACCGAGTTCAGACCTGCAGAAATGACAGGCGAGTTTGAGGTGCCAGCTGAATCAGATATTCATGATGAAATTGACCCTGATGCTGGAATAGAAAAGACGGGTACCTTTGCCCCTGGTGATTTTGGTGATGATGAGCTAAATGACTTCTCTTCTATGGATGATGGCCTGGATGATATCGAAGATTTGATGCTACCCGATGATGTTGATGAAGTAGCAACCAAACTTGATTTGGCTAAAGCGTTTATTGATATGGGTGATGCTGAAGGCGCTAGAAGTAGTCTGGAAGAAGTGCTGTCCGAAGGTACTCAGGAACAGAAAGCTGAAGCGACCGGCTTACTGGAACAGATAAAGTAATACTCAAATAAGTTAACAAAGCGAAGCCTGTTATTTTATATAACAGGCTTTTTTTATTGGCACTACTGTGCCCGTGGCAAGATCACACAACTTACCTTCTATGTTTAGAGTAGCGCTTGGAATTGAATATGATGGTTCTGCTTACTGTGGTTGGCAGAGGCAGACACATAGCCCTTCGGTGCAGCAAAATGTTGAATCTGCGCTTTCTTTTGTGGCAGACCATGAAGTAGAGCTGGTGTGTGCTGGTCGCACCGATACTGGAGTGCATGCCTGCCAGCAGGTGGTACATTTTGATACCAGTTCTGAACGGTCTATAAGAGCGTGGATGTTGGGTGCTAATTGCCGACTCCCGAAAGATATACGCATTCTCTGGGTACAGCCTGTAACAACAGATTTCCATGCTCGTTTCACTGCTATCGCTCGTAGTTATCGCTATATTATTCTTAACTCTGAAATACCCAGTGCATTATTTAATAATAAAGTATGCTGGCAGCACCAGTTGCTGGATAGTGATAAAATGCACCTTGCGGCACAACAGCTGGTGGGGACGTTTGATTTCACTTCGTTTCGTGCAGCAGGATGTCAGGCAAAATCACCGGTTCGAGACATTAAGTCTATTGAGATAAGCCGGCAAGGTGATTTGATCTATCTGGATATTAAGGCCAATGCTTTTTTACATCATATGGTAAGAAACATCAGCGGGAGTCTGATTGCCATTGGGCGTGGTGAATATCCGATAGAATGGTTGCAGGAGGTATTGCAGGCTCGCGATCGCAGGCAGGCAGCGATGACGGCAGTGGCTTCCGGGCTGTACTTTTTACGTCCTTACTATCCTGAGCAATTCGAATTGCCCTGTAGTGTTCGAAAGCCCGTACTTTTTTAATTTTAAACAGATCTTTTTATGTCACCAGACAGTTTGTATCAGCGTACCCGAGTAAAAATTTGTGGGTTAAAAACTTTCGAAGAGGCAAAGCTCGCCGCAGACTGTGGTGCTGACTCAATCGGATTGGTGTTTCATGCCCCGAGCCCCCGATATGTTGAACTGGAAAATGCCAGGGCTATTCGGCGTCAACTGCCGGCGTTTGTTACTTTGACAGCGCTTTTTCTGAATGAAACCGAGCAATGGGTAAGTCAGGTGGTTGAAGAGTTGAAGCCTGACTGTCTGCAGTTTCACGGTACAGAGTCTGCAGAATTCTGCCAGCGCTGGGGATTGCCATACATCAAGGCAATACCTATGGCTAGTGTGGATAACCCTGATCAATATGCCGCCGAGTACGAATATGCACAGGGTTTTTTAATGGATAGTAATGCCGCTGGACGGCTGGGGGGATCAGGTGATACATTTGACTGGTCGAAGATCCCTTCTAATTTCCACCACCCGCTTATTCTTGCGGGTGGTCTCACACCACTTAATGTGGCAGATGCAGTTGCTCAGGTAAAGCCCTGGGCTGTTGATGTCAGCAGTGGTGTGGAAAAATCCAGAGGGGTTAAGGACACATTATTAATACAGCAATTTTGTAAAGAGGTTCATCGTGTCGACTGCCGAAGTTGAAACAGTAACAGACTATAACCAGTATCCTGACGAGCGTGGCCATTTTGGCCGTTTCGGCGGCTTATTTGTAGCTGAAACCTTAATGGGACCATTAAAGGAGTTACGTGAAGCTTATGAGCATTACGCTAAAGATCCTGATTTCCAGAAAGAATTTGATAAAGATCTTCAGCATTATGTAGGTAGACCGAGTCCGGTTTATCATGCCGAACGTCTGTCGCAAAAGATCGGTGGCGCGCAAATCTGGCTCAAGCGAGAAGATCTAAACCACACTGGCGCCCACAAAATTAACAATACTATTGGTCAGGCCTTGCTAGCAAAACGCATGGGCAAGAAAAGAATTATCGCCGAAACTGGTGCTGGTCAGCATGGTGTGGCATCAGCTACGGTGGCAGCTCGACTGGGGCTGGAATGTGTCGTGTATATGGGCGCTGAAGATATCCAGCGTCAGGCACCCAATGTTTATCGTATGAAATTATTGGGTGCCGAAGTGGTTCCCGTGACCTCTGGATCTGCCACTTTAAAAGATGCATTAAATGAGGCTATGCGAGACTGGGTAACCAATATTGATGATACCTTTTATATCATCGGCACTGTGGCCGGCCCTCATCCATATCCTGCTATGGTAAGAGATTTTCAGACCATTATTGGACGTGAAGCACGTGAACAGATGATGCAGGCAGCTGGAAGATTACCCAATGCACTGGTTGCCTGTGTAGGTGGTGGGTCGAATGCCATAGGGCTGTTTCATGAGTTTCTGAATGACCGAGACATTGAAATCTATGGCGTAGAAGGCGGTGGCGATGGTGTCGAATCAGGTCATCATGCTGCACCATTGACTGCAGGTGTCCCCGGCATCTTACATGGGAATAGAACCTTTCTGATGACCGATACCGATGGTCAGATCACAGAAACTCACTGCGTTTCCGCTGGACTGGATTATCCCGGAGTTGGCCCTGAACATGCCTGGTTAAAAGAAACCCATCGTGCTACCTATACCACGGTAACCGATAAAGAAGCTTTGGCAGCTTTTCATGAATTAACCCTTGTTGAGGGTATTATCCCTGCACTGGAATCTTCTCATGCTATGGCGTATGCCTGTAAGCTCGCGGCTGAAAAGTCGTCAGACCAGATTATTCTGGTTAACCTGTCTGGTCGTGGTGACAAGGATATCAATACGATTGCCGAGCTAGAAGGTATCAAACTATGAGCCGTATCAGCCAGAAATTTTCCGATTTAGGTCAGCAAAAAGCCCTGATTCCCTTTATCACTGCTGGTGATCCTCAACCTGATTTTACTGTGCCTTTAATGCATCAACTGGTGGCTTCAGGAGCCAGTATTATTGAGTTAGGCGTGCCTTTTTCAGACCCAATGGCGGATGGCCCGGTTATACAGGCCGCTGATGAAAGAGCGTTGGCTCATCATGTGAGTCTTAAAGATGTAATCGCTATGGTGGCAGAGTTTAGACAAACGGATAATGCTACCCCGGTGGTTTTGATGGGCTACCTCAATCCGATTGAGATTATGGGTTATCAACTGTTTGCCGAGCAGGCATCGGCTGCGGGTGTAGACGGTGTGCTGGTGGTCGATATGCCGCCTGAAGAGGGTGAAGAGTTCACCGCTTTGATGCAACAGTATGACATTAATACGATATTCCTGATTTCTCCAAATACGGATGCAGAACGTATCGAAAAGATTAATAAACTCGCTTCAGGTTATTTATACTATGTCTCGCTAAAAGGTGTGACTGGAGCGAATACACTGGATGTCGATTCGGTAGCAGAAAAACTTCAACAAATTCGATCTATTTCTAACCTGCCGGTTGGTGTAGGCTTTGGCATTAAGGATGGAAAAACCGCACAGGCTGTGGCTAAAGTTGCCGATGCTGTCGTTGTGGGCTCTGCTCTGGTCAATAGAATTGCAGACAACCAGAATGATCAGAATAAAATGAACCAGGAATCGGCAGAACTCATGCATGAAATGCGTAGCATGATGGATGAGGCAACAATAATTCACAGGTAACAATATGAGCTGGTTTGACAAGATTTTACCCTCCATCCGTACCAGCGGGGGTAATGATAAAAAGAATGTACCCGAAGGCCTGTGGGCCAAATGTAACTCCTGCGATGCGATTATTTATCGTGCTGAGCTTGAGCGTAATAAAGACGTCTGTACCAAATGTGATCATCACATGCGCCAGCCTGCAAGACGCAGACTGGAACAGTTTCTGGATGAAGAAGGGCGTATTGAAATTGCGCCTAATCTGGAAGCCGAGGATATCCTTAAGTTCAAAGATGATAAAAAATATCGCGACCGCTTAAATGCAGCGCAGAAAGCTACCGGTGAAAAAGATGCTCTGGTGGTCATGAAAGGTTCAGTTAAAGGGCTTAACCTTGTTGCGGCAGCGTTTGAATTTGGTTTTATGGGTGGGTCTATGGGCTCTGTAGTGGGTGAAAAGTTTGTACGAGCCGCTAATACCTGTCTGGAACATAACATTCCTCTGGTTTGTTTCACCGCCAGTGGTGGTGCACGCATGCAGGAAGCATTGATTTCTCTGTTTCAAATGGCAAAAACCTCTGCCGTATTAACCCGCTTATCACGTCGAGGTATTCCCTTTATCTCGGTACTGACTGATCCCACCATGGGGGGGGTATCAGCAAGTTTCGCGATGCTGGGTGATATCCATATTGCCGAGCCTAATGCATTGATTGGGTTTGCTGGACCACGTGTTATCGAACAGACGGTTCGTGAACAATTGCCCGAAGGTTTTCAGCGCAGCGAATTTCTTCTCGAACATGGCGCTATCGATATGATTGTGGATAGGCGAGAACTGCGGGATAAGATCAGTTCTATCTGTGCCATGCTGTCTGACCAACCTTCACCCTGATACTGAACATGCAATGATTAGCCTGGCGATAATTGCCTTAGTTTCTTTGCTGTGTATTGTGATGGCGCACCGCATGGCAAAGAAAAAAGGGCTAAATGCTGTTTTATGGGGAGTGCTAGGCGGTACTTTTGGACCTCTTGTGTTCCCAATTTTAATCTCAATTCCGTCCAGGAAGAAACCTTCCGATACTCTTTGAGCCTGCTCGGGTAAAACCGGCACCTGAAAATTTTCTGTATGTTTGAATATGCGATTTGATAATCTGGATGACTGGTTAGACTGGCAACAACAGCTTAACCCAAAATCTATTGACCTTGGGCTGCATCGTGTGTCCAGGGTATTCCAGCGTTTACAATTGACTGGCCTGAAACGAGTGATAACCGTAGCAGGCACCAATGGTAAAGGCTCAACTGTTGCCTACTACGAAAGCTGGTTGAAAAATGCAGGTTTCAGCGTAGCCAGTTATACCTCTCCTCACCTTTTGCATTACAACGAACGTATCAAGATCAATCTACAGCCCGTTTCAGATCAGCTTTTGTGTGATGCTTTTGACCGCATTGATCAGCTGCGTGAGGATATTCAGTTAACCTATTTTGAATTTGGAACCCTGGCTGCCCTGATATTAATGAGTGATTTTTCTCCCGATTTTTCTATTCTGGAAGTGGGGCTGGGAGGTCGACTGGATGCTGTCAATATCATCGATACGGATCTGGCACACCTTACGCCCATAGGTCTGGATCATCAGGGCTGGTTAGGTAACGATCGCGAAACAATCGGTGCTGAAAAAGCAGGTATTTTACGTAAGGGATGTCTAGCCGTATGCAGTGATAGCCAGCCACCTGGCAGTGTGCTCGAACGACTGGATACGCTTGAATGTGATTACTCACTGGCGGGTCGAGATTATCAATATACCTGGGTCGATGATCATACGATAGTCTGGAAAGGACGAGACCATGAAGTTAGGCTGACTCCTCCATTACCTGGCATGCATCAGGCGCAAAACGTGAGTGGTGTATTGGCGGGACTGGAATTACTGGGCTGTTTAGAAGGTCAGGATAGTGAGCGTATTGCAGCTCATTTTTCAGGCGTCAGTTGTACTGGTCGATTGCAGACGCTTGATTACCCAGGTTTCAGTGGACGACTTATGGTTGATGTTGGGCATAATCCACAAGCCGCACAGGTTATTGCCAGTTTTTTAAAAACATTGAAACCACGACATAAAGTAACGGTCTTACTCGGCATGCTGGATGATAAAGATAGTGCTGCTTATGTTGCGGAGCTTTCTGCGTTTGTTGATGAATGGTGGCTGGTGACTTTATCTGGTGACCGGGGTTTAACTTCGCAGCAGTTATTTCAGCGACTATCAGCCCAGCAACTTAATAATGTACAGCTTTTCGAATCAGTTGATGCGGCCTTATCAGAGGCCATGCCATCTCTGGGTAATCAGGATATACTACTGGCCACTGGTTCCTTCCTGACTGTAGAAGCCGTATTAAAATATTCCGAACAAATTTCTGAGCAATAATGGATCAACAACTTAAACAGCGACTGGTCGGTATAAGCGTAATATTTGCGCTCGCTGTCATTTTCTTACCGATGATTCTGGATGGGTCAGGCCAGCACCTGGAAAAGCTGGATGTCCAAATCCCCATTCCTCCAAGGGTTGAGTCTCGAGTTGATGTTAAGCAACAGGTTATTGAGTTGAAGCGTAAGGTTGATGCGTTACCTGAGATGAGCGCTGTGATAGTCGATGAGGTAAGTGATGCACAGGTAAAACCCGAAGAGCCCGCTAAAGCTCAAAACAGCGAAACCGCTACTGAGGATACGAAAGTTACGCAGCCCATAGCCGCTAAACCAAAGCCTGAACCAAAGCCTGAACCAACGCCTCCAGTCGCCAAAGAACCCGTTAAAAAGGTAACGCCTAAAGTCACAGCTGCCCCCGAAAAAGCTTTGGCAGGAGGTGATCAATGGGTCATTCAGGTAGGCAGCTTTCATGATAAGGATAAGGCTTACAAACAACGCGACCTGTTAAGAAAATCTCGCCTGTCGGCAGTATTTATCGAAAAATTCTCAAAGGATGGTTCACTCAGCTATAGAGTTCGTATGGGGCCGTTTCTAACGCGTGATAAAGCTAAGGTAGTGAAAAACAAGGTACTTGCCAAATACAATATCAAGGGCTGGTTGATGAAGTATGAAAAATGAGTTTACTGATACAAAATTAACCCTTCAATTAATCGTTTTATAAGGACGCTAGTAAAGCTGGCATGTTAAAATCCCGCTTTTTCAAGATACAGAGGCATTAATGGGCTGGTTCGATATCGCAATTCTGGTGGTTATACTGATCTCCTGCTTGATCAGTCTGGTCCGTGGATTTGTAAAGGAATCAATATCACTGGCAACCTGGCTGGTGGCCGGGTTTATTGCGCTCAGGTATCACCCTGCCATGTCTGAACTACTGGCACCCTATATTGAATCACCGACCATCAGTCTGGCAGTCGCATTTGCGATTTTATTTATTTTAACGCTGATCGTAGGTGCCATTATTAACTATATGGTTAGCCAGTTGGTCACTAAAACTGGTCTAAGCGGCACTGACAAGATGCTGGGTATGATCTTTGGTGCTGCGCGAGGCGTATTAATCGTGGCGATGATTGTGTTATTTGCCGGGTTAACCCCGATTCCTTCAGAAACTTGGTGGCAGGAATCTATGATGGTTGATCATTTTATGAAAGTGGCTATCTGGATAAAGGATATCCTACCTACTGACATTGCCAGTCATTTTAGTTTTTCATAGTCCAGTTCGAGAGAAAATCGCATGTGTGGAATAGTTGGTATCGTTGGGATTCAGCCCGTAGCTCAGGTTATTTACGATAGCCTGCTGGTATTACAACACCGGGGGCAGGACTCAGCTGGAATGGTAACCTGCGAAGGTAATAAACTACATCTTCGTAAGGATAATGGGATGGTAAGCGATACCTTTCACACCCGTCATATGCTCAAGCTACGGGGTAATATGGGAATAGGGCATGTTCGTTACCCTACTGCAGGTTGTTCATCATCAGCCGAGGCACAGCCCTTTTATGTCAACTCCCCCTACGGTATCTCGCTGGCACACAATGGCAATTTAACCAATGTTGATAAATTAAAGGCTGATCTTTATGCGGAAGATCGCCGTCATATCAATACCGAATCTGATTCAGAAGTGTTACTCAATGTGCTGGCGCATGAGTTACAGGAGTCTGGAAAGCTTAAGCTTGAAGTTGACGATATCTTTCAGGCTGTGGCTGCTACCCATAAACGTATTGAAGGTGCTTACGCCGTTGTTGCCATGCTCACAGGGCGTGGCATATTGGCATTTCGTGATATCTGTGGCATTCGCCCGGTTGTTTACGGTAAAAGAGTGACCGATCAGGGAACCGAGTATATGGTCGCCTCTGAATCGGTGGCTTTACAGGCATCTGGTTTTGATCTGGTAGCAGATCTTAAGCCCGGCGAAGCGATTTACATTAGTGATATAGGTGAAATTCATATCCGTCAATGTGCTGAACATAGTCAATTATCACCCTGTATTTTTGAACATGTCTACATGGCGCGTCCTGACTCAGTGATCGATGATATCTATGTCTACAAGGCTCGCTTACGTATGGGTGTAACGCTGGCGGAAAAGATTCTACGAGAACGTCCAGATCACGATATTGATGTAGTAATTCCTATTCCCGATACCAGCAGGCCCTCGGCGATGGAACTCGCCTATCATCTGGGCGTGAAATTTCGAGAGGGCTTTATCAAAAATCGCTATATTGGACGTACCTTTATCATGCCGGGACAGACTCTGCGTAAGAAATCGGTACGTCGTAAGCTCAACCCTATCGACATTGAATTCAAAGGCAAGAATGTATTGCTGGTAGACGATTCCATCGTGCGTGGTACAACATCACAGCAGATTATCGAAATGGCACGTGATGCTGGTGCTAATAAGGTCTATATGGCTTCAGCTGCGCCACCGGTAAGATTCCCTAATGTTTATGGCATAGATATGCCTGCAGTGGATGAGTTGATTGCACATAATCGTACGTCTGATGAGGTAGGTGAGCTGATTGGTGCGGACTGGATGATTTATCAGGATCTGGAAGATTTAATAGAAGCGGTGCGTAAGGGTAATCCTTCCATCAAGGAGTTTGACTGTTCCTGCTTCGATGGCAAATATGTCACTCAGAATATCAGCAGTGATTACCTCAATAGAGTGCAATCCATCCGTAATGACTCCGCCAAGCAAAGCAGTGAAGAAGCGCAGGTCGTGGGCATGGAACTGCATAATAACGCCTGACCCTGTATAGCATGTTGCTGTGGCAGAGGTTACAGAATTTAATCAAGTCCGCAGGGGTTGAGCTTTCACAGTGTAACCCTGATCATTCGCTGGTCTATATCAATATTGATCAGCAATTACTGAGTCTGGTTACTCCAGATTCAGTGCCGTTACGATCCTACCCGGTCTCAACTTCACGCAATGGACCTGGCCAACAGGAGAATAGCTTTAAAACACCACTCGGCATCCATAAAATTGAACGCAAGATTGGTCAGGGTGAACCTCTGGGTCGTGTATTCAGGGCAAGAGTCGCGACTGATGAACTCAGTTATGCTGAAGACTATCAGGGCGAGCAGGATATTATCAGTAGCCGTATCCTGTGGTTAAAGGGCCTGCAACCCGGGTGGAACTTAGGTGGTGAGGTGGATACCTTTGATCGCTATATCTATATCCATGGTACGCCAGATGAAGCGCATATAGGCCAGTCTGTGTCACAGGGATGTATCCGCATGAAAAACCATCATGTGATTGAGCTGTTTGATCAGGTTGATGAAAATGATGTGGTGATTATCGAATAAAACGGGACCATATCACTGCCGTTTTGGTTCACTTAAACGCTGTATAATGGCGTTGAATACTGCTAGTATCGCGTCAGTTTTGATAGCCCTCAGGTCCCTTATGGAACGAATAGTTGAATCCATTTTTTATGCCAGCCGCTGGTTGCTCGCACCTATCTATTTCGGTCTTTCCCTCGCTTTAGTATTGCTTGGAATCAAGTTTTTCGGGCATCTGATTCATGCCTTGCCGATGGTTTTTTCATCCTCTGAATCTGACCTGATTCTAGCCGTGTTGTCGCTGATTGATCTGTCTCTGGTCGGTGGCTTACTGGTTATGGTGATGTTCAGTGGTTACGAAAACTTTATCTCACAATTAAACCTTGAAGAGCATAAGGAAAAGCTTGCATGGCTGGGTAAACTGGACTCAGGTAGTTTAAAGCAGAAAGTGGCGGCTTCTATCGTAGCGATCTCATCTATTCACCTGCTGCAGAAATTCATGGATGCTGAATCGATAGAGAATGAAAAATTGATGTGGTATGTCATCATACATCTGACCTTTGTGGTCTCCGCCATAGGCATGGCAGTGGTGGATAAGATGAATACCAAGCACTGACAATAGATGTTTGACAGCGGGCAAAGCTAAAGTTATGGTTAGCCCTTATAGCGCCGATTTGTATCTCGGCTTGCAGGCGCTCAATAAATCTAGCTAAAGAGGGTGATGTGCTTTCATTCGACAGCACTTCGATTGATAACCCTCCCGAGTTCTTATCCTGGGAGTACAGTATGAACGACGATTTTTATAATTTTGATACCCTCGCTATACGCAGTGGTCATCAGCGTACTGCTGAAGGTGAACATAGCGAACCTATTTTTCCTACCTCAAGTTTTGTGTTTAATTCTGCCGCAGAGGCAGCCGCCAGGTTTTCCGGTGAACAACCCGGCAATATCTATGCGCGCTTCACCAATCCCACGGTGCGCGCATTTGAACAACGCCTGGCGGCGCTGGAAGGTGCTGAGAGCTGTGTGGCAACTGCTTCGGGCATGGCGGCGATATTGTCGGTATGTCTGGGGCTGTTAAAGACTGGCGATCATATAGTGTGTTCACGCTCGGTTTTTGGAACAACTACCGTGTTATTCGAGAAATATCTGGGTAAATTTGGTGTTGCCACGACCTTCGTTGATCAGACTGATGTTGAGGCCTGGGCACAGGCGATCAGTGCGCAAACTAGAATCCTGTTTCTTGAAACACCCTCCAACCCGCTGACCGAAGTGGCGGATATTCAGGCAATGGCAGATCTTGCACATGCGCATGATTGCCTGCTGGTTGTGGATAATTGTTTCTGTACTCCGGCATTGCAACAGCCCCTGAAATTTGGTGCTGATATCATAGTGCATTCGGCTACCAAGTATCTGGATGGGCAGGGTCGCATCGTCGGCGGTGCCGTAGTCGGTAATAAGGAGCTGGTGGGGACTGAGATTTTTGGCGTGATACGTTCCGCTGGCCCAAGTATGAGCCCGTTTAACGCCTGGGTAGCACTGAAAGGACTGGAAACCCTGTCGTTACGTATGAAGGCTCATTCCAGCAACGCTATGCAGCTTGCCGAATTTCTACAACAGCAGCCACAGATTGAGCGTGTATTTTATGCCGGGCTGGCAGATCATCCTCAGCATGAATTGGCCAAAGCCCAGCAAAAAGACTTTGGGGGTATTGTTTCCTTTCAGGTCAAAGGCGGTCGAGAACAGGCATGGAATCTAATCGATGAAACCCGTATGTTGTCTATTACAGCCAATTTGGGCGATACCAAAACCACTATTACTCATCCTGCTTCAACCACTCACGGTCGTTTAAGCGATGAACAAAAACAGGCATCCGGTATCACTGAAAACCTGTTAAGAGTCGCTGTAGGTCTGGAGGATATTGAAGATATTATACGAGACATTACAAGAGGTCTGGGATAGTCAGAAATGTCGGACGACCTGTATGCGACAATCTATCAGGCTATCGCTGAGACTGATCCGCTAGCCAAATGCCAGTTAGTCGAGGCGCTTTTTGCAGGCTGGTCTGATGGCGAGCTACTGCGTCTGAATACTGCTGAGGTTCTGGATATCGACATACCGGGGCGTCCACAGCATCCAGAGCTGGTTGATCCGCGCAAGGTACCACGCAGATCCCTGGCCACAGAACAGGGCAGGGTAGTTATGTTGCACTCCTTTGCACATATCGAATTTAATGCCATCAATCTGGCGCTGGATGCAGCCTACCGCTTTCGTGATATGCCGGATGACTATGTCAGCGACTGGTTAAAGGTTGCTCGCGAAGAGGCTTATCATTACAAACTGGTGGCAGATTATTTGATAGATCTGGGTTCCAGCTACGGTGCTTTTTCTGCACATAACGGCCTCTGGGATATGGTGTGTAAAACGCGCCACGATGTATTGCATCGTATGGCACTGGTGCCGAGGGTAATGGAAGCCCGCGGGCTGGATGTGACGCCGGGCTTAATGCAGAAATTTGCTCAGATTGGCGATCAACGTACTGTCAATATTTTGCAGGTAATCTATCAGGAGGAAATTGGGCATGTATCTATTGGCAATCGTTGGTATCACTATTGCTGTGACCAACGAGGCTTGAATCCTCAGGATACCTTTGTATCCTTGATAGCTGAATACTTTTCAGGCTGTTTACGTGGGCCCTTCAATCATGCTGCCAGATTAGAAGCAGGGTTTGAGGAGGATGAATTGAATCAACTGGAAAACTGTTTATGAAAAAATATCTGGCCATTGTTTGTGTAGCTTTGTTGCTGCTTGGTCGCCTGGCTTTTGCATCAGATATACCTGTGACCCAGCTGATCTTTGAAGAGTTGGAGCCAGGGATCGATCCCTATACCACTCGTCTGTTAATGAATAAACGCTATTTGCGTTTTGATGATGGGGATGATGCTGGAGACTTTGTGCTATATGACAGGGTGAAAGGAGAAATCTATAATATTAATCATGATGATCGGTCAATGATCATGATTCAGCGTGGCGCCCCAATCCAGCTGGATACGTCCGTTCCTTTTACAGTGCAAAGCCGGGTCCTGGAAAATGCGCCGCGGGTGGACAATATGGTGGCGGTCGAACACCAATTTATAGCAGAGGGTAAGCTGTGTAAAACGTCGATAAATTTTAACGGCTTGTTACCCCATGTGGTGAAAGCGTTAATCCAGTACCAGTCTGTGTTAATGCAGCAAAACCAGAAGACTATTTCTACAATGCCTGAGACTGTGAAAACGCCCTGTTATCTGGCTAATAATTACTTTCATCAAAGTGCTGAATACAAGGTGGGGTTTCCTGTACAGGTTCTTGATTATCAGGGGCGCGAGAAGCGGCTGCTGGATTTTGCCGAAATCAATAAACCATCAAGCTTGTTTGAACGACCTGAAGGCTATCGGATTTTTTACCCTTAGACTAAGAAGCCGGTAAACGGCAATCATGCAAGGTAAAACAACCCTTATCCCAGCTTAAATAGCTTGCATCAGGCTGCCAGTCACCGAGTACGATTCTTTGTTTGTTTGCGTTTAATTGATGAATCGCTGGTCGATGGGTATGGCCATGGATCAATATATCGATCTCCAGATCTGAAAAGGTTTGTTCAACCGTCTGCTGATTGACATCCATGATTTGATTGGTCTTCTGATTCATTGCCTGGGCTGATTCCTTGCGTAAGGCTTCTGCAATGCTCTGGCGCTCAGATAATGGTTTGGAGAGAAAATCCTGTTGCCAGAGCGGCTGACGTACCAGCTTGCGAAAATTCTGGTAATCGACATCATCGCTACACAGTATGTCACCATGCATGAGTGCAATTTTTTGTTCACCCAGCAGTAATAGTTGAGGCTCAGACAGTAGTGTCATGTTTAGCCTGTTTGACAGCCTGTGGCCAACAAGAAAATCACGATTGCCGTGTATGAAATATAGCTCGGCCTGTTTTGAAAACGCTTCTAATGCTGTAAATACTTCCTGAAAAGCCTCTGCTTCATCGTCGTCACCTAGCCAGACCTCAAATAAGTCGCCGAGAATATACAAAGCCCGCGCATTTTCAGCACGGGCTTTGAGAAAGTCTAAAAAGTGATCGGTGATTTCCTGTTTATTCTGATCCAGATGCAGATCAGAGATAAACAGGATTTCAGATTTGTCGCTCACTTATAGCTTTTTGACGCCGGTAATGGTGATGGTTTCCAGAGGCACATCCTGATGACCGCCTTTGCTACCAGTCTTAACAGCTGCGATTTCGTCGACAACATTCATACCATCGGTAACCTTGCCGAACACGGCATAACCCCAACCTTGCATGCTTTCGCTGCGGAAGTTTAGGAAATCATTATCTTTGTGGTTAATGAAAAACTGTGAAGTGGCTGAATGTGGATCGTTGGTACGAGCCATTGCCAGTGTGCCGCGGTCGTTCTTGAGGCCATTGTTGGCTTCATTCTTAATGGGGGCGTGTTTGCTGGGCTTGTCATGCATGTCGGCAGTCAGGCCGCCGCACTGGATCATAAAGTTAGGGATCACACGATGGAAAATGGTGTCGGCATAATAACCATCATCAACATAAGTAAGGAAATTGGCGACAGTGTTGGGGGCATTTTCAGCATCCAGTTCTACTGTGATATTACCTTTAGTAGTTTCAATGACAACAATCGGATTGTTATTTGTTGCATCATTTGTTTCATCATTCATGGATTTTTCACCTTTGACGGTATTAAAGAGGGAAAGAGAGAGAATGGCAGTAATAACAACTAATAGTGAAATCAGTGATTTATTCATCAACTTTCCGTAGGGCGTATTAAAAGAAGCCGAATTCTAACTGATTTAAAGGTCATGAGGGAAGGGTGCTTGCTGCGGTATTGTTCCTAAAGTTTTCGCTAATTTAGGAAATAAAAGATATTAACCACAGAGACACAGAGATCACAGAGAGGAAATTTAGGCGGAGTTATATTTTAGAGTTGATAATACTCCCTCTTTAACTTTAAACCTGAATCCGTGGTTTCAAGTTGGCTACAAGTATTTAACCTCCGTGCTCTCTGTGTGCTCTGTGGTGAATGCTTTTAAGATCGAAATATTTACGGGGTTTCTGGTTAAATCAGGTTTTTTATGATGTAGGCTTTTTCCTTCGGGTGATTTAAACTGAGGGCTGTTTTCAGTAAAAGCGTCGCAAAAGATTCATGTTAAAAATTTACAACAGTCTGAGTAATAAAAAAGAGGTTTTCCAACCGATCGAAGAAGGAAAAGTGCGCATGTATGTGTGCGGAATGACCGTTTACGATTACTGCCATATCGGTCACGCCAGAGTGCTGGTGGTTTTTGATGTAGTGTATCGTTTCCTGAAGCATCTGGGGTTTGACGTAACCTACATCCGCAATATTACCGATATCGACGACAAGATTATTCAGCGCGCGAATGAGAATGAAGAAGATTTCCATGCTCTCACTGAACGATTTATTGACGCGATGCATCAGGATACCGATGCGCTTGGGGTGTTAAGACCCGATAGTGAGCCTAAGGCTACTGATAATATTCCAGCCATTCTGAGCATGATTGAAACACTGGTTGATAAGGGTTATGCCTATCCGGCAGACAATGGAGATGTTTATTTTGCAGTAGAAAAATTCAACCAGTACGGCAAATTATCGGGTAAGAAGATTGAAGATTTGCGTGCTGGTGAACGCGTTGAGGTGGATACAGCAAAACGTGATCCACTGGATTTTGTGCTGTGGAAGAAGGCCAAGGCTGATGAGCCTTACTGGGATTCACCCTATGGCAATGGTCGTCCTGGCTGGCATATAGAGTGTTCGGCTATGTCTACCCAAATGCTGGGAAATCACTTCGATATCCATGGTGGTGGGCAGGATTTACAGTTTCCTCACCATGAGAATGAAATTGCGCAGAGCGAATGTTGCACCGGTGAGCAGTTTGTTAATTACTGGATGCATAATGGCTTTGTCAGAGTCAATGAAGAAAAAATGTCCAAGTCTCTGGGTAATTTCTTTACCCTGCGTGATGTGCTGAAAGAATATCGGGCAGAAGAGATTCGCTATTTTATTCTGAACAGTCACTATCGAAGTCCATTAAATTATTCTGATGAGCAGCTAAACCTGGCTCGTAGTGGATTGACTCGCCTATATACGGCCTTACTCGATACCCCCACAGCTGTAAGCGTGCCTGTGGGTAGCAGCTACCAGCAACAGTTTGAAGCAGCCTTAAAGGATGATTTTAATACAGCTGATGCTATGGCTGTACTTTTTGAACTGACCAGAGAATTGAATAAGGCCAAGGCTGAAGGTAGTACTGAGGTGGCTGAACTGGCGGCTGTATTAAAATATTTAGCTAATTTAATTGGCCTGCTGGAATCCGATGCCGCTGAGTTTCTGCAATCATCGGTAAGTGATGACGGACTCACTGACGCGGAAATTGATGCAAAGATTAATCAGAGACAACAGGCTAAAACCAATAAGGACTGGGCCCTGGCGGATCAAATACGCGATGAATTAACCGCAGCTGGAATCGTTCTTGAGGATGGCGCAGAAGGCACGCGCTGGAGAAGAAGTTAACCCTGTATAGATCGAGATTTGAAAAAAATCCAAAAACAGCAAATATTTGTGTAATGGTTGATTGACGGGGTCAGGTGATTTGCGTATTATTCCGCGCCTTGCTGATAGATCAACATTCGGGGTGTAGCGCAGCCTGGTAGCGCAACTGCTTTGGGAGCAGTGGGTCGGGGGTTCGAATCCCTCCTCCCCGACCAATTTCAGCAAAAATTAAAGTCCCGAAGGGCAGGATGCCAGAAGTTCTTTGTCGGTTTTATAGAGAACGTATGCGGAGATTAGATTTCTGCGCCCGTAGCTCATCAGGATAGAGCATCGGCCTTCTAAGCCGAGGGTAGCAGGTTCGAATCCTGCCGGGCGCGCCATTTTAGTGGTGGACGTAGCTCAGTTGGTAGAGTCCCGGATTGTGATTCCGGTCGTCGTGGGTTCGAGCCCCATCGTCCACCCCATATAATGAGCATCATAATGGTGCAATAAAATAGTTAATGGAAGTTATCATCAGAGACTCCATAATTAAGACCATCGCGGAAGTGGTGAAATTGGTATACACGCCAGATTTAGGTTCTGGTGCCGCAAGGCGTGAGAGTTCGAGTCTCTCCTTCCGCACCAATTTTTAATCCCCAACACATAAAGAACTCACGAGTTTTCATCATGCAAGTATCAATAGAATCCCTGGAAGGCCTGCAACGTAAAATGACAGTTCAGGTTCCTGCTGATCAAATCACGACAGCATTCGACCAGAAAATAAAGCAGCTAAGTAAGACCGTCAAACTGGATGGGTTCCGACCAGGCAAAGTACCGGTCAGTGTCGTCAAACAGAAGTATGGCGCACAAATTCGTTCTGAAGTCATGGGGGATTTAATTGAATCTTCATACCGTGATGCACTCATTCAGGAAAAGATACGTCCTGCCAGCATGCCTGAAATCAAGCCGGTTGAGGGTGCAGATACAGAAGATATGACTTATGACGCAATCTTTGAAGTCTATCCGGAAATCGAATCGGTTGAGCTGGATTCAATAGAAGTTGAAAAGCCTGTTGCTGAAATCAAGGATGAAGATCTTGATAATATGATCAAAAAACTACTCGAACAGCGCAAAGAGTGGATCGAAGTAGAAAGAGCATCGGATGAAGGCGACCAGGTTACAGCTGATTTTGATGGCTCTATTGATGGTGAGGCTTTTGAGGGCGGCGCTGGTAAAGATATGGCTATTGAGATAGGTGCTGGCCGTATGCTTAAAGAATTTGAAGAAGGTCTGAAAGGCATGTCTAAGGGTGAAGAAAAAACCATAGATGTCACTTTCCCAGAAGATTATCACGGCAAGGACGTTGCAGGTAAAACTGCCCAGTTCAAGCTTAATGTCACTAAGGTTTCAGAAGCAAAAATACCTGAGCTAAACGAAGAACTGGTTAAGTCATTTGGTGTTGAAAGTGGCGATATCGAAGCTTTCAAGAGAGACGTTAGCCAGAATATGCAAAAAGAGCTGGCTCAAAAAGTGAAAACATCGGTCAAAAATGCCGTCATGGCTGCTCTACTGAGCAAGAATGATGTGACTGCTCCCAAGGCTCTGGTAGATGATGAAATAAACAACCTGAAGCAGCAGATGGCCCAAAACATGGGTCAGGACCCATCCAAAATGGATCTAAGCAGTTTTCCTAATGAATTGTTCGAGGAAGAGGGATCTCGTCGGGTTAAGCTCGGACTATTGGTTGGTGAATTGATTCGTATTGAAGGCATTAAATTGAGTCAGGATCGTTTCAATGAAACCCTGCAGGAAATGGCTGAAACCTATGAAGAGCCTCAACAGGTAGTCGATTACTACACCAAAAATCAGAATGCACGTGCAAGTTTAGAAGGCATGGTACTTGAAGATCAGGTAGTTGACCATATTTTGGAAAAAGCGACAGTTACTGAAAAAGTCTTCGGTTTCGAAGAAATGATGAACGGACCCGCACCAAAATAGAACAGTTTAAGGAGAATATTCAATGAGTCAGATTTATACCGGAAAAGGTTTGCAAGATAGTTTTAACCCTCAGGCAAACCTGGTGCCGATGGTAGTGGAGCAGTCTTCACGCGGAGAGCGTTCATATGATATATATTCTCGTTTATTAAAGGAGCGCGTTATTTTTGTAGTAGGTCAGATTGAAGACCATATGGCAAATCTGATCGTTGCTCAGCTGCTTTTTCTAGAATCTGAAAATCCGGATAAAGATATTTCTCTGTATATCAACAGCCCTGGCGGTGTGGTAACAGCCGGGCTGGCTATTTATGATACTATGCAGTTCATCAAAGCCGATGTCAGCACCTTATGTATAGGCCAGGCCGCCAGCATGGGCGCTGTATTGCTGGCTGGCGGTGCAGATGGCAAACGTTACGGTCTGCCTCATTCTCGAGTCATGATTCATCAGCCTTTAGGCGGTTTCCAGGGCCAGGCTAGTGATTTTGAGATCCATGCCAAAGAAATTCTCTCCACGCGTTCCAGGCTGAATAAATTACTTGCTCATCATTGTAAAAAGGATGAAGAGGTTATCGCTAATGATACTGAGCGCGATAATTTCATGAGTGCTGATGAGTCAGTAGAGTATGGATTAATTGATAAGGTTTTGAGCACTCGCGCCGATTCATCTAAAGAGTAGGTCTTTTTATTCGCCTGTTTGTGGCGAATAAATCTCATTTTGTGTGTTTTTAAGAGTTGTGCAAAATGAAATGGTCTAATATTATCGGTAGAAACTTAAATACTTTAGGTAGCGGATTAAGCAATGAGTGATGATAAGTCAAAAAGTAAAGATGAAAAATTGCTTTACTGTTCGTTTTGCGGCAAAAGTCAGCACGAAGTTAAAAAGCTGATAGCAGGACCATCAGTCTTCATTTGTGATGAATGTGTCGATTTATGTAATGACATAATTCGTGAAGAGATTCAGGAACAAAAAGAGTCTGGAAGCAGCAAACTCCCAATCCCCAGTGAAATATTCAAAGTTCTCGATGATTATGTCATCGGTCAGTCACGTGCTAAAAAAGTACTGTCAGTAGCTGTCTACAATCACTACAAGCGTCTTGAAGTAGGTCATGTTAAAGACGATATCGAACTCTCCAAATCGAATATCTTGTTGATAGGGCCTACTGGCTCAGGCAAAACTCTGCTGGCAGAGACCCTGGCTCGTCTACTGAATGTGCCTTTTACTATTGCAGATGCAACCACACTTACTGAAGCAGGTTATGTAGGCGAAGACGTAGAAAATATCATCCAGAAGCTGTTGCAGAAATGTGATTACGATGTAGAAAAGGCCCAAACGGGCATAGTTTATATCGATGAAATCGATAAGATTTCTAAAAAATCTGATAATCCCTCAATTACTCGTGACGTTTCTGGAGAAGGGGTGCAGCAGGCACTGTTGAAGCTGATTGAAGGTACTATCGCTTCGGTTCCTCCTCAGGGCGGGCGTAAGCACCCACAACAGGAGTTTTTGCAGGTTGATACCAGCAAGATTCTGTTTGTCTGTGGTGGTGCTTTTGCTGGACTGGATAAGGTTATTAAAGACCGTTCAGAAAAGGGCGGTATTGGTTTTTCTGCCGATGTAAAAACCAAAGATGAAGATAGTCAATTTGGTGAGGTTATTGCCGATGTGGAACCAGAAGATCTGATAAAATATGGCCTGATTCCAGAATTTATTGGACGTCTACCGGTGGTAGCTACGCTGGAAGAGCTAGATGAAGAAGCGCTCATCAGAATTCTGACCGAACCTAAAAATGCGATTACCAAACAATATCAGAAAATGTTTGAAATCGAAGGCTGTGATATCGAGTTCAGAAAGGATTCATTGAGTGCAGTTGCCCGAAAAGCAATGCTCAGAAAGACTGGCGCTCGTGGTCTAAGAACTATTCTGGAGAACACCCTGCTAGATATTATGTACGACCTCCCTTCAATGGAGAATGTGAGTAAGGTCGTTGTTGATGCTGCAGTTATTGAAGGTGATGCCCAACCCTATATCCTGTATGAGGGTGGTGAAATGCAAAGGGCTGCATCTGGATTAGGTGATTAATACTCTTCCCTGATCTATCGAAAGATGGGTTGAAATACTTGCTTTCATACCCATCTACTCCTGTAATTCAAGAATACAGAGGCAATTATGTCTGATCAGGAAAATACACCGCTACTTAGCGAAAACAGTCCCCAGTTAGTACCGGTACTGCCGTTACGTGATGTGGTGGTTTATCCTCATATGGTGATCCCGCTTTTCGTAGGACGAGAAAAATCCATCGAAGCGCTGGATGCAGCTATGCAGGACAACAAAAAAATATTACTTCTTGCACAGAAAAATGCGGAAGTGGATGATCCTGCCCAGGAAGATCTCTACAGTATTGGTACTCTGTCTACCATCTTGCAGATGCTTAAATTACCGGATGGAACCATCAAGGTGCTGGTTGAGGGTGGCGAAAGGGTCATTGTCGATAGTCTTTTAGAAACTAATAACTATTTTTCTGCATCTGTAGTCGATCTTGAAAAAACATCCCCTATCGATGAAAAAGAAGCGGAAGTATTGTTACGTTCAGTACTTAATCTGTTCGATCAATACGTCAAACTGAATAAGAAAGTACCCCCTGAAATTCTGACGTCATTATCTGGTATAGATGACCCCAGTCGACTGGCTGATACCATTTCAGCGCATATGTCATTAAAGCTTGACGAAAAACAGGAAATCCTTGAAATCAGGGACCCTCGCGTTCGTCTTGAGCATATTATGAGCAAGATCGAAGGCGAAATCGATTTAATGCATATTGAAAAGCGCATACGTGGCCGTGTTAAGCAACAAATGGAAAAAAGCCAGCGCGAGTATTATCTGAATGAGCAGATGAAAGCCATCCAGAAAGAACTGGGTGAAATGGACGATGCACCAAACGAAGTCGAAGATCTGCAGAATAAGATAGAGCAATCAGGCATGAGCAAAGAGGCTCGTGAGAAAGCTGATTCAGAATTGAATAAGCTGAAAATGATGTCTCCTATGTCAGCCGAAGCCACCGTAGTGCGTAACTATATAGACTGGCTGGTGAGTGTTCCGTGGAAGAAAAAATCTAAAATCCGTCGTGATCTATCCGTAGCTGAAAATGTGTTGGAAGAAGATCACTATGGTCTGGAAAAGGTAAAGGAACGTATTCTGGAATATCTTGCAGTACAGCAGAGAGTCCAAAAGTTAAAAGGTCCTATCCTGTGTCTGGTTGGTCCTCCAGGTGTTGGTAAAACATCATTAGGCCGATCCATCGCGCGTGCGACCAATAGAAAGTTTGTGCGTATGTCTCTAGGTGGGGTACGTGATGAATCTGAAATCCGTGGTCATCGTAGAACCTATATTGGGTCGATGCCGGGAAAAATTGTACAGAACTTATCCAAGATCAAGGTTAGAAACCCCTTATTTTTGCTTGATGAAATCGACAAAATGGCGATGGATTTTCGTGGTGACCCTGCTTCAGCGTTGCTGGAAGTGCTTGATCCTGAACAAAATAGTACCTTTAACGATCATTACATGGAAGTCGACTTCGACCTCTCCGATGTGATGTTTGTCGCGACATCTAACTCGATGAATATCCCCGGCCCATTGTTGGATCGGATGGAAGTTATCCGTATTCCCGGTTACACCGAGGACGAAAAATTAAATATTGCCATGAAGTATCTGATTCCAAAGCAGATCAAAGAAAATGGTCTAAAAGATGCTGAAATTGTTATTACAGAAACAGCAGTAAGGGAAATTATTCAACGTTATACTAGAGAAGCCGGTGTCCGTAGTCTGGAACGAGAGATTTCCAAGATTTGCCGTAAGGTGGTTAAAGATATCTTACTCAAGCCCACTGGCAAGAAAGTTACCGTCAGCTCACGTAATATTGAAAAATATCTGGGTGTAAAACGCTTCCGCTTTGGTTCTGCTGAAGAAAAGGATCAGGTTGGCCAGGTGACTGGATTAGCCTGGACCGAAGTTGGTGGTGAATTATTGACTATTGAATCAGCGATTGTTCCAGGAAAGGGGAAATTTACTTACACTGGCCAATTAGGCGATGTCATGAAGGAGTCAATTCAGGCTGCATTGACGGTGGTTCGCAGCCGTGCCGATGTGCTAGGTATTGCATCTGATTTCAATGAAAAGCAGGATATTCATATCCATGTACCTGAAGGTGCAACTCCTAAAGATGGGCCGAGTGCTGGTATAGCGATGTGTACTGCTTTAGTCTCAGCGCTTACCAATATTCCGGTTAAAGCTGAGGTGGCAATGACTGGTGAGATCACATTGCGTGGTGAAGTTCTACCTATTGGCGGGCTAAAAGAGAAACTGCTGGCTGCACACCGAGGTGGTATTACCACGGCAATTATTCCAGCTGAAAATGAAAAAGACCTGACCGAAATACCAAAGAATATAAAGGATAAGCTAAAGGTTATTCCAGTGCGCTGGATCGATGAGGTACTTGAACTGGCGCTGGTCCACCAGCCCACACCCGTTGAAATATCACCGGATAAGCCTCCTGTAGAGACTAAAGTCAAGGCTAAAACCAAGAAATCAACGACCGTTCGTGCACATTAATGTTGCTCATTTGATGGATGTATAAGAAGCAATTACTTTTATTGCCCAATTATGCGATTTTCGGTTGACCCTGTCCTCTGCTATTGGTATAAATTCGCAGCTCGAGGAAAGGGTGTGTTTAGAAGGGTTCATAATTGTAATTCGGCTATCAACAAATGGGTAATATCCAGGCATCCTCATGACTCTAAATTTACATAGAATATAAATCTCAATTAACTAATGGATAAATCGAATGAATAAATCTGAACTTATAGAAGCAGTGGCCAGTGCCGCAGACCTAAGTAAAGCAGACTCTGCTCGAGCTGTAGACGGTGTTATCGCAGCCGTAACTGAAGCCCTGAAATCTGGTGATCAGGTTACCGTGGTTGGCTTTGGAACCTTTTTGGTTCGCAAGCGTGAAGCTCGCTCAGGACGTAACCCTCGTACTGGTGAAACTATTCAAATTGCCGCTTCAAATGTTCCTGCATTTAAAGCTGGTAAAGCTCTAAAAGACGCTGTAAACTAGCGCGCCTTCGATACTCGGGTGCTTAGCTCAGCTGGGAGAGCATCGCCCTTACAAGGCGAGGGTCGCAGGTTCGATCCCTGCAGCACCCACCAGTTTCAAATTAGGAGTGGTAGTTCAGTTGGT
>JBNLGQ010000041.1:0-10020 GCA_050306135.1 Gammaproteobacteria bacterium
GCAAACAGCGCAGATAAATTGCGTCAACACCTGAAAAACGCTGACTCACCCTTGCGTGCCATCGAAGAGTATTTTGACCAACTGGTAGACATTATCGAATCACGTTCTGAACAGAATAGTTGCTTTCTGGTTAATACCGTACTGGAACTCTCCAGGCGCGATGTTGAGGTGCGCGAACATATCAAAAAACACTTTGCAGAGATTGAATCGATTTTTCTTTCTGCGTTAAATAAAGCACAAGAAAAAGGTGAGTTGGGATCCGATGTCGATTGTGAGGCTCTCGCGGCATTTCTCATGAACAATATCTGGGGGCTCAGAGTACTTGCGGGGACGCATCCAAACCCTGGTAGAGCACGGCAGGTTGCTGGCCTAGTAAAACAGATACTCATGAAATAGCTTCACCTTCATGTTTCATAACAAAATAGTGACATTTTTGTCGACCTGACAAAGTGTTGAAATAAAAACCACAAAAGAGGAACCCGTATGAAAAAAACACTACTGATTGGTGGCTCAGAAGTAGCTGCTACTAATGACCGAACCTATGAACGCCGTGACCCCGTGACTGGCGAAGTGGCAACCACAGCTGCTGCAGCTTCCGTAGAAGATGCACTAAAAGCAGCAAAAGCGGCAGCACAAGCTTTCCCGGCATGGTCTAAAACGGGACCCACCGAACGTCGAACTTTATTACTTAAAGCTGCGGATGAATTAGAAGGAATGACTGATCAGATCATTCAGACCATGGTCACTGAAACAGGATCAACAGGACCATGGGGTGGTTTTAATTGCATGTTAGCTGCCGGAATGCTGCGAGAGGCAGCTTCAATGACCACTCAAATCACCGGTGAAGTGATTCCTGCAAACAAACCTGGCACTTTATCCATGTCCCAGCGTAAACCATTAGGTGTATGTCTGGGTATTGCACCGTGGAATGCACCGGTAATTTTAGGTGTTCGAGCGGTAGCAATGGCCATAGCCTGTGGTAACACAGTGATACTCAAGGCCTCCGAGCTATGTCCGGCAACTCATCTGGCGATTGGTGAAGCCTTTAAGGCGGCTGGTTTTCCAGATGGCGTGCTGAATGTAATAACCAATGCGCCGGAAGATGCAGCGGAAATTGTCGCTGCATTAATCTCTGCGTCTGAAATACGCCATATCAACTTCACCGGATCTACCAGCATTGGTCGGATTATTGCGCAAAGAGCAGCCGAACAACTTAAACCTGTGCTTTTAGAATTAGGCGGAAAAGCACCGATGATCATTTTAGACGATGCTGATGTTGAAGCCGCCGTGAATGGAGCTGCATTTGGTTCATTCATGAATCAGGGACAGATTTGTATGTCAACTGAGCGACTTATCGTGCATGAAGGCATTGCTGATCAGTTTATACAAGCTTTTGCTGCAAAGGCGAATGCACTGCCTGCAGGTAATCCCAGAGATATGGTTGTTTTGGGTTCTTTAGTCACCATGGAAGCAGCTGAGAAAATGGACGCCATCATTCAGGATGCAACCTCTAAGGGCGGTAAAGTTATAGCCGGTGGTAACCGTCAAGGTACGATTGTTGAAGCTACGTTAATCGACAATGTCACTCCCGACATGAAGATATATTCTGAAGAAAGCTTTGGCCCCGTTAAACCTGTGATACGCGTTTCTAGTGATGAAGAAGCCATTCGCGTGGCAAATGACACTGCATATGGATTATCAGCCTCAGTTTACAGCAGCGACATACAGCGTGCACTGGCGGTCGCTGATCAGATTGAAAGCGGTATCTGTCACATTAACGGCCCGACTGTAGCTGATGAAGCGCAAATGCCATTCGGTGGCGTTAAGGACAGTGGCTACGGCCGTTTTGGTGGTAAACCGGCAATCGATTCATTTACGTCCATTCGTTGGGTGACTATTGAAGATCCACACCAGCATTATCCATTTTAAGTGAGGATTACTCTATTAGAGCGATCCTGAAAAACGTATATCGTCAGCGGAATCGTCTCGGGTATTGGAGATGAACGACTATTGATAAATCTTTTAAAGATGGGGTCGTTCCTTTTTAACTGAGGAACGATCTCTTCTTGTATTCGTCTTTGAGTTTTACGGGGTAGCTGTGATGTTTATGTCGGATGGCGCTTCGCTTATCCGACCTACGCATAAACACTTAATACGCTTCGTGTGCTTCGTGTGCTTCGTGGTTAATTTAAACATCAACCTTATAATTCAACTTGGCCTCATCGCCGGTAATACCTCTAAATCCCCAGTTACTCGCTGGGGATTCAAAGATCGTAATCTCAACATCAACAGGCTTAATACCAACTTCAGATTCAATGCGTTCAAATAATAAATGGATCAAATTTTTCCTGGCTTTTACAGAGCGACCTTGCATCATAGAAATCTCTATCACTGTGTAAGCATCACTGCGACCTTCAGGATAAAAGAAGTCTTCTTTATGCATCGGAAAAAATCGATGCGCTCGCTTGTCTTCCGGAAAGGATAAAGCCTCAACCATACATTCATTGATTACGTTTGAAAGCTGAGCCTTTATCGGATTTAAATATTCCCTGATTCCATATATTCGAATCATATTTCCTCTGTTAATTTAATTCTGTGCCAATACAATTTTTAACACATGCATCTGTTTACGAAGATCTGCACCGACCACATCACTGACACTTTGATCATTGGATTTTACAGAAAAACCTGCATTTGATAAACGTTTAGCCATTTGCTCGGGTGTTACCTCCGCCACTAATGCCAGTGTTGTCAAGGGTGCCGCAGATAGAGATTTTACTGACTGCATAAACGCTGGCTCACCACCCTCTTTACCCACAGGAATAAAACTTAACGCTAGCAGTAGCGCAAAACCGCCTATAAATATCTGACCTTTAGGCGCAGTCAGATAACGTTTAAAACCTGTTAAATTAGATACCATATGTAATCCAACACCTAACACCAGTAACCAGCTTAACCATTCATGTGCCGTTTTGTTGATACCACTATCTATATGAAAGAACATCAGTATACCGGTAACCGCTGTCAGCAGGAATGCACCTGCGGTTAATGGGGTGGCCCATTCACGTTTGATTTTCATTTTGTATAACCCTGTTTCAAATAATCTAAAAAATAAAAAGCAGCCCGCTTCTACGGGCTGCTGAGTAAAACCTTTATTGCTGTATGAAGCCTGCACGGGCACCACGACCAGCACCAAGCGGACGACCCGTATTGCGATCAATCTCCAGCTCACGTACCAGTGAGTCATCTACAGTAACGATCTGTACCAGATAAGTTGTATCATCCTTTTCAGTAACCTTGCCGACTTTCAGACGATCATTACCACGCATGATTAAGCGCGCTTGAACCAGTGTTTTTGCTTCATCAGTAGTCAGGTTCAGATTTTTATTCATGAAACGACCTTTTTGACCTTTTTGCTTCATTCGCATAGGCATTCCATTGTTCATGCCCGCTCCATTGGCCATGCCTGTTTGATTACAATAACCGCGTTGTCCACCCCAGTAAGCATCGGCGTTAACTGCAGTAAAACCGACCAGACCGGCCACTAAGGTAATCATTGTGATTTTAGCTATCTTGTTCATCTTTCAATCCTCATGTTCAGTTGATGTCGTTGTTTGACGTAAGCATTACAATACTTTCCTGTGTCTGAGTTATGTCAAAATCAGCCTTGTTGGTAACAGTTTGTGTCACTTTCACGAGTTGACACACAATGTCACAAAGTAATGTTTCTGTACGCGAGGCAATACACGTAGAATTACCCTCATGGATAATCAGCCACATATTTTAATTGTTGATGATCACCTGGAGATCCGTGAACTTTTACAGCGCTTTCTCACCGATCATAACTACCGTGCCAGCACGGCAGAAAACGGTGCAGGCATGAAAAAGGTTCTGGCCGATGCGAATATCGACCTGATCGTACTGGATCTGATGATGCCCGGAGAAGATGGCCTGACGCTATGCCGCAACCTGCGTGCTAAATCAAATATCCCTGTGATTATGCTCACTGCCATGGGTGAAGAAACCGACCGCATTATTGGCCTTGAGATGGGCGCCGATGATTATCTGGCAAAACCTTTTAATCCGCGCGAACTACTCGCCCGAATCAAGGCTGTTTTAAGACGTAGCGATAGTGTCCCTACTCATTTGCCACAGCAGGCACCTGAGCAGCTGCGTTTTTCAGGCTGGACGCTAACTCCCAGTTCGCGTGAATTAATCGACCCTGATCAAACCCTGGTGCCATTAAGTACGGCTGAATTTGCACTATTGATGGCGTTTGTACTACGACCGGGACGCGTTCTTAATCGTGACCAGTTACTTGACCTTGCGCGTGGACGTGACACACATGCATTTGACCGTGCGATTGACACCCTGGTCAGCCGTTTACGGCGTAAGCTGGGTGATGACCCGAAAACTCCACAGATTATTAAAACCATACGTGGTGACGGTTATATGTTCGCAGTTGATGTAGAGGCAGATGATGCGCCTTTGGCCTGATACACTCGCGGCCAGCATTCTGGCCTTACTATTTGGTATGACGCTTTTACTGGTTATTATCAGCGCCATTATTATGCAGGACGCACGCATCGAAATCTTTGATGAACGCAACCGTATCCACCTGATGGACCGAGTCACAACCGTGGCACGATTACTGGACAACGCGACTCAGCAACAGCGCCCGAGCATTATCGAACAGGTAAAAGATGAAAGTGACACCATTTCACTGACCGCTCAACCGCTGGTAACAAACCCTGCGATGAATCCACGTACTTTCAAACTCGTTGAAAGACTCAGACACCGCTTGCATATAAGAAACCCCGCATCGATTCGTATTAACCATTTTCACGACATGCCAACTCCAAAGATGAGAAGCGGCCCGAATTCACCACCACCATCTGTTCCCGGCATGCTGGAAAACAAGGTGCTGGATATCTCTATCCGCCTAAGGGATGGCATATGGCTAAATATACAGAGTAAAAAACTTGAACCCCCTCCTCCATGGGCAAGCAAGACATTACAATTACTGGCGCTATTATTCCTGCTCATTTTTGTCAGTGGATTAATCATTGCCAAACTGATGGCCCGGCCAATGGCAAAGCTGGCAGATGCAGCTGACAGGTTAGGCCTGGGTCATGCCCAGCAACCTCTAGCGGAAACCGGTCCGCTTGAAGTCAGACAGACCATCCGCGCCTTTAATCGTATGCAACAACGCCTGCATAAACATATTACTGACCGAGCTTTGATGCTGGCTGCGGTATCACATGATTTACGCACCCCTGTTACCACCTTAAGGTTACGGGCAGAATATATTGAAGATAGTGAGATGCGTGAGAAAACGTTGGCTACGTTGAGTGAAATGGAAGCGATATTGAGCGCCACGCTGAGCTTCTCTCGTGATGAAGCCGCCGATGAAAAAGCCCGCACCACCGATCTGGCGGCATTGCTTCAGTCTCTGGTCGATGATCACGCTGACCTTGGTGGAGAAGTGAAGTATTCTGGCCCTGACAAAATGACCTTTACCTGTAGACCCATCGCCTTAAAAAGAGCCTTGAATAATCTGATCGACAATGCGCTCAAGTACGCTGGTGCAACTATTGTGACATTAATGGCGCAACATGACTCGGTGAAGATTCACATTGATGACAAGGGTCCGGGAGTCCCTGAACAGAATCTGGAAGAATTGTTCACGCCTTTTTTTCGACTGGAAACATCGCGTCATCGAGACACTGGAGGCACCGGTCTGGGTCTTGCTGTAGCCAGATCAATCGTACTGGCGCATGGCGGTGAACTGAAGCTTGAGAACCGCAAAGAAGGCGGTCTAAGAGCAAGTATTACATTACCTAAATGAAGAACAGAGAAAAAATTCTATCGCTATTTGACAAGGTATCTCAGGAAATGAATTATTTAGGGTTCCTCTGATTAATTCGTTTAGTGGTATTCATTACCAGGACGCCTAATAAATCACAAAAAGATGACAATAAATTTCTTATGCCATGAACGCTTAAATGACATAAGAAGTTACACCGCTGTTTTTATAATCAATCTTTAACTCTTCAATTCTTTGCTGTATTTTGTTTGTAAATGCTAATGCCTAACCCTCAAGGTCCGCATGGATATTTATTAGTGTCCAGGATTATTCACCTGAAGTGATCCTTATAAAATCTGGATCGGTATAATAAAATTTAAAATCAGAATCTTTGGTAAAATTGACTGGATTTTTTCCTTTTTCGATCGCGAGTTCAATAGCTTGAAGCATCTTCTGTTTATCCTTGTTCAAAGAATAATCACAGGCGAGGTTATACAGTAATGTGCCATGTTTTAATTCTTTAAGATCAAAATGATCTCCCAGCATTTTATATATTTTTAATTTTAGAGACTCATTTTTATGAGCAATCGTTATGCCTAGAGAGTTGCTAACAAAGATTTCAAAATTCTTGTTAAATATTTCATCCTTACGAAAGGATTTTATGGCCGGCTCTATCTTGTTAATGAATGTATCAATTATCTCAAATTGATGGCTTGTATTCTCAACATTGTTATTTAATAAATTATTATAAAAACCTACCAGGTTATCAGCATTATCCTTTTCAACGGTTTGATGTTCGACAAGACCGCTGGATACCTTCAAAAAATCGGGCACTAGATTACTGTCTTCTAAAGCATCGTTATATTCCACATCTAAGTATAACCAGTCTGTATACTTAAAGGCAAAAGGGTCAGGAGTAATGTACTTATAAGGTTTACCAGATATGGCATTTAGCTCTAAAGATAATTCTTTAATCGATGAAATTTGATTAACCTCGTTTATCTGGCCTTCTGACTCGTGATTTGAATTTTCCTGTTTCAAAACAGGATCAATAAAATTTTCTCGTATTTCTTTAATGATTTCTAGAGGAATCTCGTCTTTGGTTCCAAAGGTGTTACCATCAACTTTCAGAGTATTATTTTCTAAAACAGCTGACATTTTCAGAAGAGGATTTACTGCCGGTGAATTAAACCCAATTTTGATTTGCTGAGCGTTTTCTCGCTTAAACTGGAAAACTTTTAGTTTTTCAGGCTGATCGAATTGATCAACCTGTACATAACCTAAATAGAAGTATTGCACCTCATCTGCATCATACTCTGGTAACTCATACTCATCTCGCCAGTGAGACTGACCTTCTTCAAAAAGGGGCTTAAAATGTGCAGGAAGCTGGTCTGTTTTACTTATTGCAAATACCGCTTGTTCAGCGTTTGACATAGAGTATCCGTCAAAAATAAACCTAACCTTATTTTCCTCGTTCTTTGTTTTTTCAATATAGGCTGGGAACACCTGAGTTTGTAAGCGAACCTCATTTAGCTCGATCCCTGATTCTGGATTTGAATTTAACTTCCAGTAACCAACAGCCGATAAATCAAGAGAACCGCCCATAAATGTGAAGAAAAAGGTATGGTCATCTAAAAGTACTAATTGAGAAATGGTTTCAAATTCACTTTTTGTATAACCGCCTAAGTATGATTTTTCTATATCCGAATTCATTTTGGCATCCACAGACTGAAGCGGTATTATCACTGTTATAAATAATAATATTTTAAAATACTTGTTCAAATTTGGCATTAACGCATTCATTGGTATTCCATTAACAATAAGGAAGCGGTCTAATTCCCTGGCAGTTGACACAATAAGTTTGCTTATAACTTGTTGTATTATAGATGAGTATCTGATCACGACGTATTGTAATACCATCATTTTATATGTGCTACAAACTTGTTCATGGAGATGAGTTTGAAACTCTGGCAAAACAGCATCGTTCGGGGTGTGCTTTCCTCAATGCCTCACACTGGTCACAGTTTGCCGAGACATCAGGTCCTGTTAACAGCTGTTGATTGACAATGCAGAAGCTATTGTCGAGGAGCGACAATCGGTGATGCGGCTATCGCAGAAAAAGTACGTTTATTAGAGATACCGACTAGCCTACCCCAAACCAGAAAATATTGTCTTTCATCAAAAATTCGTCATAGGGTACGTAATGCGAACCGTCACAGGAAAAGTTAAGCCCGACAATTTTATTCACCACATTGAGTGAAGCTGAACGTAGGTAAATAGTTTCATCGGCAAAGCGGAGCTTTTTAAATTGAGCAAATACTTCAGAGATTTTTTCTTCCGGCACCTCGGCCTGATCAAAATACTCACGCTTGGGAAATGCCAGACACAGGCTGGGGTTCGTCAATTCGTCAATATTTAAAACCTGATAATTGTAGGGGCTGTCCACCAGCCATACCGTGGCGCGGCTACTGGAAAAGTGGAACTTTGCATGAAATACGCCATGCGCAATCATCAACTCCTCCACCAATGACATCACATCATCAATCTTTTCATCCATCGCACTCAACACACGCTGCTGTGCAAACAGACCGCCCCGAATCGCAGGATCTCCTTTCATTTGCTGCCAGCCTTTACGATCCAGATTCAGCGATGCGGTATTAGGCAATTCACGCAAGTCAAAATCCGCCCCCAGAAAACCGATGGTATGGCCATCCTGATCCACAATGGTTTGCACCGAGGTTAACGAAGGTCGTTTACGGTTACGACTGATATAAGCTTCAGACAGATAGAAATGATCGCCTTTGAGTGCTCGTTGCATATAAGGCCGTGCCGCTCGATCTCGACCGCGTTGTTCCTCTTTTCTATGACCTCGAGCCACAGTCGCGGTCACCTGATGTGCTGTATGGTCTAGCACCCAGAGGTATTTGCACAGGCTGGATTTGTGGACATGTTCATCCAGCAAGTCATCCAGCGCCACGGGATCATGCATAACTGCACTACACTTCTGAGCCAGTAAATACATATTGTCGTAGAGAAACTCTTTCAGGATCTGGCGTTGTTTTTCGACCTGAACGAGGATGGAAGTACTCATATAAAGCGGTATTCGGTATTAATCACTGCCTTATAATAGCAAGCAACGGCGATTTCTGTGTCATATTTTAATCTGTCGAAGCAGAAGCTATCTACATGCCACTTAACGCATGTATAATTGACGGCTTTGATTGAACACAGACTTAAGATATCCGATGGAAAAAACCTACGACCCGCACGCAATAGAACAGGAATGGTATAAACGCTGGGAGCAAAACGCCTATTTTTCACCAAAGGATGGGCAAAGTGATGATCAGCAATCCAGCTATTGCATCATGATCCCACCGCCCAATGTGACCGGAAGCCTGCATATGGGGCATGGGTTTAATAATGCAATCATGGATAGTCTGATCCGCTACCACCGTATGAAGGGTGATAAAACCCTGTGGCAGCCTGGCAGTGATCATGCCGGTATTGCGACCCAGATGGTGGTTGAGCGTCAACTGGAAGCCGAGGGTCTGTCTCGCCACGACCTCGGAAGAGATAAATTCATCGACCGTATCTGGGAGTGGAAGCAGCAATCGGGTGGCAACATTACCACTCAGTTGCGTCGCCTGGGCTCATCGCTGGACTGGCCGCATGAACGTTTCACTATGGATGATGGACTATCCGATGCGGTGCAGGAAGTTTTTGTGCGTCTGTACGAAGAAGGCCTGATCTATAGAGGCAAGCGTCTGGTTAACTGGGATACCAAATTCCATACTGCGGTTTCTGATCTGGAAGTACTTTCTGAAGAAGAAAACGGTTCCATGTGGCATCTGCGCTATCCACTGAGTAATCAGGAAGGTCATCTGGTGGTTGCCACCACCCGACCTGAAACCATGCTGGGTGACTGTGCTATCGCTATCGCACCCGGCGATGAACGCTATATGCATCTGGTTGGTCAGACTGTCGAGTTACCACTGACCGGTCGTCATATTCCCATTATTATCGATGAGCATGTGGATGCCGAATTCGGCACCGGCTGTGTCAAGATTACTCCTGCACATGATTTCAACGACTACGAAGTCTGGACCCGACACAATCAGGAAATCACCATTCAAAATCAGCCGCATGGTGGCCTGATTAATATCTTTACCATCGATGCTGCGATTCGTGAAAATACCGATGAAGAAGAGGATTTG